>CAINLT010000525.1 GCA_903850505.1 uncultured Myxococcales bacterium | reverse complement strand
TCGTGGAAGGCTTGGGTCTGGCCGTGTGCGGAACCAGTTTTGAGGCGGCGCTGAGCGCGACCGGCGCGTTCCATTACGCCCGCCCGGACATCGGCCTCGTGCCGTCCTGGCTGCCCGGTCTGTACCTCCACGGCGCGCCGTTGGCGTTGGCGTGGTTGGTGCGCCTGACGCCGGCCAAAATGAACAAACCGTGACAGACAAAGGGCCAACACTGCACGTACCATCCCGTCAGCCACAAACCGGCCTATCGTGCTGACATGAGCGCCACCCGCCTGCAATCCGACAGCGTGCACATCTTGCCGAACACGTCGATGACCCGCTTCAAGCGGCGCATCGCCCAGGCGTGGCTCAAGGCCAACGGTTGGCACACGGCTGGCGTCCTGCCCAACATCCCGCGGATGGTCGTCATCGCCGCGCCGCACACGACCAACTGGGACCTCGCGTTCATGCTCGCGGTCGCGTGGGACATCGGCTTTGAGGTCAAGTGGATCGGCAAGCACACGCTGTTCCAGGGACCGATGGGGCCGCTGATGCGGTGGACCGGCGGCCTGCCGATTGACCGCAGCAAGCGCGCCAATCAGGTGGAGCAGGCGGCGGCGGCGATTCGCGGCGCAGACAAGATCCTGCTGGCGATTGCTCCGGAAGGGACCCGTTCGCGCTCGCCGTTCTGGCGCTCGGGCTTCTACCACATCGCGCTGGCCGCCCAAGTGCCGATTCTCTGTGGCTTCCTCGACTACGAGAACAAGGTCGGCGGCTTTGGCCCGCTGCTGGAGCCAACGGGCGACATGCACGAGGATTTTGCCAAGTTGCAGGCGTTTTACGGGCCGATCCGGGGCAAGTATCCGCAGAATTTTGGCCCGATCGCGCTGTCGCCGAAGAAGGATTTGCCGGCGAGGTAGGGTGGGGTTGGCCGAGCGGCGGAGGCTGATGCTGACGACGCCGTGGCGCGATGGGATGACGCACATCCGGATGGCGGCGCTGGACTTCATGCTTCGGATCGGGCGCGGGTGCGAGCGGGTGTGTGGCAGCTTGCATCTACCGCGCCCGCCTTGATCTGCCTCCAAGTCTTCGGCTGCGGCGGGCTTGCTGGCCGCGGATGGCGAGATCTGGCTGAAGTGGCCAAAACCGCGTGGTTTTGCGGCTTGACGAGGCCTGCGGAAGCGGCACAATGAGGCCGAAGCGTCGGTAACATCCTGCCGCGCCGCCCTCGCGCCGCCTCCAAGTATTCGGCGGCGGGCGGCTTGCCGGACCGAGGCTGCGGAGGAACTCGATGTGGACGGGAAGTTCAAGTGGCGGACCGTACGGGAGTTCCTATGCGCGCATCGGGACTCTGGTTGCGACTGGGCTGTTTCTCGCCACGTGCGGTTCTGGCAGCGGGGCAGGCGCGGCTGATGATGCCGATGCGGTGGCCCAGGATGTCGCGATTTCGCCTTGCCAGGGTGACTGCGAGGATGCGCTCGACACGGCTGCGACAGACGTGGGCGACGACGCTGCCGATGCTGAAGTTGCAATGCCCACGTGCACGACACCATGCGACGACGGCGACGACTGCACGGAGGATTCCTGCGACGCCACAGGCCTATGCGTTCATAAGTACACTGTTTATGAAAAGAAAGTGCCGAGTTGCACGGACGCAAGTCCCTGCTCGCTTGACGTGTGTTCGCCAGGCATCGGCTGCGTCCATGAGTTCGTCTTGGGCTGCGACGATGGAAACGCGTGCACCGACGAACAGTGTCTCAGCGGGACGACCGACACGTGTGCGCACTTTCCGGCGTATTGTGTTGACGGCAACCCGTGCACGATTGACGCGTGCGATGTCGCTTCTGGCTGTACCTTCACGCCCAGCGTTGCCCCTTGTGACGACGGCGACATCTGCACGACCGACGACACCTGCACGCAGAAGAAATGCCTCGGCAAACCGCTCAACTGCGACGACGGCGACAAGTGCACCATCGATGCCTGCGTGATCGGGTTTGCCTGCACCCATAAGGGCGTCTGCGATGACGGCAACTCCTGTACGACTGACGCCTGCGACCCCACGACTCTCGCGTGCAGCCACGCACCAATCCCGGACGGTGGCAGCTGCAACTCCTGCTCCGGCGCCGTCTGCCTCGCGGGCGCGTGCACGGGCGACACGGAGCCTTGCTTTGACAGCGACCCTTGCACGGCGGATGCGTGCGATGCGAAGACCGGGAAGTGCGTGCACGCGGCGCAGCCGTGCGTCAAGCCGAGCGAAGATGCAACTTGCACTGATTTTGGCGACTGCCCGTGCGGGGATCATTCCTGGCCGACTCTGAACAACAACTATTGCGGAGGCAGTGTGAAGAGGAAGTGCAGCGCGGGACACAGGTGCTACTACGAACAGGATTGCCTCAACTCCGAAACCAAGCTCAACTGCGGTTGCGTCTCCAACTCCCAGCACTACTGTCCGCCCAATCCCTCCGTTCCCGGGGCGCCAGTCTGCCCTGGGTACTGCGTTCCACCCGGCGGAACGGGTGGCGCATTCACGTGCTCTGACTGGAGCAGCGGCACTTGCCCGACCATCCCAACACCCGGCATTCCATGCGTGAGCGACAAGTACTGCCCCGAAGCGTCGTTCTGCTCCGCGAAGGACGGCTGCCAGCCGGACACCTGCAATGGCGGCGCGTGCATGGACGGCCTCGCGCCTCACGGTGGCCACTGCTATGCTTGCGCGGCGAACGGCAGCGGGCTCATCGGCGACCCGTTTGATTGCAACGATGGCGACCTTTGCACGATTGAAACGTGGAGTCCCGCAACCGGCTGTGTGCATACGGCGAAAAAGGAAGGGGACCAATGCGGGGGGCCCATGGACGGGATGAAGTGCAAGCAGGGGCTTTGCGTCAAGTCCTAGTCCGGCTCGCGTTGCCACAAGCACCCTCGCTTGTTCCGCAGACGCGACGGCGCTGCTGCTGCACGCGGACCTCAATCGACAGTGGTCACAACGCCCCGTCCAACCCTTGGACTCTCAGAGGTTGCGAATTCTTCGAATTCCCAACCTCTGAGCTTTTGTCTTGATCCAGCGGCCAAGAACCGCCTGAGATGAATTCAGGCCGTTTCGGCCGCTGCCAGTCCGCAACTGCGGCCTGGGAGAGCCCGTGAAAACAAGTTTTCACAGGCTCTCAGTCCCCCAAACTCTGCTTCGCCAAATGCGCCCGCGCCGCCAGCAGGATCCGCGCGCACGCCTCCGCGTCCGACCCCGCCTCGTGGTGGTTCAGCTTGAAGTCGATGAACCGCGCCAGCGTCGCCAAATCGTTCTTGGGCATGCGCCAGGTGCGGCGCGCCAGCACCACCGTGCATTCAAACGGCTGCGGCGGCGGCGCGATGCCGTACGCCAGACAACAGCCATGGAGGATGCGCCGGTCAAACGACGCGTTGTGCGCGACAAAGAAGCTCGCGCCCTCCAGCACCGGCGCGATGTCCGGCCAGAGCTCGCCAAACGACGGCTCGTGCTCCACATCTTCCCAGCGAATCCCGTGAATGTGCGCGTACTGGTTCGTGCGCCGCGGCGGCTTGATGAGGCGCGTCACGCGTTGGACGATTTCACCCTGTTCCACGCGCACGAGGCCAATCGCGCACGCGCTGTCCGCGCCGTTGTCGGCAGTCTCAAAATCGATGGCGACAAACGGCAGCGGCGCGCTCACTGGGCGTAATCTTCAATCGGCGGGCACATGCACTGCAGGTTGCGGTCGCCCCACGCGTTGTCGACGCGCGCCACCGACGGCCAGAACTTGTGGTCGCGCAGCCACGGCGCCGGAAACGCCGCTTCTTCGCGCGAGTACGCATGCGGCCAATCCGCGGCGAGCACGGCGTCCTGCGTGTGCGGCGCGGACTTGAGCGGGTTGTCCGCCAGCGTCCAAACGCCGCTCTCCACCTTGGCGATCTCGTTGCGGATCTCCACCATCGCGGTGATGAAGCGGTCGAGCTCGGCTTGGGATTCCGACTCGGTCGGCTCAATCATCAGCGTGCCCGGGACCGGGAAGCTCATGGTCGGCGCGTGGAAGCCGTAGTCCATCAGCCGCTTGGCGATGTCGTCGACTTCAATCCCCAGCGCTTTCAACGGCCGCGTGTCGATGATGCACTCGTGCGCGCACAGCCCGTTCTGGCCCGTGTACAGCACCGGGTAGTACGCCGACAGCTTCTTGGCCACGTAGTTGGCGTTCAGGATCGCGACCTGCGTCGCCTTTTTCAGGCCGTCCGCGCCCATCATGCGGATGTACATCCAGGAGATGGGCAGGATGCTCGCGCTGCCGAATGGCGCCGCGGAGATCGGGCCAATCGCGCGCGCGCCGCCGGTCGTGACGCACGGGTGCCCGGGGAGCAGCGGCGCGAGGTGCTTGGCGACGCAAATCGGCCCCATGCCCGGACCGCCGCCGCCGTGCGGGATGCAGAACGTTTTGTGCAGGTTGATGTGGCACACGTCCGCGCCGATGTCGCCCGGGCGGCACAGCCCGACCTGCGCGTTCAGGTTGGCGCCGTCCATGTAGACCTGCCCGCCGGCCGCGTGGATGACCGTGCAGATCTCCTTGATGGCCGCCTCAAACACGCCGTGCGTCGACGGATAGGTCACCATCAGCGCGGCGAGCTTGTCGGCGTACTGCGCGGCCTTGGCTTTCAGGTCCGGCACGTCGATGTTGCCCGCAGCGTCGCACGCGACGACCACGACCTGCATCCCCGCCATCGTCGCGGTCGCCGGATTGGTGCCGTGCGCGGATTGCGGAATCAGGCACACGTTGCGGTGCCCCTGGCCGTTCTGGCCGTGGAACGCGCGGATGACCTGCAGGCCCGAGTATTCACCCTGACTGCCGGCATTGGGCTGCAGCGAGCACGCGGCAAAGCCGGTGATTTCCGAGAGCCACGCCTCCAACTGATGGAACAGCTTGGCATAGCCGCGCGTCTGGTTGGCCGGCGCAAATGGGTGCAGCTTGGCAAAGCCCGGCCAGGTGATCGGCAGCATCTCAGCCGCCGCGTTCAGCTTCATCGTGCAAGAGCCCAGCGGAATCATGGACGTCGTCAGCGACAGATCCTTGGACTGCAGGCGATGCAAGTACCGCATCATCTCGGTCTCGCTGTGGTACGTCGCGAACACCGGGTGGGTCAGGTACGCCGTCGCGCGCGTCAACTCGCCAAAGCCCGGCGCATCCGTCATGTGCGCCAACGCCACCACTTCCGTTTCCGACCACGCGCGGCCCGTCAGCACGGTCGCGAGGATCGCCAGATCGTGGGTCGTCACGGCTTCGTCAAACGTCAGGCCGAGCGATCCGTCCGCATACGTCCGCACCAACAACTGCGCCTCGTCCGCCGCCGCCAGGATCGCCGCTTTCCGCTCGCCGGCCTGGAACCGCAGCGTGTCGAAAAACGTCTGGGTCGCGATGTGCAGGCCGGATTCCGTCAGGATGCGCGCCATCACCGCCGTCATGCCGTGCACGCGCTGGGCAATCGCACGGACGCCCGCCGGCCCGTGGTAGCACGCGTACATGCTCGCCATGATGGCCAGCAGCACCTGCGCGGTGCAGATGTTGCTCGTCGCCTTGTCGCGGCGGATGTGCTGCTCGCGCGTCTGGAGCGCCAAACGGAGCGCCGGCTTGCCCGCCGCGTCCAACGACACGCCGATCAGGCGTCCCGGCATCGCGCGCTTGTAGGCATCCCGCACGGCCATGAAGGCCGCGTGTGGACCGCCGTAGCCCATCGGCACGCCAAAACGCTGGGAATTGCCGATGGCGATGTCCGCGCCCAGCTCACCGGGCGACTTGATGAGCGCCAGGGCGAGCAAGTCGCACGCCAGCGTGACGATCGCGCCGTGGGCATGTGCCGCCGCGCAGAACGCCGTGTAGTCAAAGGTGTTGCCGTCCGTCGTCGGATACTGGAGGAGCACGCCAAAGACCGGCGTCGCGGCAAAATCCAGCGACGCGTAGTCGCCAACCTGCACTTCCAGACCCAGCGGCAGCGCGCGCTGCTTCACCACCGCGATCGTCTGCGGATGACACCCGGCGTCGACGAAGAACGTGTGGATCTTGGCCGAGCCCTTCTGCAGGCCCCAGGACAGCGACATGGCCTCCGCGGCCGCCGTCGCTTCATCCAGCAGCGATGCGTTGGCGATGTCCAAGCCCGTCAGGTCCGTGATCACCGTCTGGAAATTCAGCAGCGCTTGCAGGCGGCCCTGCGAAATCTCCGGCTGGTACGGCGTGTACTGCGTGTACCAGCCCGGATTTTCAAGGATATTGCGGATGATGACCGGCGGCGTGACCGTGTCCGTGTAGCCCAAGCCGATGTAGCTCCGCCGGATCTCGTTCTCCGCGGCCAGCGCGGCGATCTCGCGCAGCGCCTCGTGCTCGCTCGCCGCCAACGGCAGCTGCAGATCGCCGGCCATGCGGATTACCTGCGGAACCGCGGCATTCGCGAGCGCGTCCAGCGACTTGTAGCCCAGCTCCGCGAGCATCGCGAGGGTCTCGGACTCGCGAGGTCCCAGGTGGCGCGTGGCAAAAACATCCGTGGCGGCGAGCTGAATCATGGCGAACTCCGGGGAAGGAGGGAGGAGGTGCCCGCGCGGCGGCAAGGCGGCGGCAGTGTAGAACAGCAGCGCGTTCGGGGGAAGCGTGCGGCGATCTTGTTCCGCGGATGTTGCGGACCGCCGCCGACGCGACCACCATGGCCGCCGGAGGAAACCATGGTTTCGCTGCTGGACATCATCGGGCCGGTTATGGTCGGGCCGTCGTCGTCGCATACGGCCGGCGCATGTCGGATTGGG
>CAINLT010000524.1 GCA_903850505.1 uncultured Myxococcales bacterium | reverse complement strand
GCCCCGTTCGTTTCGTCAAGGAAGCGCTGAATGCTTCGAGCGGTAACTCGGCCTCGGTCGGCTCGGGGCCGTCCAAGTTGACTGCGCCAAGGAACACAGGTCACGGAGACACTACACCTGAACGTATCATCGAGCAGTCCTCCGGTCGTCAGACCAAGCGCGCGGCTCACGCCCGCGAACCCAGTTCGATCCAAATGAGGCGGCAGCGCCTTCCGTTGCGGTTGTCATCCAAATCGTTGGCCTTCCAGCCGCGACGGCACCGAACGAAGTGTCGACCTTCAGAAAGAAACTGTCAAGTTGGGCTCGTGGGCGCAGCCTAGCTGCCCAGCGCAGACCTCGAGACATGAGCATCTCTGCATCCGCCGCGGGCGGATGGGGGCAAGGAGTGACTTCGAACAGCTCGGGCTCCCCGACGTCGGCGTCATGGTCGCCCGAAATGGCTTGGACCTCACGGCGTGCGCTGTCAGGCGCCGAGTCGCGCCGAGCCCGCCACGACGGCACCAGCGGCCAACTAACGCCGCTAGCGTCGTTGGATGCCTGGACCGCGATTTGCTCCGGCAGCGGCTCCACTCACGAGGCGCGGTTTCTTGGCGCGTTCGGCGCGTCCCTGGCGCCGCTTCATTCCATGAAGTAGTCGGCGTCCAGCTTCGGTATCCGCAACTCGCGATGCCCAATCCCAACGCCTTTCTCGATCATCAGCTCGGCCAGCTTCTTTCCGTCAATCAGCACCAGCGTCGACCTTGCGCGCGCGGCGGCTTCGATCGCCGGTTTGGTAATCTCGCCGCTGGTCATCAAGACGCCACGGTCCGCGCCTTGCAATTGCAGCGCGCCCATGAACGTCTGGACCTCCGGGCTGCCGACGCCACCCTTCCAGCGCTTGGCCTGCACGTGCACCTTCTGTAGCCCGAGCCGGTCCAGCGATATCACACCGTCAATTCCGCCGTCGCCGGAACGACCAACACGCTGAAGATCGGCCCGGCTCGCGCCGTATCCGAGTGCGAGCAGCAGGTCGAGTACAAGCTGCTCGAAGCGCTCCGGCTTCATCTGCGAGATTTGCTCCAACAACTGCGCCGTGATGCTTGTCTGGATGGCCGCGAGGGCCGTGTTGATCAGGTCGTCCGGCGACGCACTGGCGGGCGGCGCAACGTCGCCAGCCGGTTT
Source organism: uncultured Myxococcales bacterium (assembly GCA_903850505.1). Taxonomy (GTDB): domain Bacteria; phylum Myxococcota_A; class UBA9042; order UBA9042; family UBA9042; genus CAIYBN01. Next base: position 1,670 of record CAINLT010000524.1, on the reverse strand, counting down.
GATGTCGCCGCCTGCCAGCAGGTCCGCCATCTTCACGGTCGAGCCCTCGCGCGCCAACTTCTGTAGTTCCTCGGCCGTGAACCCGGCTGGGTGGGCTGCGAGCGCTTCAACGCCCTTCTTGGTGATTCGCCAGGTTCCAAGTTTGGGCGATTCCGACCACAGGCAACGCTTCAGCGAATCGTGCGCCCAGCCAATTCGATTCTTGTAGAGCGCCTGCGACCCGCTCGGGATCATCACCTTCCGCTCTTCCGCCGTGAGGCCCGCGGAGTCAGCGGTCTTTTCGAACGCCGAGCTCGCAGTCAGCCCGGTCGGGTGCTCGCCGAGCACCCTCAGCAGATGCGGAATGAACTCCGCGTACGTCAGGATCGCCATGTTCCGCTCCAGCTGCTGCCGCCGTTGATATTGACAGAGCGCCGCGACTTTGCGCCCGGCGATGCGCTCGGTCAAGGTGGTCGCGGGTGCTCACAACTGCTCTGATCGCGGCACTGACGGTTTCACAGGTCGGCGAGCGGAACTGTCAGACCTTCGCGCACTCTGGCCGGTCGGCGACCACGAGCCACGTCCGCCGGTCAATCGGCATCTCCTCGCCGTTCGCCCAGTGGTTGCACGCAAGGAACAGCGGCACGATGTGTACTTCCTTGCGTACGCGGCGGTCGGTGAACTCGACATGCGCACCGACGGAGGCGGCACTTTGGCAACCGATCTTGGCGCAAGTCTTGCGCGTGCCGCCCGAGTAAGTGCGCCAATGTTGGAGCCACGTCCCGCACCTGCACGTGTTGTAGCGCGTGCCGGCGACGTTGCGGACGATGAAGTTTGTGTTGTGGTTGCGCATGATTGGCTTCCGTGCACCGCGCCTTGCTTCCTCGCGCTACTCTACGACGTCCTCAATGGCGTCGACAATCCATGCCTTGACGGGGCCGGCGTTGACGCCGCGGATTGTCGCGAACGCGCGTCGGCCCACCGCAAACCGTGCAGGCGAAAAGCGCGCCGGCACCAAGCAGGTGTAGGTCATCCGCGGGCTGGACGACGTGTCGGCGACCGTGATCTGCCACAACCGTTCGTGCGCCGACACCTTGAGGAGCGCGTATCCCAACGCGCCGAGGGTCTTGACGGCCTCGATCGCACGGCTCGCGGGGATGACTTCGCGGACCAGCCCGAACACATCAAACGAGTCTGCCGTCGTCGGTTCCGCTCGCTCAAACGGCGGAGGTGCTGCTGGCAACTTTGGAACTGTCGAGCCAGGAAACGCGAACGCCAGCAGGCGCGGGTCGTCTACGCGGTAGCCCATGTTTCGCGCCATATCGATGAGCGCCCAGCCCCGAACATCGTCAGCGCATTCGTGCTCTGGCCACGGCGGTCCTTTGGCATCGAAACGCACGACGCTGCCGCAGGTGCACGAGAAGATCCAAATCGGCTCCTTCTTGCACGTCTTGCAACGGACGGGGAAGATTCGCGTTTGGCAATCGTAACCATGGGTGGGCACGGGCATTGGGCACCTCGGTCGCTGACCCTGCCACGGCAGCGGTGGCGTTGTCTAGTGGTCCTGCGCCCTCAAGAAGTCCGCGCGCCAATTATCGCAGCCGCCACTTCACGCACGCGATCGGCTGGTGGTTTCGCTGCGGCAACGATGTCTGGGCGCCGTCGTGGTGCCCGCACAAGGCGTCGTCCGG
>CAINLT010000523.1 GCA_903850505.1 uncultured Myxococcales bacterium | reverse complement strand
GTCGCCGGCGATCCAGCGCCCCAGCACATCGGGCGGAAGACCGGCGCCCAGGCGCGCGAGGTCGCCCTCCGCCAGCCGTTGCGCGCGCACTTTCAGCGCATCGGGCGGCAGCTCCGCGTCCATGCCGGAGAGCGCCCAATTGGCCAGCTGCTTCTTGGCCGCTGCCGCCGCTTCAGGCGTCAAGTCCGGCGGATTGTCCGTGCCCGTGACGCCGTCGGCCATCGCCAGCACGGTTGCGCGCAGCTCAGCGTTCTGCTCCGGCGTGCCCGCACCCAGTCGCGCCAACATCATGTTGACCATCTCGGCGGCGACGTCTGGCCAATCCGGCGCCTTGCGGCCGATCGCCAGCACTTTGCCGGAATTCGCCGACGCCCCGAGCACCGCGAGCGCCTGTGCCCGGTAACGCGCGAGGTGGCTGGTCTTCGTGACGTAGCGCGCCAACGCTTCCAGGCCTTCAGGCCCGGTGCTCCACAGCGCAAACGCGTTGCCACGCGCGGCGTCCGACATCTCCCGATCGCTGCCGACGTAAACCCGCAGCAGCTTGCCCTGCGCGTCGTGCTCCACCACGCGGCCGCAGCGTGCGTCGATCGCCGGTCGCAACGCGCTGATGTTGCCCGCGAGCACGACGACCGCGCCATCCAGTTCCGGCCAACGGCCCGCAATCTGCGGCACGCGATCGGCGGGCAACTCCTGAACTTGCTGCAAAAACTGCGCCTGCGCTTCCGGCGGCAGGTGATACAGCGGCGCCACGGCCAACAGGTCCGCCAACTCATCGCCATCGGCCAGGCTCAGGGCGAACTGCCCGGCCAGAAAGCGCTTGGCGTTGGTCAATTCGCTCTCGCCCGGCGCTTCCTGCCGCAGCTTGTGCAACTGCTCGTCGATGACCGTGAGCGCCTGGAGCGTCGCGTCCGTCCGCACGTTCGCCGCGATCAGCCACGCGCCGCCGACAAGTCGCCCTTCCAGCCGGGACGACGCGCCATAGCCCAAGCCACGCTTTTCGCGCAGGGCGTCAAACAGCCGCGACGAAGCCGAGCCGCCCAGAAGCTGGTTGGTCACCTGCAGTTCCGGCCACAGCGGATCCGAGCGCCGCGGCGCTTCCGTCGCAAGCACGACCGCCGTCTGACTCGCGTCTGGCAGCGCGATCAGGTGGCAACCGCGCGCCGTCGCTTCGCTGGCAGGCAAGGGCAGGGCAACCGCCGAGGCGGGCTGATCCACGGCCGCGCCAAACGTCTTCTGTACCGCATTCGCGAGGCCCTCAGCGTCCACGTCGCCGACCGCGATCAGGTGACTGCCGCCCAGCCGGAACGCCGCCGCCGCCGCTTCCTGGACCTGCTTGCGCGTGACCTTCGTCACCGATTCCAGCGTCATCCCCAGCGAGCCGTACGGATGCATTGGCCCGAAAATCAGCCGCCGTGCCAGCCGATCCGCGACCGCCGCCGGCTCCTGCGCCTCATTGGCCAGATCGGCGTGGTGGCGCTGCTTGAGCGACTCGAGCTGCGCGCCGTCGAGTTCGGGCGTCACCAGCACTTCCTTGAGCAGCTCCAGCGCTTGCGGCAGCCGGTGGCTCAGGACGTGGACGTCGACGATGACCGCGTCCGGCAGCGCGATCAAATCGATCTGCGCGCCGATGTTCGCCACCTGCGTCGCGAACGCGGCGCCCGGCAGCGCGCGCGTGCCCATGGGCGCGAGCTCCGCGGCCAGTTCAACGGCACCTTCCGGCCAGCGCGCGGCGATCTTGCCGTCCTTGCCGGTCATTTCCAGCGCGCGGCCACCCGGAATCACCCAGCGCAGGAACACCGCCGGGCTGTCATGGCGCGCGACAACGTGGACTTGCACGCCCTTGCCGAGCTCCGGACTGCCGATGAGCAGCCGCTCTTCGGTTGGCCACTGCGAGGCAATCGGCCCCTGCACTTCGGGTCGCGTCGGCCAGTCCAGCGGCAGTCCGTCGGCGTCGAGCGTCGGTCCAGTCTGCACGATGGGCGCGCCACAACTGGCAATCAGCAACGGCAACAGCGCCAGACGGCGCATCAGGGGATTCAACGGCAGGCTCATTGGCTGCCTCCGCGGCTCTTTTTGACGCGCTTGATGGGCGCAAGGTCGGATTCATCCGTGGCGGGCGACGACGACGGCAGCTTGACCGCCGGTGGCGTCGCGGGCTTCGCGTCCGGCATCACTTTGTACTCGCCGTCGGTCTTGGGCGCGAGCGTCTTTGGCTCGGCAGCGGGCATCGCCGCTCTGGCCTTGGCCTCCGCTGCCGCGCGCGCCTCCGCTTCCGCCTTCTTTTCGGCCTCGACGCGCGCAAGCGCCGCCGCCTTGCGCTCAACGTCCGCCTTGGCTTCCGCCGCCGCCCGCGCTTCTGCCGCCGCCTTGGCCTCTGCCGCCGCCCGCGCCTGTGCCGCCGCCTTCGCATCCATCGCCGCCTTGGCCGCCGCCGCTGCTGCATCCTCTTCGGGCGAATGGACTTCCGGCGTCGGTTCTGCCGCCGGGGTCACGGCAACCGGGAGCGCCGCGGCGTGCGCAGGCTTGGCCGGTGCGGTCGCCTTCGCGTGCTTCGCCGTTGCCGCCGCTTTCTTGGCCTCAGCGGCCGCCTTCTTGGCTTCCGCCGCTGCGCGCTTCGTCTCTGCCGCCTGCGCGTCCGCTGCAGCCCTCTTCTCCGCGGCGACGCGTTTCTCGTCCGCCTTGCGGGTCTCTGCTGCCGCCTTCGCGTCCATCGCCGCCTTGTCCGCCGCCGCCTTGGCGTCTGCGGCAGCCTGGTCTGTCGCCGCGCGCGTCGCGTCGCCTGCTGTCCTGCTCGCCTCAGCCGCCGCGCGCTTGGCCGCTGCCGCATCGGCATCCGCCTTGGCCTTGGCCGCCGCTGCGTCTTTGCGTTCCGCGGCGATTCGCGCCGTCTCCAGTGCCTTGGCCTCCGCCGCTGCCTTCTGGTCCGCGGCGATTCGCGCCGCCTCCAGCGCCTTGGCCTCCGAGGCGGCCTTCAGCTCCGCGGCAATCCGGGCACTCTCGGCTGCTTTCGCCTCCGCCGCTGCCTTCTGCTCCGCCGCTTTGGCCTCCGCCGCGGCCTTCTGCTCCGCCGCTGCGCGGGCATTGGCAGCCGCCTTGGCTTCTGCCGCTGCGGCCCGTTCCGCCGTTGCGCGCGCTTCCGCCGCCGCCTTGGCCTCAGCCGCGACCTTGGCTTGTTCGATCCGCGCCGCTTCCGCCGCCGCTTTGCGCGCGTCGGCCGTGAGTTCAAACTCTGCCTTGGTCACGTAGCTTGGCTTCAGGCCCGCGTCCTTGGGCAGCGGATGGCCCTTGGGCAGCACGTCCAGCTCCACTTCGCGGTCAAACGTCAGCAGCGTCCGCGCCACGCGCTGCAGATCCTGCGGTGTCACCGCGGCGTAGCGCGCCAGCAGCGTGTTGGCTTTCTGCGCGTCGCCTTCAAACAGCTCAAACTGGGCGAGGAATTCCGCCTTGCGCGCAAGCGACTGCGTGCCAAAAACCCAGCCGGCGACAAACGTCTCCTGGGCCCGGCGCAGCTCCGCTGGCGTCACGCCATGCGCGGCAATGTCGGCGATTGCGGTCCGGATGCGGCGCTTGGCCTCTTCAAGTTGCGGCAGACCCGGCGCCGCCATCTCCACGTACACTTGGAACAAATCGACGTCGCGCCGACCATCCGTCCCCGCCATGTATTGCGTCGCCAGCGGCAGGTCGCGCGTCAGCAGCTTGTCCAGCCGGCTCGACGGTCCGCCGCCCAGCACTTCCGCCAGCAGATCCAGCGCGAGCGAATCCGCATGCGGGCTCGCCGGCACGCGCCACGCGAGGTGAAACGCCGGCGTCTTGGCCAGCAGTTCATCGTGGCGCGCGCACACGTGCTGCTTCTGTTCCGGCTCGCTGAACGCTGCGTGCGGCACGTCACCCCGCCGCGGCACCCTGCCTACCGTCGCTTCCGCCACTGCGCGCGCTTCCGCCGCCGTCACGTCGCCGACCAGCACCAGCACGATGTTTTCCGGCGCGTACCACTTCTTCCAGAACACCTGGAACGCATCGAGCGGCGCGCGCTGCAGATCGCCCACTTCGCCAATGGTCGAATGCCCCAGTGTCCACGACGGAAACGCGACTTCATCGAGCTGCAAATGCGCAAGGCCATAGGGCTTATTTTCAATGCGCTCGCGCCGTTCTTCCAAAACCGCCTGCCGCTGGTTGTCGACGTGCTCCTGATCCACCCGCAGCGCGACGAGCCGATCCGCCTCCAGCCACAGCGCCAATTGCAGCGCCGGCTTGGGGACGACTTCGTGAAAATATGTGCGATCGGTCGACGTGTTGGCGTTTACTTCCCCGCCCATCGCCTCGATCTGCTTCATGTGCTCCATTTTGCCGACGTGCGCGGAGCCCTGGAACATCATGTGCTCAAAGAAATGCGCGAGCCCGGAGCTGCCCTGCGTCTCGTCGCGCGATCCGACTTGCGCCATCAGGCCCACGGCCACGAGCGGCGCGCGGGCGTCACTCTGCACAACCACGCGCATGCCATTGGCCAGCGTGAACCGCTCAATCGGCAGGGGCGCCGGCACGTGCAGCGGCAATGGCGCGGCGGCGTTCGGCGGCGTTGGCGGTTTCTGCGGCGGACGCGCCAAGGCGGGCACGCTTGCGCACAAGCTGAGAAACGCCAACAGCAAGGACTTTTGGGTATTTTGCATGTGCCGCGTCGCCACCACGGGCAGTCTCAACGGACCGCCCCAACCGCAGCGACTGTACACGGGTGGAACGCAGTTGTCAGGCCCACGCGCGGCCCGTACCATGCGCATCCCCGGCCGTTGTGGCCGTCCACGCGCAAGGTTGTCATGGCGATTCTCGGTCAGCACAAACGCAGTCAAGTCAATGGCAGTTTCCGTCCAGACGCGGTCGGCAAGTCCGTCGTCGTTTTCGGCTGGGTGCAGAGCTACCGGGATCACGGTGGCGTGGTGTTCATTGACCTGCGCGACCGCAGCGGCTTTGTGCAATTGCGCTGCGAGCCGACGCCATTCGCGGAAGCGCACGCCAAAGCCAATCTCGTGCGCAGCGAGTGGGTGATCGCCGCGCGCGGGACCGTGATTTCCCGCGGCGACAACGTCAATCCCAAGATTCCCACGGGCGCCATCGAGATCGCGGTGGAAGAGCTGGAGATCCTCTCGGAGGCGCAGACGCCGCCGTTTGAGATCCGCGATGGCATCGAGACCAACGAGAACACGCGGCTGACGTACCGCTACCTGGATCTGCGCCGTCCGGAGCTGAACAACAATTTTGTCCTGCGTTCCAAGGCGTACCAGATCACGCGGCAGTATTTCACCGGTGAGCAGGGCTTTATCGAGCTGGAAACGCCGATCCTGATGAAGTCGACGCCCGAAGGCGCGCGCGATTATCTGGTGCCGAGCCGCGTGCATCCGGGCCAGTTCTACGCGCTGCCGCAGTCGCCGCAGACGTTCAAGCAGCTGTTGATGATCGCGGGCATGGACCGCTACATGCAGATTTGCCGCTGTTTCCGCGACGAGGATCTGCGCGCCGACCGCCAGCCGGAGTTTACGCAGCTGGATCTCGAATTCAGCTTTGTGACGCCGGAAGACATCTACAGCGTCATGGAAGGCTACGTGCAGCGCATCTGGAGCGAGATGCTGGGCTACGACCTGGCGCTGCCGATCCGCCGCATGACGTTCAACGACGCGATGGACAAGTACGGCTGCGACAAGCCGGATCTGCGTTTTGACCTGCCGCTGACGGACCTGACGCCGACGCTGAAGGATCGCGTGGAATTCCGCGTGTTCGTCGACGCGATTGCCAAGGGCGGCATCGTGAAAGCGCTGCATTTGCCCAATGGCGAGACGTTCAGCCGCAAGGACCTGGACAAGACTTTCCCGGAAGAAGCCGCGCCGCACGGGGCGAAGGGCGTGGCGTGGGCGCGCGTGACGGCCACGGGCGAATGGACGGGGCCAGTCGCCAAGGGCATTTCCGAGGAGCTGCGCGGCGAACTGAACGCGCTGTTGGGCGCCAAGGAAGGCTCGCTGATCCTGTTCCTCGCCGACAAGCCGAGCGTCGTGAATGCGTCCCTCGCGCGCCTGCGCCTCGTCGCGGGCGAGCGTTTGGGGCTCATCGACGCGAACGCCTGGGCGTTCCTGTGGGTCACGGATTTTCCGATGTTTGAATGGGGCGAGGACGAAAAGCGCTGGTACGCGATGCACCATCCGTTCACGAGCCCGCGCGTCGACCAGCTGCAGAACCTGGAGTCCGATCCCGGCTCGGTGCTCGCGCAGGCTTATGACCTCGTCGTCAACGGCATTGAGCTGGGCGGCGGGTCGATCCGGATCCACCGTTCCGACGTGCAGCAGAAGGTCTTTGGCCTGCTGGGGCTGAGCGACGAGGAAGCGCAGCAGAAGTTCGGCTTCTTCCTGGACGCGCTGAAGTACGGCACGCCGCCGCACGGTGGCATCGCGCTGGGCATGGACCGGATGATGATGTTGCTCACGCACTCGGCGAGCCTGCGCGACGTCATCGCGTTTCCCAAGACGCAGAAGGCGACGGACGTGATGGCGGATTGCCCGAGCGATGTCGACGAGAAGCAGTGGGCGGATCTGCACATCGCCAAGCGGCGCGTGTAGCGGGTCGCGTCAGGCAGTCGGCGCGGTCCGCGACCGGTTGGCCAGTCGCGCGCGGATCGGCTCGACCAGGACCGACTCCAGCCACACGACGAGCGCGCTCGCGAGCAGGCACACGATCAGGACAATCAGCAGCTTGCGCGGCCCGCCCAAACCGAGGCTGTCGGACACGTCGAGCGCCAGCTGGTGCAGCAGATAGAACGGGTAGGAGAGCTGGCCGATCCAGTAGTCCCGACGGTTCCCCGCGCTCGTCTCATGCAGCACAGGCAACAGCATCCCGACGACGATCGGGTAAATCAGCCGATCCAGCAGGTTGTGCGCGTGCTCGTCCGGGCGGCCGATGTAGATGTCCGACGGCATCCGGTAGAACACCATCGCGACGATGGCCACGCTCAGGAGCCACGCGTGGCGGCGGTCGGTCAGCCAAGCCAGCTTCTGGCAAACCCAGGCGCGGTGCTTGTAGAGCAGCATCCCGTACAGGAAGAAATGCACGCCAAACAGCAGCGGCGCGTGCTGTCCCCAGGTCACGAACTGCAGGATGACGCCGATGACGGCGCACGCGACGAGCACCGGGCGCTTGGCGTTGAGCAGAAACGGCGCGAGCAGGTAGAACGAGATTTCCACGCCGATCGACCACGTGGGCCGCGTGATGAGATCCTGGACCGACGGCAAGTTGGTGCCAATCATCGTCACGTTGCCGATGACCGCGACGGCCTGGCGGAGCGGCGAGAGGCCGCGCCCCGGGTCAAACAGGTCGGGAAGCTGCACCCAATGCGTCGTCTTCGCGAGGATCACCGTGAGCAGGACGGTCATGAAATAGGCGGGAAAAAGCCGGAAGTAGCGCGAGGCGTAGAACGAGAGCAGCCAGTTCTTGCCGAGGCGGGCGCGGGTGTACTTCGTCGACAGGACCAACTGCATGTAGAAGCCGGAAATCACGAAGAAGCAGAATACCGCGGTGCTGCCGTTCATCGGCCGGATGAAGGTAGGCAAGCCGCCGGAATCGTGGAAGAAGAGGACGGCGAGGGCCAAGCTCAGGCGGAGGATGCCCATCAGGTCAAGCCCGCGGGCACGGGAGCGGGCGCCGGTGTGCGGGAGCGGTCAAGCCATTCACAGTGCTGCGCCACATTTCACCCCAAAGTTCATCGGCGAATGGGCTTTGCGTGCGCCGTTCAGCCTCGCTGTTGAGTCTACTGCCGCGGATCCCAGCGTCAAGCGCGGGTGCCCGCAGCGGAGCAGGGTTGTCACAGCCCGCGCCGCGGGGCGCTGATTGCCTCGCCCTGTCGCGGTTTTGCCGAATTTTGCGCTGCTGGTACGACATTTTTGTCACGGCTGGCAGTGGCGTTTTGGTTGCCGCGCCGTGCGTCCATACACTGGAGGCTCGACGCGGCGACAGCGCTGCCTAACCTTGGATGGATGCATGAATTCAAAAAAACTCCATACGATCATGGTGGTGACTCTCCTCTGCAGCGCGTTTTCGATGGGCTGCACGACGACGGCCTCCAGCGCCGGCAACGGCACCAGCTCCGACAGCGGGCTTGGTGCGGATCAATCCGCGGCGGATGCCGGCGGTGACGCGTCGTCCGACGCAAGTAGCCAGAACCAGAATGCTGACACGGGTGCGACCGACGCGCCTGACGTCGCGATTGCGAATGACGCGCAAGCGCCCCAGGATGTCGCCGCCACGCCTGACGTGCCGTCTGTTGGCGTCGATGCCCACGCGCCCGAGGACGCGACCGCAACGCCCGATGTCCAAGCGCCCAAAGACGTCGCTGTCGCCACCGACACGGCTGCGCCCGACACCGGACCCGTGTGCGGCGATGGCGTTTGCGCGACCGGTGAAACAACTGCAAGTTGCCCCGGCGACTGTCCGGCGCCCAAGACGTGCACCACGTACGCCGATGTGCAACCCATTTTCCTGAACAACTGCAATGGCTGCCACGGACACGCGTTTGGCAACAGCTGCGCGGCCGCGGCCAAATACGCCACGATCAACGCCTACGTGCAATCCGGTGCCATGCCGCAGGGCGGATCGCTCTCGGCAGCCGACAAGGCGACGGTTGCGGCCTGGGCCGTTGCGAAGAATGCGTGCACGACGGCTGCTTGCCCTTGATGCGGGTTCGCGCCACGGGTTGACACGGCTCGTGGCGCGGCTCCCGGGCGCAGAATGAGGGCCGACGAGCCGCCCTGTTGCGCACTGTCCGACCAACATTCGCTGTGCTATGTACGCGGCCTGTGTGGATGAGCGTGGGGCTCTCCCTCAATCCGTTGACGTGGAGCAAGCGATGTCCCTGTCCCAGCGAAGGCTCTTGATGCTCTTGGCGGCGTTTCCGCTTGGCTTGGCCGTGCCTGCTCATGCCGACGAGCCCGCCGCGCCCATGGTGGCGTTGCCAGCTGCTTCGTCCGCGACCGACGCTGCGCTGGCCCTTCCCGCCGGAGCGACGACGGTCGATGCCACCGACGGCGTGCTCAAGATCAACGGCGCGGCGCGGGCTACGGCTTCGCGCACAAGCGCGTATGGTGTCGACCCGACCGGCGCGCGCTCCAGCGACGCCCTCCAGGGATCGAGCCGCGCCACGCTGCAACTCGACTTTGACACCGGCCGCCGCTTGGGCGACTGGGGCGCGCAAGCCGCCTTGGCGTTTGACGCGGTCAGTGGCACGTATGCCGGCGCCCCGACGCTGGAGGGCGACAAGATTCCCGGCACGCGGTTTGAGCCGTTCCTGCCGACGCAGGCGTGGGCGGGCCTGAGCCTGCGCGACCTCGGGACGCTGCGGGTTGGCTTGATGAACAGCCATTGGGGCCTCGGCCTGCTGGCCAATGACGGCAACCACGCGCTGGATTCCCGCCGCGACGATTGGTTTGTGCTGCCGACGACCGGCGACCGCGTGGCGCGCGCCCAGCTCGTGATGCAGCCGTTTGGCCGGACGTCGACGGCGGCGCGGGGACTGTTCGTCGCGTTCAGCGTCGATCAGGTCATTGAAGACGCGACCGCGATTCGCGCGCAGGGCGACACGGCGGTGCAGGAAGTCGCGGCGGTGCGCTGGCACTTCGCCAAAGAGCGTTGGGCGGGCGTCTACTACGTGCACCGCGACCAGACGTTCCACAACACGAGCGGGCCGTTCCTGAAAGTGGACGTCCTCGACGCGGCGTTTGACATGGACTACCGCAAGGCCGGATCGGGGCTGCGCGTGCAAGGCGAAGGCGCGGTCATTCTCGGCCGGACGGATCTGGCGCCGACGCCGGATCATCCGGAGCACGACGTGCGGCAGTCCGCGGCCGTGGCGAAAGCGCGCTATGACTGGGCCGACAAGGGCCTGCGTTTTGAGCTCGACGGTGGCTGGTTCAGCGGCGACGACAACCTGGAAGACGGCGCGTTGACCGGCTTCAAGGCCAATCCGAACTTCCAGCAGGGCATCCTCCTCTTCTCGCAAGTGCTCGGTTGGCAAAGTGGCCGCGCGCGCGTGACGGCGTCCAACCCGCAAGTGTCCGGCTATCCCAGCGCCGACCTCGACCGCCTCGCGACCGGCGGCGCGGTGACGAGCGCCATCACGGCGTTCCCGAAGGTCGGCTGGAAAGCGACGTCGTTCCTGGAAATCTACGGCGGCGCGCTGCTCGCGTTCTCGCCGACCGCGCCCATCGACGCCTTCTCCACGCGCATCGGCGGCGGCACGCCGCGCAACTACCTCGGCAAGGCGCCCAACGGCTCGCTGCTCGGCACGGAATTTGACCTCGGCGCGGTCGCGACGATGGCGTCGAACGCGTGGCCGTTCACGCTGGCGTTGCGCGCTGAATACGCGCTGCTGCTCCCCGGCGGTGTCCAAACCGGCATGGAGGCGGATTCTCCCGTCCACGGCGGCCGCCTGAGTCTGTCGATCGCGCGCACGCCCGCTGCTGTGAAGGAGGCCAAATGAGCCGCTCTGCTCCGTTCTATCTCTGCTCCTTCGCGCTCCTGACCCTCGTCGGCTGCGAATCCGCCGCGCCCGCTGGTTTGGCGCTCACACCCGATGGCACCGGCGCGCGCGTCAAATTCGACACCGCGCACAAGCCGCTGCCGGAAATTCCGCTGCCCAATGACTTCGCCACGCGCTTTGACGCGACGTCGCCAAGCAAGCGCCGCATCAACGCGAGCCTCGTCGCGCCGACCGTGTGGGAGCAAAAGACCCGCGCCAACCTCGACGCGCTCGACGGTTGGGGCACGCTCGCGCCGATCTCCGTCAGTTTTGACGCGCCGCTGGACGTGACCAACATCCTCGCGCGCCACGACGACCGGTATGAACCCAAGAATGATGTCATGTTGCTTGTCGACATCACTGCGGGCTCGCCGGATCGCTGCAAGCCAATGCCCATCGATCTGGGGCAGAACCTGTTCCCGATTGCGCTGGACGACAACTACAACTACCCGGCGGATCCGCGCGCGCAGCTGTCGCAGCTGATTTTTGAGGAAGTGGAAGAAGACCTGAACGGCAACGGCGCGCTGGATCCGGGTGAAGATACGGACATGGACGGCGTGCTGGATCACCCGCAGACGCGCAACGCCAAGGACGGTTCGCTCATCAACTTCTACGAGCGGGAGACCAACACGCTCATCGCCAAGCCGGTGATTCCGCTGCGTGAAGGCACGACGTACGCGGTCGTGCTGACCAAGAACCTGCTGGACGCCAAGGGCCAGCCGGTGCGGTCGCCATTTGACTACGTCAACCATACGGGCCAGACGGAAGCGCTGGCGCCGCTGCCGGAATGCCTGGGGACGATTGGCCTCGGCACGTCAGACGTCGCGTTTGCCTGGACGTTCACGACGCAGACCTGGACCAAGCCGTTCGTCGCCGTGCGCGACGGTCTGTACGGCATTGGCCCGCTGTCCCGCCTCGCCGCCGAGTATCCGCCGGACATGACGCTGGCCGATTTGCGCACGAATGTGCCGGCGGGTCAGTACGCCAAGATCGTGAGCAACGTGGACTTTACGCCGCTCGCCAAGCAGCTCTACAGCCAGTTTGGCCCCAAGTCGACGGCGGATGAGCTGAAGTTCTTCTTTGACAACTTCGCGTTCATCGACTTCCACGTGCTCGGGCAGATCGACTCGCCGCAGTTCTTTCCGCGCTTTGCCGCCGACGGCACGACGCAGCTTTCGCTCAACGACCAGACGTGGCAGCTCAATCCGGACACGGGCGAGGCGTTCACCCGCCGCGAGGGTGTGACGTTCTGGCTGATGGTGCCGAAATTCCGCAAAGGCCCGGCGCCGGTGGCGATCTTTGTCCATGGCCACGGCAGCAACAAGTTTGACGCGATGAACTTCGCCGGCTTCCTCGCGCGCCAGGGCATCGCGACGCTGGGCATCGACGCGGTGAGCCACGGCGTGGGCCAGGACCCGGCGCTGCTGGACATGGTGCTCGCGCTGTTTGACGCGCAGAACATCATCGGCATGGGCAAGGCGATTATCGCCGGTCGCGCGCTGGATCAGAACGCGGATGGCAAGCTCGATTCAGGCGTCGACTTCTGGACCTCGTACATTTTCCACACCCGCGACGTCGTGCGGCAGACCACGGTCGACCTGATGCAAGTGACGCGGACCCTCGCGTCGTTCGACGGCAAGCGCACATGGCATTACGACGCCAATGGCGACGGCAAGGACGACCTCGCGGGCGACTTTGACGGCGATGGCACGGTCGACGTGGGCGGCTCGGCGCCGGTCCACATGGTCGGCGGCTCGCTGGGCGGCATCCTCTCCAGCTTCGTCGCGGGCATGGAGCCGAAGATCGAGACGACCGTGGCGATCATCGCGGGCGGCGTGCTGGGTGAAGTGGGCACGCGCAGTTCGCTCGGCGGCGTGCGCAACGCCATGATCCTACGCATGATGGGCCCGCTCATGCTGGCACACGACGGCGCGCTCTACCAAGCGTTTCCGGACCTCGTGGAGTACAAGGAAGTCAAAGTTGCGACGTTGCCGGTGCTGACGCCAGGCAAGATCGCCGTGCTCGAGAACCTCGATTCCGGCGAGTACCGCTGCGGACGCGTGCAGCCCAATGGCCAACTGCGCGTCGCGGTGTCGTCGGACACGGGCGCGCACCTGCGGTTGTCCTTGTACGACGCGGAGCTGCCGACCCGCGAGCGGGAAGGCTGCGAGATCGTGGGGACGCCGTCGCTCGTCATCGACACGTTTGCTGAGGCGTTCACGTACAACGGCATCGACCACAAGGCCGGCGCGCCGCTCGTGGCTCTGGCCGACGGCTTTGGCCTGCGCCGCGGCAATCCGGAGCTGCGGCGGATGCTCGGCATCGCGCAGGTCGCGCTGGACGGCGCGGATCCGGCCAATTCCGCGCCGTTCATCCACAAGGACCGCGTGCTGACCTACGGCACGGGCGAGTCGGTGGGCACGCGCATCCTGTACATCAACACGCTGGGCGATCCGGGCGTGCCGACGGCGACGGGCGTGGCTCTGGCGCGGGCGGCGGGGCTTATCGACTACCGCGACGTCGACCCGCGCTACGGCAAGTCCGTGCAGCAGCTGTTGGTGGACATTGGCCTCGTGGAAGGCGTCGACGGCACCAAGCGCTACGTCGACAAGACCGGCGTGGGCGTGCTGATGGACGTGGACAACCTCGCGAACCTCGTGGCGGAAGGCGACGGCTTCGACCAGCCGCGCCTCGACCCGCCGCTGCGCAACATCCGCCACAATGACAGCAAGGTCGGCGGTATGAGCGGGCAGTTGTTCCCGGACATGACGCCGCAAGGCGTACACGGCTTTCCGGTGCCGTCGCCGAGCAAGCCGTTTGACCTGGGCTCGCTGCTGGTCAACCAGTTCGTCCACTACATGGTCACGCACGGCGAGTCGCTGGATTTTGACCTGTGCCAGATGAAGTGGAATTGCGCGTGGTTGCCGACGGTCCAGCCGTAGCCCAACCCGGCTCAGTGGTGGCTGCAGCCGCCGCCGCCGTGGAAGCCGCCGCCGGTGTAGCCCCAGCCGCCGCCGCCGCCCCAGCCGGGCGCGGTGCGGTACGTCGTGGCGCGATAGCTGTAGACCGGGCGACCGCCGCCGTAGTAAGCGGGGCGCATACCGTAGCCGTAGCCCGGAATGCAGCCGGCGAGCGTTGCGGCGAGCAAGGCAAAGAGCGCAAGTGAAGTGAGCGTGTGGCGCAGCATGTCAGCCTCCCGCGGGTCGCATCATCGCCCGCTGTTGGAGAAACGCAGCGGGCGACGCGCCTATTCAGAGACGGCGCTACGGCAGGAAGCGCGCGCGCTCCGCCGGCGAGGGCAGGCGACACGTCGGCTTCTGGCCAAACCAGGCGTAGCGATGCCGCGCGATGAAACCGTAGACGGCGTCGCGCAAGGGCCGCGGTACGAGCCAGAAGACTGCGCCGAGCCGCCACAACCCG
Source organism: uncultured Myxococcales bacterium (assembly GCA_903850505.1). Lineage (GTDB taxonomy): Bacteria > Myxococcota_A > UBA9042 > UBA9042 > UBA9042 > CAIYBN01. The sequence continues at coordinate 27,207 of CAINLT010000523.1, read as the reverse complement.
CCGACGTGCTGGCAGATTCGCAGCGCCGCGGCGGACCGCTCATGGCGGCCATGTTCATCCACAAGGACGATGGTACTGAAGGCGTCGTCCGCCGTTGTGCCAAGGCGCAGATGCGCCGTCTCGCCTTGCAGCGGCGAAAAGAGCAGCACATGGCGCCGATCGGCGCGCAGGAGGATATCGACTGCGGAGTTGCAGAGGCCGCAGACGCCGTCAAAGAAGACGATGGGCTGCGGATCCGGGGGCATTCTAATGGTCGGCCGCCGCGACGCGCGCTTCGTACGCCGCCGGGTCCATGAGGCCCGAGAGGTCGCCCTTGGGCGCAATGCGGACCATCCAGCCCTTGCCGTACGGGTCGGTGTTGACGAGCTCCGGCTCGCCGTCCAGCAGCGCGTTCTTCTCGACGATCTCGCCGCTGATCGGCGCGTACAGTTCGCTCACCGACTTGGTCGATTCGACCTGACCAAAGCTCTTGCCGGCTTCCAGGCTGCCGCTGGCGGGCACTTCCACGTACACGACGCCGCCGAGCGACGACTGCGCGAAATCGGTGATGCCCACGGTCACGGTGCCGTCGCTCTCAAGGCGGGCCCATTCGTGGTCGTCGGTGTAGCGCAGATTGGCGGGAATGCTCATGGTGTCCTCGATTGGAAAAAAAGGTTGTTGTGACTGCTAGTTGGCCGTCAAGCCGGTTTGCACGAACGGATAGGCGACCACCTCGGCCTTGCGCGGTTCGCCACGCAGTTCCACGGTGATGACGGTCCCGAGCGCGGCCAGCTCGGTCGGCACGTACGCCATCGCGATCGCCTGTTTCAGGACTGGCGAGTGCGTGCCGCTTGTTACGTGGCCGATCTTCTTGCCGTCCTTGACGACGGGCGTGCCTTCGCGCGCGATGCCGCGGTCGACCATCTTCAGGCCCACCAGCTTGCGCTTGACGCCCGCCGCCTTGATCGCCGCCAAGGCGTCGCGGCCGATGAAACCGCCGGCTTTGTCCAGCTTGATCGCCCAGCCGACCTTGGCTTCATAGCCGTTGGTGTCGTCGTCCAGCTCGTGCCCGTACAGCGCGTAGCCCATTTCCAGCCGCAGCGTGTCGCGCGCGCCCAGCCCCACCGGGCAGATGCCCAGATCCTGGCCGCCGGCCATCAGCGCCTTCCACAGGTCGTTCGCGACCTCCGGCGGGCAGTAGATTTCATAGCCCGGCTCGCCCGTGTAACCCGTCGTCGCGACCATGGCGTCGGCGCCGCGGAAGCTGTGCACGCGAATGCGGTTGCGCGGCAGGCCCAGCGCCTCGCCCGGCAGCACGCGCTCCATGATCTCCAGCGCCTTGGGACCCTGCAGCGCAATCTGGGCAAAGTCGTCGGAACGGTCGTGCAGCAGCTCCGGATGGCTGGCATGCGCCTTCATGTAGGCGTAATCCTTGTCTTTGTTGGACGCGTTCACGCACACCAGGAAGCGCTCCGGCCCGAGCCGGTACACGAAGAGGTCGTCCACCGTGCCGCCGTTCGCGTGGCACAGCAGCGCGTAGCACGCCGCGCCCTCCTCGAGCTTGCTGATGTCGTTGGTCACCAAGCCGTTGAGCGTTGCCGTCGCGCCCGCGCCTTCCACGAGGATCTCGCCCATGTGGCTGACGTCAAACAGTCCCGCCGTCGTGCGCGTGGCCATGTGCTCGGCCACGACGCCGTGACCCGCGTACTGCACCGGCATTTCCCAGCCGGCAAACGGCACCATCTGACCGCCCGCGGCGACGTGGGCCGCAAACAGCGGCGTGCGCAACAACTTTTCCGACGCGTTCTGTTCTGACATCTTCAAACTCCCAGCCCGCGGCGTTGCCGGCAGGCGCTGACTGTGTTGGCCATGAGCATGGCGATGGTCATCGGGCCAACGCCACCGGGCACGGGTGTGATCGCGCGGGCGCGCTGGCTGGCGGGGGCAAAATCGACGTCGCCCGTCAGCTTGCCGTCCTCGCCGCGGTGGATGCCGACGTCGATGACGACCGTGCCTTCCTGAATCCATTCGCCTTTGACGAGGTGGCGCTGACCCGCGGCCGCGACCACGAGTTCCGCCTGCCGTACCGCGCTCTCCAAATCCGCCGTCCGGCTGTGGCAAATCGTCACGGTGGCGTCGGCGCCAAGCAGCAGCAGCGCCATCGGCCGGCCCACGGTAATCGACCGGCCAATCACCACGGCGCGCTTGCCCGCCGGCGTCCAGCCATGCGGCTGCCCCCAGCGCTTCAGCATTTCCATCACGCCCCACGGCGTACACGCCACGAGCCGCGGCTTGCCCTGCGCCAAACGCCCGAGGTTGTCGGCGCCAAAGCCGTCGACGTCTTTCTCCGGGGAAATGCGCGCGACGATCGCCTGCGTGTCCAGACCGCGCGGCAACGGCAGCTGCACCAGAATGCCGTCCACGCTGTCGTCCGCGTTCCACGTGTCAATGAGCGCCAGCACTTCCGCCGTCGTCGTCGTCGCCGGCAGGCGCGCTTCAATGGACTGGATGCCGATTTCCTTGCACGCCTTGATCTTGCCGCCGACGTACACCGCCGACGCCGGGTCTTCACCGATCAGCGCCACCGCCAAACCAGGTCGCGTGCCGTTGACCAGCATCGTTTGCACGGTGGCGCGCAGCTCGCCGCGAATCGTCGCAGCCATGGCCTTGCCGTCGATCAGCTCGGCGACGTGGGCTGCTGGGGATGCAACTACAGCAGAATCCGTCATGGCAACCTGGCTATTTGCAGTGGAAAGTGATGCGCCATTCGGTTTCGGCGCGCGTGGTCTGCGTGCCGTTGACGCTGTACCGGCCGTAGGAGGTGTTGCTGCTCGTGACGGTGCCGACCTGCGCTTCTTCTTCGCGGTCGATGAGGAAGCCGTTCGGGCACTTGTCGGTCATCATCTTGACGGCCTTCTCGCGCGACGATTCGTTGTTGGCGGGCATGGCGATGATGCCGCCGTTGCCGTCAACGGTGATGAAGCGCGCGCTGCCGCACGCCAAGCCCCACAGCCCGAAGCTGACGGCGCAGAGGGCAAAGAAACGGCGGGACAGGGTGGGCATGGCTTCCTCCAATCATTGGGCGCGGATTGTCGCGCCCGCCTTCGCTGCGTGTCAATGCAGGCGGGCGGCGGCGCGTGTGGATCTGACACAGTTGTGACGTGGCGCGAACGTCACAGCAGATCGCGCAGCGTCGTCCAACCCAACATCGGCAACACCCGCGTGCGCGGCGCGGACGGATGCGCGGCGACTTCCTGCAGGAACCCGGCGAGGTCATTGCTGGGAATCTGCCGCACGGGCGCGTCGATCGGGCGCCAGAACTGGTCCCAATGGCAGGGCAGCACCAGCTTGGGCTGCAGCGCGTCGATCAGGCGGTGGGTGAAATTCGGCGTGGAGTGCCGACCGATGGTGCACGCCAGCACGATGTCCGCGCGCAGGCCGAGCAACTCCGCGTCCAACAGCGCCGCCGACCCGACGTGCGCGACCGTGACGCGCCGCCCGGGCAGCAGCTCCGCCGAGACGTGCGGAATCAGCACTTGCCCCACGCGCCACGCGGAAGCCGGCGCCGGAACTTGAAACTGCCGCAGGATGTGTCCGGGAAACGGCACGCGACCCAGCGCGAACGGACTGTGCACGGACCGCCGCGCGCCGATTGCGAACGGACCGAGCTGATGCAGCGTGTCGTCGCCCGCCAGCAGGTGCAATTGGTCGTCCGGCACGCCCACGCCGCGACAGTACGTCAGCGTGTCCGCAGCGCCGTAGACCTGCGCGCCAAAGTGCTTCGCCAGCACCGGCGCGTCCATCGCGTGGTCGTAGTGGCTGTGGCCCACCAGCACGCCGTCGGCGGCATCCACCTGCGCCAACACGCGCGACTCGACCGGGGCGATGCGGCCCAAACCGACCTGCAGCAGCGAATGCCGGCTCAAGTGCGGGTCAAACCAGAGATGCTTGCCTTGAAACTGCAGGCGAAAGCCCGCGGTGCCCAGCCACTGCAGCGCGGGCTGCTGGTCGTCATCCGGCCGCGGCTGGTCGTGAAAGGCGATGCCGGCCAGCGAGGGCGAGAGGCGTTGGCCCAGCGTGCGGCGCGGTGCGAGGTGCATGGCGGTTCCTTACCGGACCTGCGCATACTTGTAGCGCATCTGGAACGGCTCCAGCAGCTGCGCGGCTTCCGTGGCGTTCAACTGCAGTTCGCCGACCGCCTGCCCCTTGAGCGTGTACGTCACCGGATGCATCAGCGCGCCGACAGCCTTGCGCGCGAGGAAGCCGAGGTCCTTCAGGTCATCCTCTTTCCCCACCTGCTTCTCCGCGGTCAGCCGAATCGCCAACCGCGCTTCGCCGCGCTTCGCGAGGATCGTCACCGTCCACGGCACCTGATAGTCAAACTCGCTGTCGGCGTGCTCGTTCTCCCGGTTTTCCTTGACGACTTCACCCACGAACGTCCGGCCCTTCTGGCTGATGGCAGCAAAGCCCAGCGTCCGGCCACCGCGATCCGCGGGCAGGTCGATGTAGTCCACCACGGCGAACGTGCCGCCGCCCATGTTGTGCATCTGCACCGCGCGGTCGTAGACCTTGTGCGCCGTCGCGTTGGACGCTTCGTGCACCGCAAAACCCGGGAGGGACATGTCCAGCAGCCGCTCGCCGTCCTGCGCGTGCACCGCGATGCGCGCGATCGGCGCCATGATATCGCGCACGATGAAGTCGCCGCGGCGATCCGCCACCGTCAGCGGCGCCACTTGCGGCGTCACGTCGACTGTCGCCTTCAGCGTGTCAAAAGCGAACGTCGCGATCAGGTGGCCGTTCTGCACTTCCAGGCTGTGGCCGCCGGCCTTGATGAGCAGGCGGTCGGTCGCCACGGTGTACTCGTCTCGGGAGAACTTCTGCTCGCCATAGTATGTGCCGCCGGTCGCTTCCTGCCGGAACGTCACGGTCAGTTCGCCGCGCTTGAATCCCGCGTTGGCCATGGAGAAGCGCACGAACAGGCCCTGGCCCGCGGCGTTGCGGCCGCTGATCGTGATGTGTTCCACCGCCTGGCCGTCGTCGTTGAAGCTGGAGCGCGCCCAGTAGAGCGGCGTGTTCGGCACAGCGGCGAACGCCAAGCTCGGCAGCAGCGCGGTCAGGGTCAGGAGCAGGGTGAGGATGCGGGTTTTCATCGGGCGCTCGTCACGGCGTTTGGGCCGTCTGATGGGAGAACGCGGCAGACTGCGGCGCGATTCACGCGTGATTGGCGCGCGCGAGGCGAATCGCCCGCCGCTCCATGGCCTCGGCGTGCCGCTGCCGATCGGCGTCGTTGTCGAGGATCAGCCCTGGCACTTCGCGCGGCTTGCGCTCAGCGTCCACCGCGACGAACGTGACGTACGCCGTGTTGGCATGCTCCGGCATGCCGTCATACCGGCCGCGCTGCACGTCGACCCAGACTTCCATGCTGGATCGGCCGACGAGCGTGATGCGCGCGCAGATGGTCACCACGTCGCCCAAGCGAATCGGCGTAACGAAATGCACGTCGTCAAACGCAACGGTGACGGCGGTGCAGCGCGCGTGGCGGCCGGCGCAGATGCCCGCGGCGATGTCGATCCACGACAGGATCTGGCCGCCAAAGCACGTGCCCAGCGCGTTGGTGTGCTGCGGCAGGATGAGCTCGGTCATCTGCACGGTCGATTCATTCGGGTGGCGCGCCTGATATTCACTCATCATGAACTTCCTTGGTCAATTCGGGTGGCAGCCGTCGCCGCCGCACACGTCGATGATCTCGCCGGTGTCGAGGAAATGGCCGAGCTGGTCGTTGCGCCAGTCCAGATCCTGCGGCCGGTCGTGCGGATCGTCCAGGACGCAGACGTTGGACTCGCACTGGTACCACGGCCACTTCGGGCAATCGGCGTCGCTGTCGCAGTGGCCGCCGTACACGGGACCCGCGGGCGGTTGATTGCCCGGTGCCGCCCAGGCGTTGCCAAAATCGTAGATGACGATGCCCGAGCCAACATACGGATACGCCTGCTCCGTCGCGCCAAAGACCGGTTTGCCCCAGCCCTGCATGAGCTTGGCGAAGCCGCTGCGGGCGACGATCTCGTTGCTCACCGGCGCGACCTGGAAGTCGCCGCGCGCCGGCACCAGCAGCACGTCGTGCGGCGGTGTTCCCGGGAACGGCTCCTGCTTCAAGTGCACGTAGTAGCTCGCCGGATCCGCCGCGTCCCAGAGCATCTGGATGAGGGAGAGCGCGATCAGCCGATCGCCCGCGTCCGGATAGCTGCCCTTGATGAGCATCAGGAACGCCTCAAAGTCGGTCGACCGCTGCAACAGCAGCGAATAGCTGTGCCCCGGCACGCCCAGATGGCCGCGCGTCACGTCCTGGCTCAGCGCCATGTACGTCCCGCCGTAGATGCCGCCCTGCGAGATGCCCGTGTAGTACGTCCGCTTCTTGTCGACCTTCACGCCCAGCTTCTGGATCTCCGGCAGCTGGTCCAGCCGCTCGCGCATCCCGCGCATCAGGATCAGCGACTCCATCATGCCCTGCTGCAGATGGTCGCTCAGCGTGGAGAACTCGCTGAAGTCCATGATCATCTGGATGACGCCGGGCGTGTCCGGCTCGCTCATCCCGGTCCAGTTGCACGCGAACGCGATGAGCTTGGACTTCTGGCCGATCTTGCCGTTGAAACCGCCGTGCACTTGCGCGCCCGTGCCGTTCAGGCCGTGGCCGTACTGGTTCAGGCCAAAAGGCACGCCGTTGACCGCATCGCGCGGGATCCGCACCCAGAACGGCATGTCCACCCAGCCGTTTTGCGCCGGCTTGCCGTCCGTGCCGCGGTGGATCACGTACGCCTTGGCGCTGCCCAGCGGATGGTCGTCCATGAAGTTGGGCGCGTGAAACGTGCCGCGCACTTCCGCGGCGATGTCCGCGTTCTGCTCGACGGTGTAGTTGTCCACCGCAGTCACGGTCAGCTCCGGTCCTTTCTCGCCGACGATCTTCATCGCCTGATCGCGCATCGCCAGCATGTCGTCGTGCATCGCGTGATCGCTCGCCGTCACGAAATCCCAAGCCAGCAGCAGCGCGGACTTCTCCAGTCCTTGGGTCTTCAGTTCCGCGAACAGGGCGTCAAACTGCGCTTGCCGTTTGCCCAGGTTGCTGCCGATCGTGAGGCCGCTTAGCAGCGCGTCGAACGCCGGACTCGGCTTGAACGCCTTGCCCGTCGTGTCCTGCAGACCGGTCATCGCCACAACGTAGCGCGTCCCCGCATCCGGAATCACGCCGGGGCGAATGTTCATCAGCTTGCGCGCCGGATCCTCCTCGGACTGGTCCAGTTCGACCCAATACGGTACGCGCGTCCACTTGCCGCCCTTGACCGACCACAGGCGGATCTTGGCATCCGCGGCCAGCGACGGCGACATGTCCGTCTCCGACGCGATGCCCGCCAAATCGACGTTGGCAAAGTGCACCAGGATCGCGCCGCCCACCGCGTAGCCGTCCATCCGCTGCCACTGGGTGCCGTCGATGAACTTGTCGCCCGCGTTCTTGGGCAACGTCGTCGCGCCAAACTGCACGCGGTAGCCGGTCGCAGTCGTCTTGTCGGTCTTCAGGAATTGGCTCGACGGCCACGGCAAGGCACAGTAGCTTGGCTGGGTGGGATCACAGTCCGGATTGTCGTCCCAGTTGAACGTCTGCTGCGTCTCGGCCACGTCGCTGATGACGTCCATTGCCGCCGCGTCGTCGGACGTCGCCGCATCCGTCGCCGTCGCAGCCGTCTTGCTGCAGCCCGCGACCGCCAGCATCGCCAAGACGACCATCGGCGCGCGCGCCACATTCTGCATCCAGTTTGCCATTTCGCCCCTCCCAGGACCCAGCGCGTTTCCCACCGCGCGCGCCGACGGTAGCACATTCCGCTGTGAACTGAACGCCCGCTTGCCCGCGGCCTTGGGCGCCCGCACACTATGCCCGCCATCCTTGCGCGCCGAGGCCTCCCGATGTCGCCTGAACTCCCGCACGACCTCGCCGCGCTCGACCTCCAGCCGCGCGCCTCGCAGCCGCAGTCGCCGCTGTTGTCCTTGCCGCAGGCCATCGCCGCGAGTCCGCTTATCGCGCTCGCGACCGTGCTCGCGCCGCGCCTCGTGCGCACGGAGATGCCGATCGCCCGGGGCAACACGCTGCCGGATCCGGCCCACGCCTACATCCGCGTGCAGGAGCGTTTTCACGTGGACACGGCGCTGCGCGGCGCGCTGACCGGCGAGATTCGCGTGGATGCGGCGCTGTGGCAGCGGGATTTGCAGGCGCACCGGACGCGTGTGCTGCAACAGCGTGAACTGCCGCTGTCCGCGCCGCGGGTCGTGGACGGCGATCTGGCGTCGCCGCTGCCGGGCGCGCAGGTCGTGCTGTTGCTCCGGAAGACGCCGCACGGCGTGGAGTACATCGGCCAGAACGCGGTGTTGCACCTGGAACTGCTGCCCGTGGTTCAGGCGCTCCTCGCGGCGCAGTCGACTTGACCGCACGTCGCGCCCGGGCGCACGCTGCGCGCAGTTCGGAGACGCAAGCAATGAAATGGTTGATTTTTCTCACGGCGATCGCAGCGGCGGGCTGTCGGCAATCGCCCGCGGCTGTGGCTGATTCCGCCGTTGACGCAGTTGTTGCCGACGAACTGGTGGCGGTCGATGCCGTCGCCGCCGACGTCGCTGCCCAGAGCGAGCATGTGCGCGCGGCGTTGGCGGAGCGTCCGCCTGAGATCCTGCGTTTTGTCGTGCACCTGCATGGCCCATTCAGCAAGGACGCCTGTGACGGCAACGGCCTTCCCGATGGCAAGACACCCAACGCCGCGTGCGTTGCGGACCTGCGCGCGGGCCTGTGCGCGTCGGGCCTGAGCGTCGTGTTCCTGACCGACCATCCGTCACACATGAAGGACTTTCCGTTCCAGGACCTGCTGTATTACGACGCGGCGGCCGGCGACAAGCTGATCACGGATGCGCCCGACGAGCCGTACGCCAACATCGTCCACTGCGTTGCGACGCCGCTCCTGCCGGCCCATGACGTGCAGCTGCTCGTGGGCTTTGAAGGCGACCACACGATGCCGGTGGGGCTGCACCATCACCTGTCGGACAAGGCGCTGTACAACGTTGCGCTGAGCGATTCCGTGCCGCTTGCGGACGTCCAGACCGTGACTGCAGAAGTCCACGCCCGCGGCGGGCTGATGGTGCTGGCGCACGCGGAGCAGGGGTTGATTTCCGCCCAGCGGGTGCACGACGCGATTGACGTCGTCGAGCTGTACAACATCCACGCCAACGTGATGCTGAGCTACATCGCCGATCCCGCGCGGCTGTTTGAGATGGACCCGTGGCTGGCCCCGCCGGCGGAAGCCGCGCATCCGGATTTGGCGATCGTGCCGATTCTCACCACGCCGCAGGAGCAGCCGATCGCGCTGTGGCACCAGGTGCTGCAGACGCAGAAGGTGGGGACGGCGCTGGGATCGGACGCGCACGAGAACGTGCAGTTTCCGCAGCTGTGCCAGGGCGGGCTGACGAACGATCTGTGCGAACAGAAGAAGGCGACGGCGCCGTACGCGTACAAGGCGTTCTCAAAAGCGGGGCAGGTGACGCTGTCCGATGGCGTGCGCTACGACAACTACACGCGGATGCTGCGGTGGTATTCAAGCCGCGCGCGGCTGCCGATCAGCCAGATGATGAACTTTGCCCGGGTGCAGAAAGCGCTGCAGGAAGGGCGGACGCACCATGTGTGGAACGTGTTTGGCGAGCCGGATCGCGTCGACCTGATCACGGTCGCGCAAGGCGAGTGGGGCTGGAAGGCGGCGGATATCGGCGAGTCGGTGAAAGCGACGCCGGACATGCTGCTGGCGATGGCGTGGCCGCATGTGCTGGCTGAGCCGTGGTCGCCGTTTGCCACAGCGGATGCCGACAAAGCGCCGCGGGAAGTGCGGCTGTGGCGGGTGACGCCCGAAGGCGCGAGCGTGATCGCGACGTGGGATGGCCAAAAGACGACAGGTGGGCTGGTGCAGGACGGTGAAGTGGCGTGGCTGCCGATGCCCGGTCCGGGGCGCTATCACCTGGAAGTGCGCATCCAGCCGACGCACCTGGCCGCGCCGTTGAAGGCCGCCAGCGCTTTTGCGCAGAACTGGTACCGGTGGGTGCTGACGGATGTGATTGAGGTGACGGGGCCGTAGCCACTACTTGGTCCGGAACACAAACCCGTGCCGCACGCGCGTCGGCAGGCCGGTCGTCGCCGCCGGAAACTGCCAGCCGCGAATCCGCTCCGCGATGCAATCCTCGGTCGCCGCCTGATGCAGCGCCGATTCCTCCACCCGCGCCTGCAGCACGCTGCCATCGGGCGCGATCACAAACGCCACCCGCACGCGGCCGTTCAGCTTGTCACTGCCCAGCATCCCCAGCTCCAGGCAGTGCCGCAGCTGGCCGTGCATCCGCTGGATAACGGTCTGCACCGTCAGCGCATCCAGGCCGTTGCCTTCCACGGTCGGCCGCGGCGCTTTGACCACGACGACATCCTGCCGCTGCGGATTCAGCTCCAGATCGCCATCCGTCGCGACCTTGTGCACCTGCATCTGTGGCAGCAGCGGGTTCTCCGCCAGTGTCGGCCGCCGCGGGCGCGCCGCCAGATCGGTCAAATGCGGCACGTCCGTGCCATTGCGCGCTTCCGTGTCGCCCGGCTGCGGATCGCCCCACAGCTTTGGCGGCGCCGCCGTCGGCGTCCCCAGGTGATCCATCGCGTCCAGGGCGTGCTGCGGATCGTCCTGCGCCACGCGCGTCGACGACTGCCGCGGGCGCGGCTGCGGGTCCGGCGTCTTGCCCTGGCTCGGCTGCGGCGGCTTGGGCTGCGTCACCACCACCTCGACCGGCGGCTGCGGCGGCTCGATGTGCGGCGCCTCGACGACGATGCGCTCCGGCGGATACTCGATCGTCCGGTTGTTCGGCGCCGGCTCCGCGTCAGGCGGCACCTGATCGGGATTCACCTGATCGCCGACGATCGCCGGCAACGGAATCACCGCAGCCCACTCCTGCTCAGCCGGCAGCTTGGTCAGATGGCGCCGCGCCTGCTGACCGCCCAGCCACAGCGGCATCGCCACCAGCGCGATCGCCAACGCCAGCGCCGCCGCCAGTTGTCCCAGCTCGCTCGGCCAAGCCAGCGGCAGCGGCCGCGCCTCGCGCAGGGTCAGCTGGAAGTGCACGACAAAATCGCCAAACGTCCGCGTCGTCGCTTCGCCCACCGCCAGCGCGCGCCCATCGGGGTGCAGCCACGCGCGATCGCCACAGGTCAGCAACAGCACCCGCGGCGCGCCGATCGCCGTCTCCGGCGCCACCAGATCACCGTGCTCACCCAGCCAAATCGGTCGCGGCGTGTCCAGCCGCAACGACTGCAAGCGCTCGTCATTCCACGACAAAGTTAGCCACAGCTGGGTCTTTTTCGGCTTCATGCTGCCCTCCGGATGGCCCGCATGCGCGCGGGGTTCATGCGGTTGAGACGCAGGAAAATGGCCATCGATCTGCGGCGGATTGCGCGAACCTGCGAATACCAGCTAAGGAGGATGGCGATGGAACTGCGACCCTACCAACAGAAGGCGATCGACGCGGTGCTCAAGGCGCGCAAGGCGGGCGTGCGGCGCATGGTCGTGTGCCTGCCGACTGGCGCGGGGAAGACGGTGATTTTCGCCGCGCTGGCGTCGCTGGCCCGCAAGCCTGTGCTTGTGCTGGCGCATCGCGACGAGCTGCTGACCCAAGCGCGGGAGAAGCTGCAGGTGGCGCTGGGCGTCGATGGCGTCGTCGCGATTGAGCAGGGGCCGAACCGGGCGCCCGATGGCGCGCGGGTAGTGGTGGCGTCGATTCGGTCCCTGCACGAGGAGCGGCTGACGCGGCTGCTGCGCGCCCGGCAGTTTGGCCTGATCATCTACGACGAATGCCACCATGCGACGGCGGACGACAACAAGCGCGTGCTGCGCGATCTCGGCGCGTTTGATGACGACTGGACCGGGACGCTGCTGGGCGTGACAGCGACGACGCAACGGCGGGATGGCATCGGGCTGGGCGAGGTCTTTGAGCAGATCGTCTACCACCGCGGGCTGCCGGAGATGATTCGCGAAGGCTGGATGGTGCCGCTGCGGGGATATCGGATCGCGACAGCGGCGGATTTGCGCGACGTTCAGGCGGCGGGCGATGACCTGCAAATCGAGCCGCTGGCCGAAGCCGTCGATCTGGAGGAGCGCAACGCACTGGTGGCGCGGTCGATCCAGGAGCTGGCGCGCGATCGGCGCACCATCGTGTTTTGCGTGACGGTGCGCCATGCCCGCAACCTGGCACACGCGCTGAACGCCATCGGCGTGCCGTGCGGGATGGTCCACGGCGAGATGAAGCGCGATCGGCGGCAGGCGGAGCTTAAGGCATTCCGCGAGGGCAGGGTGCGGGCGTTGACGAACGTGGCGGTGCTGACGGAAGGCTTTGACGACCCGGAAGTGAGCTGCATCGCGATGGCGCGGCCGACACGATCGCCGATGCTGTACGCGCAATGCGTCGGTCGCGGCGTGCGCTTGGCGCCGGGGAAGCAGGATTGCCTGGTGCTCGATTTTGCCGATGTGTCCGAGTTGGAGCTCTGCACGCTGCCGAGCCTGCTGGGGATGCCGCATCAGCTCGACCTGCAGGGCGAGGATGCGCTGGAGGCCGAGGAAAAATGGCAGGCCATCATCGACGCGAATCCGGGCTTTGAGATCGACCCGGGGACGATCACGCTCAAGGAGATCCAGGACCGGGCGGCGCACTTTGACCCGCTGAGCCGGCGCGTCGATCCGGAGGTACGGGCGATCTCGCCGCTGGATTGGTTCTCGCTGGGCCGTCACGGCGTGGTGCTGCACTGGCAGGCCAAGCCGGGGTTGGTGAAAGAGGCGCTGATTCGCGTCGTGGGCGCGCGGGGCAAGCGCTGGCGCGTGGAGATGGACGGCAAGGAGCGCGCGCGGTTTTCGCAACTGGAAGAAGCAGTCGCGGCCGTGGACTGGGAGATCGAGCAGATCGGGCGCCTCACGCACGCGAGCGCGCTGGTGGACGCGGCCTGGCGCCGTCAGCCGCCGCCGCCTGGGATGCAGGCATGGCTGAAGGACGTGACCGGGAATCGCGGCGGGCCAAAGACCTGGAGCGAGGCGCTGCGCTTTGAGGCGCTGTGGCGCGTGGAAGGTCGCAGTCGCTAGCCAAATGCGTTACAGCGGCGTGAAATCGAGGTAACGCTTGACCCCCACATTGCCGGTCCTTACACTCCGCGGCCCTAACGGAAACCCGTGTGGCGGGGCCGTCGTTTCCAGCTTCTGACGTCGCCCCGTTTGGCCGCCGTTATCCACCGTCTCCAGCCTACTCCGGCGCTCGCGCCGACGGCCTTTCTCTGGCATCTCCAATGGCCAGCCCGGGAGGTTTCTACCCATGGCACGTGTCCTCATCATCGGCGCCGGCGGCGTCGGCAACGTCGTCATCAAGAAGTGCGCGCAGAACGCGGAAGTCTTTGCGGACATCCTGATCGCGAGTCGCCGCCTCATCAGCTGCGAGAAGATCGCCGCCGAGATCAAGTCAGCCGCGCGCATTACGACTGCGCAGGTTGACGCCGATGACGTCCCGCAGACGGTGGCGTTGATCCGCGAGTTCAAGCCGGATCTGGTCATCAACGTGGCGCTGCCGTACCAGGACCTGACGATCATGGACGCCTGCCTGGAAGCGGGCGTGAACTATCTGGACACGGCGAACTATGAGCCGCGCGATGTCGCCAAGTTCGAATACTCGTGGCAGTGGGCGTACCAGGAGCGGTTCCGCAAGGCGGGTCTGATGGCGCTGCTGGGCTGCGGCTTTGATCCGGGCGTGACCAACGTCTTCACGGCGTGGATGCACAAGCACCGCTTTGACAAGGTCGAGACGCTGGACATCATCGATTGCAACGCCGGCAGCCACGGCAAGCACTTTGCGACGAATTTCAATCCGGAGATCAACATCCGCGAAATCACGCAGAATGGCCGGTATTGGAAGAACGGCGCGTGGATCGAGACGCAGCCGCTGGAAATCCACCAGGCGATCGACTACCCGCAGGTCGGGCCGAAAGAGAGCTACCTGCTGTTCCATGAAGAGCTGGAGAGCCTGGTCAAGCACTTTCCGGACATCAAGCAGGCGCGTTTTTGGATGACGTTTGGCCAGCAGTACATCACGCACCTGACGGTGCTGCAGAACGTCGGCATGACGCGGATCGACGCGATCGACTTCAACGGCCAGAAGATCATCCCGCTGGAATTCCTCAAGGCGCTGCTGCCGGAGCCGGGTTCACTGGGCGCCAACTACACGGGCAAGACGTGCATCGGCGTGCAGTTGAAGGGCGAGAAAGACGGCGAGGCGACGACGCATTTTGTCTACAACGTCTGCGATCACGCGGCGTGCTGGCAGGAAGTGCAGTCCCAGGCGGTGAGCTACACGACAGGTGTGCCGGCGATGATTGGCGCGGCGCTGATGCTGACGGGCCAGTGGAAGGGCGCGGGCGTGTTCAACGTGGAGCAGCTCGATCCGGATCCGTTCATGACGATGCTGAACCGTTGGGGTCTGCCGTGGCAGGAACTCGCGGGCGTTGAGCTGGTGCCGTGACGCTGCAGCGGCAGCCGCCAATGGCGGCGAGACAGACACATCCCCAGAGCGCCCACATGCAGGAAACTGCGCAAGCGCCGAGCGTGACGCCCGCGGACGAGGTTGACTTCAGCCTCGCGCCGTCGCCGTGTTTTCTGCTCGATGAGGCGCGGCTCCATGCCAACCTGCAGCTGATGGCGCACGTCCAGGAAGCCGCGGAGTGCACGATCATCCTCGCGCTCAAGGCGTTTTCAACCTGGAGCGCGTTCCCGATCGTCAGCCAATACCTGCGCGGCGCGACGGCGAGCAGCCTGAATGAAGCGCTGCTCGTCAACACGCAGATGCCGGGCGCGCAACTGCACGTCTACGCGCCGGCGTACGCGCCTGACGAGTTCACGGCGATCCTGCCGCTCGCCAGCCACGTGACGTTCAACTCGTTTGCCCAGTGGCAGCGCTTCAAGCCGCAGATCCAGGCTTCGACGCACAAGATTTCCAGCGGGATCCGGGTGAATCCGGAGCACGCGGAAGTGGAAGTGGGCGCGTACAACCCGTGCGTGCCGGGCAGCCGTCTGGGCGTGACGCGCGGGCAGTTCAAGCCGGAGCAGCTGGACGGAATCGAGGGGCTGCATTTTCACGCGCTGTGCGAGTCGGGCTCCGAGCAGCTGGAACGCACGCTGGCGGCGTTTGAGGCGCGCTTCGGCGAGTTCCTGCCGCAGATGAAATGGGTCAACTTTGGCGGCGGCCATTTGATGACGCGCGACGGCTATGACGTCGAAAAGCTCATCAGCTTGGTGCGCGCGTTCCGCAAGCGCTGGGGCGTCGAGGTGATCCTGGAGCCGGGCAGCGCGGTGGCGTGGCGCACGGGCTGGCTCGTCGCGACGGTGCTGGACATCGGCGAGAACCAGATGCCGTTTGGCCTGCTGGACGTGTCGGTTTCCGCGCACATGCCGGATTGCCTGGAGATGCCGTACCGGCCGATGATCCTCGGCTCAGGCGAAGCCGGCGAAAAGGCGTTCACCTACCGCTTGGGCGGCAACACGTGCCTGGCGGGCGACGTGGCGGGCGATTACTCGTTCGACCAGCCGCTGCAGATCGGCGATCGCCTCGTGTTTGACGACATGATCCACTACACGATGGTCAAGACCACGTTCTTCAACGGCGTGAAACATCCGAGCATCGCCCACCGCACGCCGGATGGCGCGGTGCGCGTGGTGCGGACGTTCGGTTTTGACGACTTCAAGCGGCGGCTGGGCTAGAGCAAGCTAGGCGGTCGCGACTTCCGGCGTGCTCACGGACGACGCGGCAGTCGCGAAGCGCTTGCGGATGACCTTGGCGAGCTGCTGCGCATCCCACACCGGACCGGCGACGAAGGACAGCGGGTCCTCGGCAAAAGCCGGGGCGTTGTTCTCGTACTTGTAGTGGCCAACGAGGTTCATTCCCCAGCCACCGACGAACGCTGTCGCGGACAGGAACCACGGCGGCGAGTAGCGCGGCGCCACCAGCAGGCCAAGGGCGCCGCCGACAATCAGCGGAATGCCGGCCATGTGCAACACGCGGTTGGTCGGGTCCTGGTGCGTCTGCTCGTAGAACGACGTCGCCGCAGCCCAGCGCTGGGAGAAATCGCCGTGGAACTCCGGATGCCGGACGCGCCACTTCCTCTCCAGCCCGGACACGCCGCGGCCGAACATGATGATCGCGGTGAACTTCTGCCCGGAGAGAAGCGCGGCGCCACCGGCCGCAGCCAGCGCCTGATCGCGTTTTTCCTCGGGAACAAAGGCAACAATCTTCTGCAACATGCCCATGACATTTTCCTCCAGTGCGGTCGGCAAGATAACACGCGGCCACAGTGCGCTCAACATGAAGTAGGCGCAGTCGTTTCACCGATGTGGGGCGCAACGACTTGACTTTGCGCCACGGCGACAAGAGAGTCAGATTCGGAGGCGGTGTTTCAAGCTGCGTACTCCAGGTGGTATGGAGCGGTTGGACACAGGCGCAGACGCTGACGTGGTTGTGCTCCCGCTCGCGGCGGGGCGTCTCACCGTGCCGGTTGAGCTGCGTCGCCGCGATGAATCCCGGCAAGCGTGGCGGCGGCTCGCGCGCGTGCAAGTCGGCTATCGCGGGGCGCTGCCACCGTTGACGGCTGCCGAATCGAGCGCGTTCTTCGCAGAAATGGCGGCCTTGGCTGAGCGTGCCGATGCTGCGTGGGCGCAGACGCCGGACGTTTCCTTGGCGCAAGCCATGGGTCTCCCGCCGCCGTCCTCGCCGCGCCAGTCCGTGCAACGCCAAGCGCCGCCGCCGACCCTGTGCGCGCTGCCCTTTCGCGCGCTGGACATTGACACGCAGGGCCACGCGCGCCCCTGTTGCCTCTTTGCCGATCCGCTGCTGGACGAGGCGGGTCGGCCGTTTTCCGTGCGCGAGCACGGTCTGGCGGAGATTTGGCAGTCCGCTTCGCTGGCCAAAGTGCGGCAGGATTTGCTGGACGGCACGCAGATTTCCGCGTGTGCGCGCTGTTGGCAGGCTGAAGCCGTCGGTGCCCAATCGCGCCGCGAGGTCTACTTTCACCGCCGCCCGGAGTTGCTCGCGGTCGACCTGAGCAAGACCGTGCGGCTGGAGGACCTCTCGCTCTGCCCGGGCAACCTGTGCAACCTCAAGTGCCGCACGTGCAGCCCGGCTTCGAGCTCGTCCGTGGCGCTGGAGTGGCGCGACTTGCCGGACACCGCCGCGCAGTTGCCCATCGTCCAGCGGATGCGCCAGCAGGTCCTGCAGACCCAGAACTGGCTGCTCGACAACGACGTGATGCGCCCGAGCCTGCAAGCCCTGAGCGGGCAACTCCAGCGCGTGGAGTTTGTCGGCGGTGAGCCGTCGGTCATCGACGCGCACTTTGACCTGCTCCGTGACTGGGTGGCGATGGGCCGCGCCAAGGAGATCGAGCTGGACTACACGCTCAATGGCACGCGCATTCCGGAAGCCGCGCGGGCGCTGTGGCCGGCGTTTCGCCGCGTGAACGTGCGGGTCAGCCTGGACGCCGTGGGCGCGCGCTTTGAGTACCTCCGCCATCCGGCAAAGTGGTCGAGCGTTTCGCAAAATGTCCTGCAGTTTCGCGAGATCGGCAAGAACGTCCATGTGGTTGTGAACGCGACGCTGAGCGCCTACAACGTGCTGTACCTGCATGAACTGATCGCGTGGGCGCAAGCGCAGGAGCTGATCCTGGGCCTGAGTCCGGTTTTTGACCCGCCGTACTTTGATCCGGCGATCCTGCCCGACGCGGCCAAGCGCGCTGTAGCGGCAACGCTGACGCCGCTGCCCTTGACCGGGGAATTGCGGCAGAATGTGGAAGGCTTGCTGCTGGCCCTGGACCGGCAGCCTGCGTCGGCGGCTGATCAGGAGCTCTTTTTTGCCCATACGCACACGATTGACGCGGTGCGCGGGCAGTCGTTTGCCCAGACGTTTCCTGAGCTCGCGGCGTTTCTGGACTGGGATGACCGGCTGAAACGCAACGCGCGGACGGTGTGAGGTAGGATGCGGATTCTGGGCGTCAACGTGGGCAACAAGGAGTCGTCGCTGGCGTTGATCGACAACGGCGTGATCGTCGCGGCGATGTGCGAAGAGCGCCTGAGCCGCAACCGCTATGACGAACGCCCGCCGATGCTGGCGCTGGATCGCGCGCTGCGCTCGCGGAATTGGACGCTGGACGACATTGACCTCGTGGTCGGCAACCGCAGCGAGAACCAATTCCGTGCGCTGGCGGGACTGCCGCCGCGCCAGAATCCAGCGAGAACGCCGTGGCAGGAGGACGGTCCGGAGCGCCACGGTCTGCACCATTTGAGCCACGCCGCGGCGGCGTTCTACACCAGCGGCTTCACCGAGGCGCTGGTCCTCACGGTCGACAACCACGGCGACGACGACACGCTCGTCGTGTTCCGCGCCGACGCACAGGGTCTGACCCGGATCGCGAGCATTCCGCGCGGCCAGTTGACGGTGGGCGGAATCTACGAGGAGGCCACGCTGCAGCTCGGCTTTGGTCGGGGCGGCGAGGGCAAGCTGATGGGGCTGGCGGGCTACGCGCCGGCGGATCCGGCCTGGGCGCACGGCTTTTTGCACTTGCAGGCGGACGGCGCGACGCTGGGGTCCACGTGGCGGCATGGTCATCCCGCCGATCAGGTGCTGCGTGCGCCGTGGGCGCCCATCGACTTTGACCTGCACGCCAAGGTTGCGGCGTCGGTGCAAGCAGCGATCGAGACGACGGTCCTCGCGATCCTGCGGCAGGCGCAGGCGGCGACGGGACTGACGGACGTGTGCCTGAGCGGCGGCGTCGCGCTGAATTGCTCGATGAACGGGCGGATTGGCCGCGAGCCGTGGCTGACGCGCCTGTGGGTGCCGCCGAGTCCGGCGGATCCGGGCAACGCGCTGGGGGCAGCGCTGTTGGCGGGGGCGCGGCTCGGTGAGTCGGTGCAGCAGCGACTCGCCGACGGTGGCTTGGGCGTGGCATGGCAACCGCAAGAGGCGCTGGAGGCGCTGCGACAAGCTGGCGCGACGACCGACGACATCCTGACACCGGGCGAGGCGGCGCTGCGGGCGGCGCGGGATCTCGCGCAAGGCGCGCTGGTCGGCTGGTTTGAGGGACGCAGCGAGTTTGGCCCGCGCGCGCTTGGGCATCGCTCCATCCTCGGCGATCCGCGGCGCACGGACATCCGCGACCGCCTGAACGACGCCAAGCTGCGCGAGGGTTGGCGGCCGATTGCGCCCGCGATCCTGCAATCCGCGCAGGCGGATTGGGTCGAGGACACCCAGCCGTCGCCGTTCATGCTGCTGGCGATGCGGGCCAAGGACCGTTTGCGTGAACTGGCGCCGGCGGCCGTGCATGTGGACGGCACCGTGCGCGCCCAGACCGTGACGGCGGCAGCGACGCCCCACTACCACGCC
Organism: uncultured Myxococcales bacterium; assembly: GCA_903850505.1. GTDB lineage: Bacteria > Myxococcota_A > UBA9042 > UBA9042 > UBA9042 > CAIYBN01. Next base: position 7,725 of record CAINLT010000523.1, on the reverse strand, counting down.
ATCATCGCGGCGTTCGCGGAGGCGACCGGCGTGCCGATGGTGCTCAACACGAGCTTCAATCAAGCGGGCGAGCCGATCGTGGAGTCGCCGGCGGATGCCATCGATTGCGCCCGGCGAAGTGGCCTCGATGTGCTGTATCTGGACGGAATTCGCCTCGCGCTGCCGCCGCGTCGTCAGCCGGTGGACACGCGCAAACGGCCGCGGAAGTTGGCGATCAGCGGTCCGGTGTCGTTTGGCTGGCAGTTGGTCGCCGCGCAACTGCCTGGCTATGTGGTCGACGAGCATGAAGGGCTTGAACCGGCGACCCCGGCTGGCGCGCTGGCGCTGGGACTCCAGCCCAATCGCGATCCGACGCTGCCTCTGCTGGCCACGGGCGCGCCGCTGGATCGGCTGCAGGCGTTACTGGCGGCGGGCGATCGCCCGGTCTTTGCGCTTGGGCCGCTGCCTGGACCCGCGCCGATCCTGCCGCCGAACGCGTACGTGGGACTGGCGACGCTGGCGATGGACGGTGTGCGCGCGCTGGAGCGGCACATGCCCGCGCAGCCGCAGCACGTCGCGGTGGCGCTGGCGCTCGAGTCGACGCCGCTGGCCGATACGGCGGAGACGGAGAGCCTGACGCAGCGCCTGTTCGCGCGTCTGGCCGAAGGACTCGGGCTGGCGGCGCACCTCCTGCAGCAGGACATGACCGCGGTGACGCTGCGCGGACCGTGGCCGCTGCCGGAACTGGCGGCACAGACGGCCGATGGCAAGACGACCGTGCAGGTCGCGCTGCATGGCGACGGTTTTGGCGTGGATGTCGTCGTCGATGCCCCCGATGGACGTGTGGAGCTCGCGCGCGACGGCCGCTTGTCCGTTCCGCCGCCGCCGGGTGCGACGGGCGTGCGGACCAGCGACCACGGCATGACCCCGTTTGCCTGGGGCCGCGACGTCGCAGCGACGCTGCGTGGCGAGCCGTGGCCTGTGCGGCAACTGCGCGTCCTTGCGGCAGGAGCGGCGGTTGGCGACGCGCTGGCGCAGTGGCTGGATGCGTTGCTCGACCACCCCGGGCGGCTGGCCAATCTGGAACGCGAGCACTTCCGCCAGGCCGCCAATCCGCAGGATCGGCAGCCTGAAGTGCCGCCTCCCGACGCTGAACTTGCCGCGTTGATCGCGTCGGCAATTGTGCTCCACCCGGGCGCGGCGCTGCTTTCCGTCGTTGACGGCGTCCGGCCCGCGGCGGGCATTGAAAACGTCGATGCAGCGCGACTGACCTCCCTGCGGGCAGCGGCGGAGGCGATGGGGCTCACGGTCGCCACCAGTCAGTCCTATGCGACGGCCGCGCCAGCGCGTCAGGCTGTGCGGACGGACATGGCGGCCGTGCAGAGCGTGTTCGTGGCGCGCGACCCAGCGGTTGCCGCGCGGCTTGTGCGCCTCGACGCAGAGATGGCGGCGTCCCCGGACCGTGCGACGCTGAACGCGCTGCGGCTGGAGATGGGTGCGCTGTTCGGGTATCCGTCCTGTTGCCGCGCGAACTGGCTCGAGTTGGAGCGGTTGGCGCTGCACGAGGCCTTCACCCACGCGATTCGCGCCGCGACGTTGGGCGCGCCCCATGGCCTGCTGAACCATCGGCCCGCCGGCAAATTCACCCAGCATTTCCCGTGCAGCTACAGTTGCAGTCGCAGCATCCGGCTCGCTCATGCGGTGCGGACGGCGACGACGCGCGACGGTCCTCGCCTCGTGCGATTGGCCCGCGCGATTTGGCCCATCGACGAACTGCCAGCCGTCCTCGTTCACGCCGTCGACGCGCTGGGCCTTGAGCCGGACAGCGACGTCCGCGCGCGCCAGCTGTCCGTGTTGGTTTCCGCGCCGTTGATCTACGTGGATCCGACCCGGTATCTCTGTTTGGTCGGCACGCGGCTGGAATCCGTGCCGTCCGATCGCAACACTGAAGCGTGGCTCCTGCACGGCGGCCGCGTCGTGAGCAGCGCCGATTTGCGCCTCAGCCCGGGTTCGCCAGAAGAGGTGCAGTTGCAGTCGCACCTGACCGCGGAATTGGCAGGGCCGCTGGCGCACGCGCTCGCGCATGGGCCCGTCCGCTGGCAGCAGGGTTTGCCCGGCGCGAACGTGGCGACGCAAATCGACGGTCAGGGGCTCACGCTCGCGCAGCCGTGGCAAACGGCCTTGCTCGTGCCTTTTGGCGAAGGCGACGCGGCGATTCCGGTCGCGGAGCCGCGATGAGGAGCAACAACCAACGCTCCATCGTGCCTTTTTCGGTCACGGACGCGTGCAACGCCCATTGCGTCTTCTGCGCGCAGCACGTGCCGCGCATGACACCGGATTTGCGCGATGATCGCGTGCTCAGCCGCCTGACGGAGCTGCTGGAGCGCGAACAACCCGCGGGCGTCATCTTGGGCGGCGGCGAGCCTACGCTCCATCCCTTGCTGCCGGAGATCGTCCGCCGCATCCGGGCGACGGGTGCGACCGCGGTGCTGCACACCAACGGCATGCGGCTGGGCGATCCGCGTTACCTGCAGGCGCTCGTCGCGGCGGACATCAGCGGCTTTCGCATCGGCATTTTTGGCCACGACGCTGCGACCGCGGCTGAGGCGACCCGTCTGCCGCGCGCGTTTGAACTGACCGCGCAGGGCATCGACAACGCGCTCGCGTCGGGCCTGCCCGTGGAGCTGGAGACGCCGGTGAATCGCCCGACGCAGGCCTCGCTGTTGCCGTTGGCCCATCTGGCTGTGGCGCGCTGGCCGAGCCTGACGGCGTATCGCTTCGTGCCGTATCGTTCGCGCGAGCCTGAGGCACCTGACGCGCTGCACGTGCTGCCGTCGCAAGTGGAAGGTGATCTGGGCAAGGCGCTGAGCCTCCTCGCCGCTGCGGGCATCGCGGTCCGGCTCGCGAGCACCGAAGGGTTCCATCCGTGCGCCTTTCGCAACGTCGCGAAGATGACGCCGCTGTTGACCGTGGAAGGCGCGCGCGACGCTTCCGGGCGCGTTCACCTGCCGCCGTGTCAGGGTTGCGCGCTGTTTGGCCGCTGTCAGGGCGTCGAACGGTCCTTGGCCGCGCACCTTGGCGATGCCGCCGTCACGCCGTTTGATCCCAGCCGGTCGTTGGCGTGGCTGCCGGGCGGTCGGCGCACCAAACCGGAGGCGTCGCACATCGATCTGGACGTGCAAGCAGTCGGCGCCTCGGGGCGAAGCGCCTCGCGGGAGCACGTGATCCGCATCCTCCACGCGTGCAATCAACGCTGCGGCTTCTGCTGGGTCGATTTCTCCGGCCCGGAGATGGCGCTCGATGCCGTGCAGGAGCGCATCCGCGGTTTGTTGGCGGCTGGCGGCGACGACTTGTCCGTGACGTTCACGGGCGGTGAACCCACGCTGCACCGCGATCTCGTCGCCATGATCGCCACCGCGCGGGAGGCGGGCGTGGCGCGGATCGGCATCCAGACCAACGCGACGCGTCTCGGCGACGGCACGCTCGCGGGGCAATTGGCTGCGGCGGGGCTCGACCAGGCGCTCGTCGCGTTGCATCACCACGACGCCGCGTCGTCCGATGCGCTGACGGCCGCGCCGGGCACGCATGCGCGGACGGTCGCTGGCATCCGGCGCCTGTGTGAAGCGGGCATCGCCGTCACGCTCAACCACGTCATCACGCGACAATCCGCAGCGGAATTCCCGGCATTCATCGCGTTTGTCGCGCGCGAATTGGGCAGCTTCCCGGAACTGTCGCTCAGCCTGGCGGTGGCCAGCCACATCGGCGACGGACCGCTGGACCCCGATGTGCTGCCGCGCATGGCCGAACTTGCCGCGCCGTTCCGCGCGGGCCTCTTGTTGGCGCGCGCCGAGGGCCTCGTCCTGGACAACCTGATCCACCCGTGCGGCGTGCCACCGTGCGTGCTGGATGGCGACGTCGGCGTCTACGGCGAGGAACAGCCGCACGCGGGCATCGGTGTGGGCGACCCGTCCTGCGTGAAGCCGGATTTCTGCCGCGACTGCCGGTTTGACGCCGTGTGTCCCGGCATTCGCAAGGAATACGCCGCCAAATTCGGGACCGCAGAGTTCCACGCCGTGCCGCAGTTATCGGCGGCGCGCGCGGCGGTGATCGGCCTGGGGCAGATGGGCAAGCGCCATGCTGCGGCGTGGCGGGAACTGCTCGGTGCCGACGCCGTGACCGCGCTCGTCCGCCACGACCGCGATACCGACGCGATGGCGCAACTCGGTCTGGCGCTGCCGCCGGTTCACACGCTGGAGGCGTTGGTCGGGCAGGGCGTGTCGGTCGTCAGCATTGCCACGCCGACGGAAAGTCACGCGCCGCTGGCGTTGCCGCTTCTGGCGGCGGGTTTGCATGTGCTGTGCGAGAAGCCGCTCGCGGCCGATCTCGGCCAAGCCGAACAGCTCGCGGCGTTCACGGAACTGTCCGGGCCGCGCTGTTTCGTTGCGCACACGACGCGCGCTGAGCCGGCAGTCCAGACGCTGCACGACGCGATTGCCCGCGGGCGGATCGGCGTGTTGCAGCGGATTGAACAGCTGCGCGTGGAGCCAAGCCTCAACGCGGGTCCGCACCCGACGCCGCATGCGATGGCGCAGCTCTACGACCTGTTGATTCACGAAGTCTCGATTTTCGGCGAGCGGCTGGCGGACGCGGTCGTCGTCGATGCCCGCTGGCTGGACGGGCACGACGCCGGGCTGATGGCGACGGTGCGGACGCCGGAGCTGGAGCTGCTGCTGATCGTGCAGATCGGCGGCGGCGAGGCGCGGCGGGAACTGCGCGCGTCAGGTACTTCAGGCACGCTGGAGTTGAACGTGAGCCGCGGGCGGTCGCGCGCGACGCTGACGCGGGACGGCCATGGACGCGCGTTGGCGGTCGCCGAGCGCGATGCGACGCAAGCGGTGATTGCGGAAGTGCTCGATGCGATTCGCCGCCGTCGGCCAAGCTTCCTCGACGCGCAGCACGGGCTGACGGTGATGCGGGTGGCGGGCGCGATTGCCACCGCGGTCGCTCCGCCAAGCGACGTGATGCCCTTTGCGTGGTCGCCGCGCGCCTGATCTGGACGCGAACGTGCGTCCGCTTGTCGCCCACTTCAGACGCGCTACCATCCGTCCCCGGCGGCTGAACGCCAATGGGGCATCGCGTCATGCGCAATTCTTGGATCATCGTTCTCATCGCCGTCGCCGCCTGTGGCGCAAAAACGACCGCAACGGTTGAGGAAGACGCCGCGACCGGTTCAGATGCCGGCGCCGATGGCAGCGATGCGGTGGACGCCGCGGGCGAAGTGACCGTCGTTACCGACGAAGCGCCGATTGCGCACGCGGTCAATCCGATGATCGGCACGAGCTTTGGCGGCGGCAACGTGGGATCCGCGTATCCGGCGGCCACGCGTCCGTGGGGCTTGTGCAAGGTCGGTCCCGACACGCAGAACGACGGCGGCGCCAACGGCACGCTCCATTGCAGCGGCTATCAGTACATGGACCCGTACATCTACGGATTCAGCCACAACCGCCTGGAAGGCACCGGCGCGCCGGACTACGGCAACCTCGCGGTCATGCCGTTCACGACGCTGGACGCCAGTTCGACGTCGCGCAAGGGCCGCAACTCCACGTTCAGCCACGACACGGAACACGCGGAGGCGGGCTACTACGCCGTGACGCTGGACAAGCCGCACGTGCGCGCGGAGATGACCGCGACCACGCGTTGCGCGCACCACCGGTACACGTTTCAGGACGCGCCGGCATCGGGCGGCGTGCTGATTGACCTCGGGACGTCGATCGCCAAAGGCGTGACCGGCGCGGCCAACGTGCAGTTGGACGCCAAGACGCAGACGGTCCGCGGTCAAGTGTTGAACATCGGCGATTTTTCCAGCCGCTATGGCGGTTTTCCGGTCTTCTTTGAAGCGCGCTTTGACCGGCCGTGGCAAGAGGCTGGCACGTGGAACGATGGCGTGATTCAGCCGGGTGTTGACGCGACGGCGACGACTGCGGTGCCGTCCAACATCGGCGCGTGGGCAAAGTTTGCCGATCTGGCGACCCAGCCGGTGGAGCTGCAGCTGTGCCTCTCGTACGTCGATGCGGATGGCGCCAAAAAGGCGTTCGCCGCGGAAATGCCGAAGTTCGACTTTGCCGGTGCGCGCAAGGCCGCGCTGCTGGATTGGCAGAAGGCGCTGGGCGTCATCGAGATCGACGCGCCGACGGCCGATGAACGGACGATCTTCTACAGCGCGCTCTACCGCGTCATGCAGATGCCGACGATTTGGAGCGACGTGGACTTTCGCTACCGCGGTTTTGACAACCAGATCCACCAGGCCGACAACTGGAACTACGTGACGGATCTCTCCTTGTGGGACACGTTCCGCACGGAAAATCCACTGATTGTGCTGCTGTGGCCGACGATGGCGCGCGACACGTTGCGGTCGATTGCGGCGATGACGGCGCAGGGCAAGGGGCCGCCGCAGTGGTCGATGGGGATGGGCGACACGGGGAGCATGATTGGCTACCACTCGGCGTCGTTGGCGGCGGATGCGATTGCCAAGGGCGTGACGGATTTTGACGCGCAGACGCTCTACGCGGGCTTGCTGGCGCAGACGGCGACGGAAACGACGACGTTTGAGTGCCTGAAAGACTACATGCAGTACGGCTATTGCACGCGGGAGTCGGACAGCGGCTCGGTCTCCAAGACGCTGGAGTACAGCTACGACGACGCGTGCCTGGCGACGATGGCGACGTTCCTGAAGCACCCGGACGACGCGGCGATGTTCCAGAAGCGCAGCGCGAGCTACAAGAAGCTGTGGGACGAGAAGACGCAGTTCTTCCGCGCGCGCCACAAGGCCGATGGCGCGTTCACGGAGCCGTTCGTCGCGGAGAACTGGTCGTTTTCCAATGACGAGTACGTGGAAGGCAGCGCGTGGCAGTGGAATTTCTTTGCGCCGCACGATGCCGCGGGGCTGCGCGCGCTGTACCCGGATGACGCGGCGTTCGTGAAGAAGCTCGACCAGTTCTTCCAGCTGGCGCAGGACAACTTCAACTTCTACGTGCCCAACGGCTACTATTTTCAGGGCAACGAGCCGGACATCTTGTCGAGCACGCTGTTTTCTGACGCGGGGCGGCCGGAGCTGAGCGACAAGTGGACGCGCTGGATCGCCGATGCCTGCTACACGAACGTGCCCGACGGCTTGGTGGGCAATGACGACGCGGGGACGCTGAGCGCGTGGTACGTGTTCGCGGCGGTGGGTCTGATGCCGCGGCCGGGGATTGCCGGCTACGACGTGGTGGCGCCGCGGTTTGACAAGGTGACGCTGCACCTGGCCGGCGGCGACGTGACGGTGAATGCGCCGGGCGCGTATGCCAGGAAGCTGTCAGGGACCGCGGCGTGGAATGGCGGCGCGCTCAAGAAGCGGTGGGTCGAACACGGCCAGCTGGCGACCGGCGGCGTGATGACCTGGGCCGCGGGCGTGAAGCAGTAGCTGGGCGAAGCGGCGCTGCGGACTCAGCAGCCGCCGGGCGCCGCGCAGGTCATGACGGTGCCGGGGAGCGGGCCATCGACGCCCTTGCTGCCCGGCTTGCCGTCGGCTTCAGGGAGCGGGGCGCCGGGGGCGGATGCGCCGCCTGCGCCGCCAGCGCCGGGTGCGCCGCCGATGTAGCTGAGACCCGTAAAGGTGCCGGTCGCGTTGGCGGGCGTGAAGATGCCGTAGCTCAAGCCGCCCGCGCCGCCGCCCGCGCCGCCGCCGTGTCCGCCGTGTCCGCCATG
>CAINLT010000522.1 GCA_903850505.1 uncultured Myxococcales bacterium | reverse complement strand
GGTGCCAGTGACGGCGCCGAATTTCGGTGAGGGCTTGACCGCGTCGGGCGCGAGCCAAATTTGCCACTCGACGTCCGTCGTGAAGTCCGTGCCCGGCTTGGCGAAAAAGACGTTGGCGCTGTCAAAACCCGTCAGCGCGGTCGTGGCAATCGCCGTGCCGTCGTACAGCGTCCGCGCGCTCGGCTTGCCCACCGTCGCGGTGATGTAGAGCCGCCCCGGTTTGCCGTCAAAGGAGTCGATACCCGCGTCGGTCGTTGGCGCGAGCGTGTCAATCGACGGCCGCAACATCGCAATCAGCGCGCCGGACCGCACGTACATCGGCGACTTGTCCAGCGGCAGCGTCACGTCGATGACCGTCGCCGCATCCGCCAGGCCCACGGGCTGCTGCGTCCACCAATCGCGCCATTGTCCCGCGGGCAGCAGCACCTTGCGCGTGCCGCCGGGCTGCGTGAACGGCGCCACCAGGATGTCCTCGCCAAACAGGTATTCCGTCGCCTCGAAGTCCGCGATGTCCGGCCGGTCGTTCAGCTCCGGAAACTGCAGCCCCAACGCCCGCGTGAGCCCCGGTTTGTCGTCGTGGGCGTTCTGCGCGTAGCTGTAGATGTAGGGAAAGAGCCGCGTGTGAAGGCGGATGAAATAGCGGGAAATATCGAGGACTTCTTGATCAAACTGGCTGAAACCTTCCAGGTTGTACTCGTTACCCGTGTACTTGTTGAAATCCCACGGGTTGTGCTGCTCGCCGCCGCCGATTTGCAGGATGCCTGAGAACGCCGAGTGCTGCAGCCAGCGAATGAACAGCTCCTTGCCGGCGCGGCCGTGGCGATAGCCGCCGGTGTCAGGACCAAAGAGCGGATAGCCGCTCGCGGGCAGGGAAATCGACGCGCTGACCGACGCGGGCAAACCGCCGGTATGGCACGGGGCGCCGCCCTTGTCGCATTCCTGGTGGTGCGTCCAGTTCGCGCACAAATCGCCCGGCCAAATGATGCTCGTGTAGATCTGGTCGCCGTACGTGCCGCTGCGGTTGAGCAGCCAGCCGCCCGTCGCTGGCAAGTTCGCCGCGTAGGCCTGGTGGTAGAGCGGCTCATAGCCGTGGTGCATCGTCCGCTCGTCGCTGCCGTCGTGAAACGTCGAGTGCAGGCGCGCGCTGCCCAGCCCGAGCTGGATATCCTCGCCGTAGTCCAGCTTCCAGCCTTCCACGCCTGCATCCGCCGCCAGCTTGATTTGGCCTTTCCAGAACGCCATCACGTCCGGGTTCGTCAAATCCAGCGGCGGTCCCCACTTCAGGATGGCGTTGAGCAGTTCGGCGACCTGCACGTACCAGCCATTCGCGACGACCTTGTCGTGTTCGCGTGCGCCCTTTTCCACGTACGGCGTCGACCATTCGCCCATGCGAAAACCCTGCGCGTGCAGCGTGTCGACCAGCTTTTTCGGGTCCGGAAACTTCGCCGGATCAAAGCCGAAATCGTTCACTTTCACGTCAAACGGCCGGTCCAGCCACATGCCAGAAATCGCCAGATCGTTGTCGCGAATCGCCTTCATGTCGTCGAACACTTCTTGCGTGTCCTTGTTCTCATTGCGCCAAATCAGCGAGCCGAACGCCCACTTCGCCGGCAGAACCGGCGCGCCCGTCACGTGCGTGTACAGCCCGGTAATCGCCAGCGGGCTCGGCGCGGCAAACAGCCAGAACGTCAGCGCGTGGGTCGCAAACAGCGCCTCCACTTCGTCGTCCTTGCTCGCCGCGACGTCAAACAGGCCGGGGTGGCGGTCCTGCACAAAGAGCCCCCAGCCTTGCGTGCCGATCAACAGCGGAATCGGCACGTGCGCTTCATTGTTGCTGGAGTCGATGCCCAGCGTGATGAACTGCATCAGCCGCGTCTTACCGCGGTGCTGCGGCGTGTCGAAATACTCGCCGAGGCCGTAATACCGCTCAGTCTTGGGCACCTGCGCGCGCAGGCCCACGTACACGAGCGTATCCGTCGGCACCTGATCGTGCGCGAGTTTGTCCGCCAGCGCCGCGTCCGCGGGCGCGATGTGGGCGCGGAAGCTCGAGGCATCGACCTGCTCAACGCTCAGCACATAGTCCGGCCCCGGCTTGGCCGCGTCGTCCTGCGTCGCCAGCAGCAGCGTCACGCCGGTCTGCCCCGGCCCTTCCAGCGCGTGCGGCTGCCAGGTCGCGCCGACCGGATGCAGCCACGTCAGCCCCGGCGGCGGGTCCTGCGCCAGGTTCTCCGGGCTGTAGTTGAAGTCCGGATCCCACGTCGCCACGCGGCCGATGCGGATCCGCGTCAGGTCCATCTGCTGGATCGTCGGCGCGCTCGCCTGCTGGCTTGGATGCAGCGCGAGGTGCAGGTTCTTGCGATCGATCACGAGCGCGGCGTTGTTTGCCATCGCAAGGACCGCCACGTCCCCGGTCGGAATGGGCAAGATCGTCGTCGTTTGCGTCGCATCGCCCGCCACATCCGCCGCGTCATCTGCGACGTCGGCGACAACCGCCGCGTCGTCCGTCGCGGTCGTCTTGGTGCCACACGCGGCCGTCACGCAAAGGGCCGCCAACCATCCGAGTCGTCCGTTCATTGCCCTGCCTCCGCGGCCGCTTTCGCCAGATCCTTGCGCGCCAGACGTCCCACCCACACCGCGAGGACGACCAGCACCACCAAGCCACCCCAGCGCATCGGCCACGCATACGGATTGGTGTCGAGCGCGTTGAGCGTAATCGGTTTCAGCGCCTCGTGCAGCATCTCACCCACGCTCGCCCACACGGACGTCCACGGCACGCCGCCCACCGCCGCCGCGAGCATGTACTGCCACCAGCGCATGGACGTCAGCCCGGAGAGAAAACACAGCACGCCGTAGTGCATGATCGGCGTCAGCCGCAGCCCCAAAGCGATGCGCATCCCGCGGGCGTCAATCGTGCGGTAGAGGGACGCCGGGATGGGATTCTTGTCCAGCCACGCGTGCACGTGCGGCTCCAGATACCAGCGCGCGATGTAGAAATTGATGAGGCCGCCCAAGCTCGCCCCGGCGATCGCCAGCGCGGTCCCTTCAACAGCGCCGTACAGATAGCCCGGCACCACCGCGAGCGGTCCAACCGGCAGGAACAACGGACAGCCGATCGCCACACCCGCGACGACCAAACCTTTGCCCAGCAGACCCAAGCCCGCGAGCCAAGTCGTCAGCCGCCGCAGCAAATCCGGGCCAAACGGCTCGAACAGCCACACCAGCAGCATGGACGCGACCGCCAGCAGGTACAGCTGCAGCGCCCACTTCGCCCACTTCGCGACGATCCGCGCGTCGCCCTTGCGCTGCGTCTTGACCCGCGCCGGCTCATCACCGACCGGCGCATCGATGACTTCGTAGACGCGCACCTCCTCGTTGGGCGCGCGCCACTGCGGATCGGGCGGCAGGATCTCGACGTCGCGCGGCTCAGTCATCGTTCACCACGTCCGCGCGGGCAGGCCCGTCGCTTCCCGCACCCGTTCAATCACCGGCCGCGCCACCGACCGCGCCTTGTGCGCGCCGTGCGCCAGGATGTCCCGCAGATCATCGGGCCGCGCCATCAGCTCGTCGTACCGCGCGCGCTTGGGGCCAAAATGCGCCTCCGCCAGCGCCAACAACTCCAACTTCGCGTGGCCGTAGCCAAAATTGCCGCCGCGGTACTTCGCCGCCAGCTCTTCCTGCTGTGCCTTGGTGGCGAACAGCTTGAACAGCTGGAACACATTGCACGTCTCCGGATCCTTCGGTTCTTCCAGGCCCTTGGAATCCGTCTTGATCGCCATCACGCCCTTCTTCAGCTCTTTTTGGCTGGCAAAGATCGCGATGTAATTGTCATAGGACTTGGACATCTTCTGGCCGTCCACGCCCGGCACGATCGCCGTGCGCGACTGCACCAACGCGTTTGGCTTCTTGAGCATGCGGCCGTCCCACTTGACGTCCTCCACCGTGCCGCCCGCCGGCGCGCCCATGAACGCCACGTTGAACCACGTCGCCATGTCCCGCGCCATTTCCAGATGCTGCACCTGATCCTTGCCCACCGGCACGACGTCCGAGTCATACAGCAAAATATCCGCCGCCATCAGCACCGGATAGGCAAACGCGCCAAAGCCGAGGTCCTTGCCCTTGGCCTTCGCGTCCTTGTAGCCATGCGCGCGCTCCATCAGGCCCATGCTGGTCACGCAGCCCAGCAGCCACGTCAGCTCCAGCACTTCCGGCACGTCCGATTGCCGCCACAGCGTGCTCGTCGCCGGATCCAGACCCGCGGCAATCATCGTGGCGGCGATGCCCAAGCTGTCGCGCTGCAGCGCTTCGCGGTCGCGCACGGTCGTGAGCGCGTGCAGGTCGGCGACAAAGTAGAACGCGTCGTGATCGTCGGCGAGGCGCACGGCGGGCTCGATCATGCCAAAGTAGTTGCCCCAATGCGGCTGGCCGGTCGGTTTGATGCCAGAAAGGGAGCGAAGGCGGGGCGTAGACGACATGGAGGTCCCGAACGGCGGTGCTTCGCCGCGGCGAAGGGAAGCACATTTGGCCGGATTTGCACAGGGAGTGCGTGGCAAGCCGGGCGCTGCGCACGCAGAATCGGCATGCGGCGTTCGCACATCCGGGCCCGCGCAGTACACTCCGGCAGGGCCGCACGCGCCCGCAGGCAGCCATGACCGTCGACGCCACTCTTCTCAGCCGGGTCCGCAAATTGCTGGCGCTTGCCGCCTCGCCCAACGTCCATGAGGCCACGTCGGCGGCGGCGCTGGCGCAGACGCTGATTGCCCGGCACCGCCTCCAGGCTTGGCTCGACGCGGAGGAGGCGACGGTCGCCGATCCCGATCCCATCGTGGACGCCCGCGACACGCCGCTGGACGCCTCCAAGCGGCTGCGCAAGTGGAAGGTCGTGCTCGCGAGCGCGCTGGCTGACGCCAATGGCTGCGTCGCCTATACGCTGGACCGCGGCAAGGATCAGGCCATCGTGCTCATCGGTCGGGCGCGCGACCGCGACGCGGTGCTGGAGCTGTGGGGCTGGCTGGTGACGCGCATTGAATGGCTGTCGGCGACGCACGGCGCAGGCCATGACCGGCAGTGGCACGAGGCGTTCCGCATCGGCTGCGTGGACACGGTGGCAGGGAAGCTGGCCGGCGTCGCGGCTGAAGTGCGCAACGAGTTCAGCGAGGCGGCGCTGGTGCGTGTCGATCCAGCGGCGCAGGCGGAACGGGACGCACTGGAGCGGTTTGTCAGCGAGCGGATGAAATTCGGTAAAGGCCGCGGAATTCGCGTGGATGCGTGGGCCTGGGCGGCGGGGCGCGACGCGGCGGATGCGCTGGACTTGAATCCAAAGGCGCAGAAGACCGGCAGGCTGCGGGCGCCCACGCGGTAAGCGCTACACCACCACCGGCCGGCGCCAAACGCTCGCCAGCCACGGCTGCTCCTCGCGCGGCAGACCTTCTGGCCGGTAGTAGTGCGTCACTTCCGCAAACCCGGCTTGGGTCAGGAGCGCCTGCCACGCCGGCCAATCGTGCCAACTCCCGTAACGCTCGCCTTTCCAGCCCTCGTCATTCTCGCCGCGCGGGTTGGACGTGAACAGCGCGCCACCCGGCTTCAACGCGGCGAACAATTCGCCAAGCACGCGCGGCAATTCCTGTTTGGGCACGTGGAAGAGCACGGCGTTGGCGAAGATGCCGTCAAAATAGCCATCGGGCAGCTGGAGATGCAGGAAATCCTGATGCCAGACTTCACAACCGCTGTCCGCCTTTGCCATCTCGACAAAGCGCGGCGTGCCGTCCAGGCCAATCGCCCGGTGGCCCAGCTTGGTGAACGCCTGCAGATCGCGCCCCGGACCGCAGCCGAGATCCAGAATCACCCGCGGCGGCGTCTCACCGTCCGGTCCAGCCAGCGCCCGCAGCAGCGCCGCGATGTTCTGGCTGACGTCGTGGTCGCGCGTGCCCTCGCGGAAAATTTCCGCGCGCTCCTGGTAGTTGCCGAGCGTGCGGGTCGTGATGTGCTTCAAGTCGTCGGGTTTGAGCGTCACTGTTGCTTGCTCCCGGCGCCGGTCTCCAGCATCCGCTCCGCGTTGCGCGTCGCCAGCGCCATGATGGTCTCCATCGGATTGACGCCGATCGGCGACGGAAACAGGCTCGCGTCGGCGACCCACAGGCCCTCGTAGCCGCGCACCTTGCCATACGGGTCGCACACGTGCCGCTGCGGATCGCCGCCCATCGCGGCGGTGCCCATCAAGTGCACGGTCACAACTTCCATCGCCGACTTGGGAATCGGCCGGGCGAACAGCCGCCGGACGTCGTCGGGACTGTACAGGTCCGCAACGCCTTCAAACGGCAGCACGATGCGCCGCGCGCCCGCGGCAAACAGCAGATCGCAAAGCAGCGCGGTTCCCCGCACAAGGCGCAGCGCGTCGAAATCGGACATTTGGTAGAACGGCAGCGGCTGGCCGCCGGGCCCAAGCCGGACGCGCCCGACCACACTGTCCTCCAGCAGCATCCCCGCGGTCAGGACATTGTTGTAATTCTCCAGCAAATCCGCCATCGCGGCGCCGTACATCGGCGTGCCCATGGCCAGCACCGACGGCGGCAAATTGACCGCGGCGAACAGGAAGCCTTCATCCTGGAACTCGCGCACCTGGTAGGCCTGATGGACGCCTTTCCAGCCCTCGACCGGATCGTCAAACTGGGCAATCACCTTGACGTTCGGGTGCATGGACAGGTTGTGACCCAAACGCCCCGAAGGCGAGCGGATGCCCGAGCGCAGGAGCAGCGCCGGCGTGTGCATGGCGCCCGCGGACGAGACGACCGCCCGCGCGCGCACGGTGAAGCGGTGGCTTGGACCGCCGTCGTCGCGCTTCACGCGCCCCGTGACGCCGCGCACGTGGCCGCGCTCGACGATGAGCTTGTCAACGCGGCAATCGGCATAGAGACGCGCGCCAAAAGCCAGCGCGCGGGGCACGTACGTGACGAGCGTCGACTGCTTGGCGCCCGTCGGACAGCCGAACGCGCACGTATTGGAGCCGACGCAATGCACCTGATTGCGAATATTGTCGATGACTTCCCAGCCCTTCTTGTCCGCGCCCGCCTTGAGCAACTGGTTGTCGCGGCCAATGGTCGACGGATCCTGATGGCGCGCGGAAATCCGCTTCTCCACGCGCTGGAACCGCGCATCCATGTCGCGCGGCAAGATGTCGTCCAGGCCGTCCTCGCGGTACCAGCGCTCCAAGATGCGCTCGGGCGTACGCCACGACATGCCGCCGTTGATGGCGGTCGAACCGCCGACAGTGCAGCCTTCCTGGTAGGCGATCGCCGGGTTGCCGATGGAGACGGTGCCGCCGCCGTCGCGGTACAGGGTGCGCGCGGCGCGCAGGGCTTCTGGCTTGAAGGTCTCGGTCGGATTGTAGCCGCCTTCTTCGAGCAAGATGACGTCAAGGCCGGACTCAGCCAACTCAGCCGCTGTGACCGCGCCGCCAGCGCCGGAGCCAATGACGACGACGTCGCAATCCAGCGTGCGGTCGCCGGTCCAATCCGCCCGCGTAAACAGCCGTTCAGGATGCGGTGACATCGTTCGACCTCCGACTCAACGACGTCGCCGGCACCAGAACATCGGGCGCCGTGACCAACTGCGCGTGCTTGCGGATCTCATCGCCGAATTTCTCCAGGCGCATCGCCTTGACCTGCGCGATCCACGGCTCGGGCCGGTAGCCGAGGCGCTCCTTGACCTCCGGCAGCTCGTAGTAGGCCATCGCGATGAGGCCCTTGATGCCCTTCATTGCCTGCCGGACCAGCACCCACCGGTGATGCCAGCACGCGGCGAAGTAGCGGTCCTGGCCGGCGCGCGGCAAGGCGGAAAAGCGCCGACCGAACGACGCGGGCACGACGACGGCGAACCACTCGAAAATGACGAGCGAAGCAACGACGCCAAAGCGCATGATGGGCGGGAAGCTGCCGAGCGCCAATTCGACCTCGCTGGCGATGCGCTCTTCACAGCCCAGCGCGGCGACGTCCGGCGGGCAGGCGACGTGGGTCATGGCCCGCAACGTGCGTCGCTGGCCTGACGAGAAATGGAAACTCTGGCTCATGGCAAAGCAACTCCGTGCGCTGGGACACTTGCCAGCGATGCGACTTTTTGCGCGGCAGGTTGGAATCTGCCTACAGCGCATCCACCTGGCAATCCACCCACGGCAGATAGTCCAGGCGCGCCTTGTTGTAGTCCTCGCCCGCCGCCTTCACGGTGATCCGGACGTTGAACGCCACGCCGTCATCGCCCTGGTTCACGGAGATGTGGTGGCTCTCCGCGCCCTGCTGGACCATGAACTGCGCCGTCGCTTCCCGGTGCTCCTTGCCGCCGGGCGTCGTCATCGTCGCCCAATCGGACTTGACCAGCGTGAGGATCACGTTCGGCCCATCGACCGCCACCGGCTTGCCCTGGAGGCGAAAGACCTTGCCGGTCGGATGGTGATCGCCGCGGAATTCGTTGAAGAAGTCCGTCTCTTTCTGCGGCCGAGGCGCATCAGGGCCGCGCGGCACGTAGGCTTCTTCCTTGACGGCTGGCGCACTGCACGCGGCCAGCAGCAGGACAAAAAACGCGATGAGTTTGGACATGAGACACCTCCCGGTTGACTGACGGGAATTGTAGACCCGATGCGGGGTTGTAGCCAGACGCCGCGCGCTGCGGTTTGTCACAGGTTTGCGCGGCCGCCGCCGTCGTGTAGTCTCGGTCGTCACATGCCCCACGCCCACGCCAATCCGGAAGACGTCTCAGCCCGCGTGCAGCAATTCCTGCTGGCGCAGGGCGCGCGCTATGCCAGCCAGGTGACGGAAGAGAACTGGAAGCACGCCGCCGTCGCGCTGGAGATGCCCGAGCACCCGCACCTGCCCGCGGGCGTGTGGGTGGTGCTGCCGTGGCTGGCGCCGACGCCGGAACAGCTGGAAGCTTGGCTCGAGCAGGTGCAGCACAGCCCGCTGCCGCCGCGCGTGGTGGTGATCGCGATGGACGTGCCGACCATCCGCCCCGCGACGCTCCAGACGCTGGGGGCGGCGCACGGCATCGCGTTGATCGGCATCTCGGCGCTCGACCAGCAGTGTTATGGTTCGCGTCTGGCGCCGATGCTGCAGGTGATCTTCGCGGCGAACGCGGACGCGGCGCTGGCGGCGACCAATCCGCTCAACCATCTGGCCGGCCTCGGCGATCCGCGCAATCCGGAAGTGTTCTTTGAGCGGCTGCGGCGCGCCCTGCCCCAGACCGCGGCGACGCCGTGGATCATCCGCGCCAACATCGCGATGTTCGTGCTGGCGATGGCGATCGCGTTTGGCCACGGCGTCGGTCCGGTGGCGGCGCTGCTGCAGGGCTTTGACAACGACACGCTTGTCACGCTCGGCGCCAACTCGCTGGACTTGACCGTGACGCGCGGCGAGGCGTGGCGGCTCCTCGCGTGCACGTTCCTCCATGCGAACCTGCTGCACATCGGCATGAACCTGTACGTGCTCAAGTCGATGGGCGACCTCGCTGAGCGCCTCTTCGGCTCGGTCGCCTACCTCGGCGTCTACCTCGCCAGCGCGATCGGCGGCTCGATCCTGTCCTTGGCCTGGACGCTCAGCGCCAACCACAACTACTCGGTCGGCGCTTCCGGCGCGGTCTTTGGCGTCATGGGCGGCATGCTCGGTTTCGCGCTGGCGCGGCGCAAGTCGGTGCCGTTGCAGGTCTATCGCAGCATGTTGCGGAGCGCCGCGATGTTCACGGTCATCAACCTGGCGTTTGGTTTCAGCTTGAAAGTCGTCGACAACGGCGCGCACATCGGCGGCCTCATCGCGGGGACGGTGGCCGGCTTGGCCTTGTCCCGGGACCTTCCACCCGCGCCGCAACCGTCGCGCCAGCGCCTGATCCTGACGTTCGTCGCGCTGTTTGCCCTCCTGGGGCTGGCGTACGGCGGCGTGCTGATGATGCTGGCGAAGTGATTGCGCGAAATTTCGCGTAGCGCGCTAGCCGCCGATCGCGCTCATGGACTCCAACGTCGGCACCGCCGCGTCGTAGTTGTGGCCTTCGACCTTCCCGGCCATCGCGTCGTGAATCGCCTCGGTCAGCGCCGCTTCCGTCGCGCCAGAACGCAGCAAATCGCGCAGGCTGAGCGATCCGCGCGCCGACAGGCATTCCCGCAGCGTGCCGGTCGGACTCAGCCGCACGCGGTTGCACGCCTCGCAGAACTTTTCACTCACCGCGGAGATGAAGCCGACGCGCAGCTCCTGTCCCGTCTGCCGATGCCGACCCCGCCAATAGCGCGCCGGACCGCCACCCGGAATCTCGCCCGACTCGTCCGGCTCCAGCGCGTACGCCGCCATCACCTGTGCCCGCGTCTCCGCCACCGGCAGCCAGGTCTCCGGCCCCCAGAACGCATCGACGCCGATCGGCATGTACTCGATCAGCCGCAGCACCAGGTTCTCACGCGCGGCAAAATCGCACAGCGGCAGCAGGGCGTCGTCGTTCAGCCCCTTGAGCGTGACCGCATTGAGCTTGATGGACGCAAAGCCCACCCGCTGCGCCGCCGCGATGCCGTCCAGCACCGGCTGCAGCGCGCCGCCCCGACTGACCTCGGCAAATTTGCGCGGATCCAGCGTGTCGATGCTGATGTTCAGGCGCTGCAGCCCGGCCTCGCGCAGCGGTTCAGCCAGGTTGGCCAGCAGGTGACCGTTGGTCGTCATCGCGAGGTCATCCACGCCGGGGATCGCCGCCAGTTGCCGCACGAGATCGACGATGCCGCGCCGCACGAGCGGTTCACCGCCGGTCAGCCGCACGCGCCGCACGCCCAGCTGCACGAAGAGGCGCGTGAGCGTGACCATCTCATCGAAGTCGAGCAGGTCGGCGCGCGGGACCACGTCCACGCCTTCCGCCGGCATGCAGTAGCTGCACCGGTAGTTGCAGCGATCGGTCACGGACAGGCGCAGATACTCGACCTGGCGCCGCTGCAAATCGACCAACTGGAACGGATTGCGCAGGATTTCCGGCCGCACGGCGCCGCCAATCGCGAGACTGCTCGCGGGACGCTCAGCGCAGCGACTCGGCAGGCTCATGCCGAAGGCGCGCCTTCATCGGCCATCGACGCAACCGCGCCGTGCTGCTTGTATTCCAGCACCACGTTGTGGGCGACGTGCTCCTCCGCGTAGCGCGCGACAACCTGCGGCTGGCCCGCTTCCACCTTGGCGAGCAGCGCGTTGCGCTCCGGATATTCCAGCTTGCCGCTCGTGTGCTTCTGGACGACGCGCTCCAGGCGATGGAGTTTCTCATGCGGGAAGGATTGCAGCGTGACGGTGTACATGGGCGCTCCGCGAAAAAGGGCCAATCAGGCCCGGCGGCAGGATCGCGCTACCGCGAAGTCGAGTCAATGGGGCTTTTTTGCCGCCCCACGCCGGACTGCTACATTGGCGCGTGCCAGCTTGGCGCAACGCGAGGAATACCATGCCACTTTCTCCTGATCCGCAGCGTCCCCTGAGCCTCGTGCTCTCGGGCGGCGGCGCGCGCGGGGCGTTCCAGGTCGGCGTGTGGAAGACCCTGCGCGAGCATCCCAACGGCTTTCGCGGCGCGCCCGACGTGATCAGCGGCACATCCGCTGGGGCATTGAATGGGGCGCTGATCGCCGCGGGCTTGGAGCCCGAGGATCTGCTGAAATTCTGGCTGGACCTCGCCGACAACCCGCCGGTCATCGCCAATGAGTCCTTTTTCCGCTCGCTGGGCGACGAACTGCAGCGCCTGCTGCGTCAGGAACCACTGCGGCCGTTGGGTCGGCGCGAACGCGAGCTGCGCATCTTTGGCGGGCTTTTGCGCAAGCACCGCTGGTACCGCGAGAGCGGTCGACTGGCGATGCTCGTGGAATTCCTGCTGACCGCGCGCTTTGACAGCATCTCCAGCCTGCTCGCCACCATCCAGTCGACCTACGTGTTCTCCACCGAGCCCATGCGCGATCGGCTGGCCAAAGCGATCGGCGCGCGCGAGCTGCGCGGGTCCAAGGTCAAGCTGGCGATCAACACCGTGGACGCGCGCACGGGCTGCGTCGTCCGCATCGTCAACCACATGCCGGACAAGCTGCCCGCGGCGAGCAAGCACTACCGCTATGAGCCGGTGATTTCCCTGGACATGATCCTCGCCAGCGCGTCGATTCCGATCCTGTTCAACCCGGTGCGCGTGGGCGAGATGGACCTGTGGGATGGCGGCTTGCTGGTCAATTCGCCCATGGCGCCGGCGGTCGCGTTGGGCGCGCACCGCATCGTGCCGGTGCTTGTGACGCTGGGACCGAGTGAGGCGGCTCAACCGATGCGGACGCTGGGCAGCGCGGTGGAGCGGCTGGCCGACACGTTCCTGGAAAATGCCTACAACACCGACCGCAAGCTGCTGCTGGACCGCAACGCCCTTGCCGCGCAGCACGGCGATCCGGACCTGCGGCAGGTGGATTTGTTCCGGGCGATCCGGCCGACGCCGTCAGGGCATTTTGACGCCGGTTCCTACTTGTATTTCGAGCGCAACGCGATGCTGGCGATGTACGAGGAAGGTCGCCAGGCGGCGCGGGCTTGGCTGGAGCGCGGACCGCAGTTGGACGGTCGCGATCTGGCGGAGTAAGGGCTCAAGCAAGGACAAATCAAGTCCCAGCCGTGTGTCGCCGGGCGTATCGCGCAGCGGGCGCACTTGGCGACCCAACGACAAGTCTCCCACACGACGGGGTACTGCTGCACGGCGCCTAACCGCGCGACTACTTCGCGACGCACTTGCCTTTGACGCACACCGCGGGTCCGGGCACGGCGCACTTGCAGAAAGACGGGCCGCACGCGACCGAATAGCCGCCGATGATGGCCTGTAGCGTCTCTGCGTTGGCGAAGCTGTTGACGTACATGCCGCCGCACGGCAAGTCGCCGACCGGACACAAGCCCGTGCTCATCGCGGTGCAGTCGTTGTCCGTGCTGCACCAGTTGGCGGCGTGGGCGGCGGAGAGGAGCGCGGCGGTGAGTTCGTCGCACGTGCCGTCGCAGTCGGGCGGACATTGGCGGCATTGACCTTTCAAGCAGAACGCCGGCTTGGGCTGGTCGCAGCCGCAGTGGAAGCCGTCGCACCCGGCGCTGCTGGCTTGCTTGGCGAGGCTCTCGAGCGCGCTGCTGTCGGCGTCGCTGGCCATCGGCGTCTGGAAGCAGCCAAAGGTGTTGCAGATCGGGTATTCCATGGTCTTGCAGCCCGTGGCGGGCGTGCAGCCGGTGAGCATCGGCTTGAGCGCGGCGATTTGCCCGAGGAGCGCGGCGCAGCTATTGCCGACATCCGCATCAGCAGCCGCATCGGGCGGCGGGACGTCGACGACCTGCGTGTCCGCGCCGGTCACTTCCGCGGGGAGCGCATCCGCCAGTGCGTCGGCGACGGCCCCATCCGCCACATCGGCAGCCGCTGCATCCGTTCCGGCTGTGTCGAGCGGCGCAGCGTCCGCTGTGTCCGTGGTCGCGGCGTCCGTCGTCGTGGCGGAAGTGCCGCAGGCCGCGAGCGCGGTCAGGCAGAGGAACGGCAGCAGCAGGGTGCACAGGAAAGGACG
This sequence comes from uncultured Myxococcales bacterium, assembly GCA_903850505.1. Lineage (GTDB taxonomy): Bacteria > Myxococcota_A > UBA9042 > UBA9042 > UBA9042 > CAIYBN01. The sequence continues at coordinate 13,471 of CAINLT010000522.1, read as the reverse complement.
CATGGCGAAATCCACGGCGCAAAGGCGGCGCGCCGCAGTGAGTATAGCGCAAAAGCAGCACGCAACGTTGCTGGGCCAACCGCCGGTCAGGGCACCCAGCGATACAGCATGTCCGCTATCGAGTTGAGCCATACCGGCTTGGTCAGATGATCGTCCATCCCCGCGGCAAGACAGCGCTCGCGATACCCTTGCATCGCGTGCGCCGTCATCGCGATGATCGGCCGATGCGTGCCGGTCGCCGCCTCAACCTGACGCAGCCGTCGCGTTGCTTCAAAACCGCCCATCTCCGGCATTTGCACGTCCATGAGGACGAGCGCGATGTCCGGATGGGCTTCAACCATCGCGAGCGCCTGCGCGCCGTCGTTCGCCATAAGTGTCTCGAAGCCGAGGCGCCGCAACATGGACACCGCCACTGCCTGATTCACCAAGTTGTCCTCCGCGAGCAGGATCTTGCGCCCGCGCCCGAACGGCTCTGGCCGGATGACAGACAACCCGGAAGGCGTCGTGCCTTGAGCGCGCCGCGTCCCGATCGGCAATTTCAACTGGAACCCGAAACAGCTGCCTTCTCCCGGCATGCTCTCGACCCCGATCTCGCCGTCCATCAACCGCACGAGGCTCTTGCAGATCGTCAGGCCCAAGCCAGTTCCGCCGAACTCGCGGGTCGTCGAGCCGTCGGCTTGGACAAACTGCTCGAAGATCTGCGCTTGCTTCCCGGGGGCGATGCCAACGCCGGTGTCGGTCACGCGCACGCGGAGCGTCACCTCCTGCGCCGTGCGGTACGCGAGATCCGCAGCGAGTTCCACCGATCCGTGCGCCGTGAACTTGATCGCGTTGCCAACGAGGTTCATCAGAACTTGCCGCAAACGGTGCGGATCGCCGAGGAGCACGGCGGGAATCGCCGGATCGACCGAAACGCGCAGTGCGAGGCCCTTCTTGTCCGCTTGGGGCGTCATCACGGACGCCACATGATGAACAATGCTTGCCACTTGCATCTCCACGCTCTCGATGACGACCTGACCCGCCTCGATCTTGGAGAAATCGAGGATTTGGTCCAACAGGGAGAGCAGCGAATCCGCAGAACTCTGGGCAATTTCAAGCCACTGGCGATGCTCTGTCGACAAATCCGTGTCCAGCACGAGCTCCAGCATGCCAATCACACCGTTCATCGGCGTGCGAATCTCGTGACTCATGTTGGCGAGAAACTGGCTCTTGGCCACGTTCGCGGCTTCTGCATATTCCTTCGCGCGTTCCAGTGCCCGCTCCGCCGCCTTGCGATCGGCGATGTCGCGGGCGTTCACCTGCACCAGCGGTTCGCCCGTCACCGGGTCCAGCACCGAGCGCGCGTCCAAGCCGTGCCAGTGCGGCCCTTGCGGCGTCGCGAGTTCCAGCTCCGCGCTGAAAGTCTGACCGGCCGCCACAGCCTCGCGTGCCGCGGCGGCCAGGCCGCGATCCACGAACATCGCGGTGAAATCATCCGCCCTGCTATCGGCCGCGACCGGGCCAAAAGCACGCACGGCTGCCGGGTTGCGCAGGATTGCCGAACCATCCATGCGATGCAGCGCAACCCGCACCGACGTGTGCTGCAGCGCCTCGACCGAGCGCAATGCCGCAGGGTCAAAGCCTTCCGGCATCAAGTACGCTTGATACAACACGGCGATGCGGCCGTCAGGGAGCCGGACCGAAGTGCTGTGTATCTTCGCGGTGGTCGGCTTGCCCTTGGGGTACAACGTCCACTGCTCGCGCACCGTCCGGCCCGCGGCGTGCTCCGACATGACCGCTTTGTTGCGCGTGACCGTCGATTCGGACATCGAGGAAAAGTCGCGCGCCAAGAAATCAGCCATCGACGCGGCGTTCCAGAAGGTCAGGCCCGCATCGTTGGCCCACACCATGCACCGGCCATCGTGATCAAATACCCACGCGGGCGTATCGGACCACTCAAGCGCCGCAAGCGCCTCGAATCGCAGGGGTTCACGGTTCACTTTAGCCGCCCGCCAACGCGGTTTTCGCCGCCTGCAGCACCGACGCGACCGACGGCCGCGCTGACACCGATTCAAACCAACGCGCCAGCTTCGGCATCTCAACCTCCGTCAACGGCCGACCATGGGCCGCGCTCAACATGAGGACGAAATGGTACGACAGCGCGTACGGCGCGTCAGCCAAGGTGAACTGTTTTCCGAGAAAATAGGGCTGCGGATCGATCAGCGCCTCCAGCATCGCCACCAGTTCAACGAGTCGGTCGACCTCCGGTGCAAACTCCGGCTTGCCCGCACGGCCATCCGAGAGCGCAAAGTACAGCGTCGAGAGCTGCGGCCCGAGGTACATGTCGTGAAAACGCGACAGCCAGCGACTCCGCGCCCGCCCCTCGACGGTCACCGGGAGCAGCCGCGGTCGCGGGTACCGGTCCTCGAGGTACTCGACGATGACCTCCGATTCGCCGATCGCGAATTCGCCATCGACCAGGAGCGGCACCTTGCCCAGCGGATTCATCGCCAGGAAGCCGGGCGAGCGGAGGAGCGTGGCGTCAACGACCGGCGACTCAAAAGCCAAACCCTTCTCGATCAAGGCGATTTTGACTTTCGCGCAGTTGTGACTGAAGGGAAACTGAAAGAGCTGCATGGCAAAATCCAGATGTTGACGGCGGGCGGACTGCCTGCGCGTGACTTGCGCCTGTACGGCAGGCACGCCGTTCGACCGTCAAGAGGCCGTTTGTTCGGACGCCGCGGTCAGCATGAACTCGATCTTGCGGAGCGATCGCGCCACGTTGTGGTGCTCGCGCCGCGCAGCGGCCGCCTCAAGGACTTCTGCGGTTTGCACCAACGCGGCAAACTCGAGGGCACCGGAGACCTGGCGCAGGACCTTGCTCAACTCCCCAACCCGTTGGTAGTCCCCGCGCGCCAGCGCCTCACGCATATGCTGCGTATTTATCGCTTGACCGCGGACGAACTCCGGCAGCAGGTCGGTGACGCCTGGCGAGACGATCGCGCGGGGCGTGGGCGGCGCTTCGGATTCGGGCAGCGGTCGCGAAGGCACCGTGATCTGCATCGCGCGCACCCCAATGGCTGGCGCGCGGAAGTGGCTCGCATCGGTGGACCGCACCGCATGTTTCCTCAGCACTTGCAGCAGCGATTCGCGCGCAAACGGCTTGGGCATGTGGTCCGTGAACCCTGCGAGCCGACAGCGGCTCTCCACTTCGGGGCCAACGTGCCCTGTCATGGCGACAATCGGCACGTTCTGACCGCCGGGCAGCCGCCGCAGCTGCTGGACTGTCTTGAAGCCATCGAGCCCGGGCATCTCGAGGTCCAGGACGACCACCGCGACCGGATAGCGGGCGAACGCGTCCACGACCTCCTGGCCATCGCCCACGACGATGTGCCGCCATTGCTTCTCCGGCTTGAGCCATGTGCGGACAAGCAGGCGACTGCTCTGGTCGTCGTCCGCGATGAGGACCAGCGGGCGCCGATCCAGCCAGTTCGCCGTCGTGTCCAGCACGCGCTTGCGCCGCAGCGGCTTGGACATGTAGTCGTTCATGCCGGCAGCCATGCAGCGTTCGCGGATCTCGCTGACCGCGTGAGCCGTCACCGCAATGATCGGCGTGGGACGCCGCCCGTAGGTGCGTTCCCAGTCCCGAATCCGCTGGGTCGCCGCGATGCCATCCAACAAAGGCATTTCCACGTCCATCAGCACGAGGCTGAATTGATTGGCGATCACGGCCGCAACCGCCGCCTCGCCGTCCGCCACTTCATCCACGACGTAGCCGGCGCCGGTCAGCGTATGGCGCAGCAGGATTGCGTTCTCGCGGTTGTCCTCGGCCACGAGAATTCGCCCAGAGAACGCGCCCGCATGTTCTGGCTCCGCCAGCGTCAAGTCGAGTGTCTCGCTGGTCTGCAGGCCCAGCACCTGCGCGATTGCCAACCGCAGCCGCCCGCGGTGCATCGGCCGGGCGATCGCGAGCACCCCGTGCATATCGGGATCGCTCGACCGCAGCGACGTCGCCATCAGCACCGGCACCTGTGCGGATGCATGGATGGAGCGCACCGCCGTCACAATTTCCGCGCTGTCCATTTCAAATTGCGCATCGTCGATCACGACGCAGCCGCAGTCGGGAGCCAAGTTGGCCAGGCAATCCAGCGTTTCCCCGACGTCACGCGCCTCCACCACGCGCAGGCCCCAGCCACTGAGGATCTGCACGATCGACGCGCGCTGTTTGGATTGCGCGCAAATCACCAGCACGCTGCCGGTCGGCGGATTCGCGTTCGGCCAGGTCCCGACGACACCAACGCTTGGGGGCACCGCCAAGTGCAGCTTGACCGCGATCGTTGTCCCGACGCCCGGCAAACTCGTCATCTGCAAGTCACCGTCCATCAGCGCCACCAGCGACCGGACGATCGACAGTCCCAAGCCTGTGCCGCCGAATCGCCGCGTGATGCCCGAGTCCGCTTGCTTGAAGCTCTCAAATACCGTCTCGGTCTTGTCCGCAGCGATGCCGATCCCGCTGTCTGCAACCGTGAACGCGATGTCGACCGACTCGTCCGTCGCGTTCAAGACCCGGAGCGTCATCGAGACTTCACCCACTTCGGTGAACTTGATCGCGTTGCTCAGCAAATTCGACGCGATCTGGCGGACGCGATTGGCATCGCCGACGACGCGCTGCGGCAAGTGCGGGTCGACCTCACAGTGCAGCGTCAGCCCGCGGGCGTGGGCGCGGACCCGCACGATGTCCAGGACATTCTCCACCAGCGCCGCCAGGTCGAACGTCGCCAACTCGAGCTCAAGCTGCCCCGCCTCGATCTTGGAGAAGTCGAGCAGGTCGTTGATCAAGCTCAACAGCACTTCTGAGCCACTCTGAACGATGGCCGCAAGTTCCCGCTGACTGCGCCGCAGTTCAGACGCGCCCAGAAGTTCGCTTGAACCCATGATCGCGTTGATTGGCGTCCGGATCTCGTGACTCATCACGGCGAGGAACTGGCTCTTGGCCGCGCTCGCCGCCTCAGCAGCCTCTTTCGCCGCGAGGAGGGCCGCCTGTTCCTGGCGCTGCACGGTCAAATCGCGAACCAAGGCCTGGACCAACCAGTGTTCGTTGACATGCATCGCGCTGGCGCTGAACTCGGCCGGGAATACCGAACCGTCCGCGCGGCGGAACGTATCCTCAAAGCGCGTCGCGTCGCCTCGCAGCATGGGCTCCACCAAGTCCTCCCACGCGCGGCCCGTCAGGTGGAACAAGTCGGAAACGCGCATGCCAATCAGCACGCTGCAGTCGATGTCGAAGAGCCGCTGCGCGCCCGCGTTGGCGTCCAGGACCGCGCCGTCGCGAGAGAGGATCAGGATCGCGTCGGTTGCGGCGTGGAACAGGCTCGCGTAACGCGCCTGGTTGGCCAAGACCTCAGCCAGTGCTTGGCGCGTGGCGGTGACGTCGCGGTACTGCCACAGGATCGCCGCCCCGCCGTCGATCTCCAACGGCACAAAATCGCGCTCCAGCCAGCGGCCGTCCACCATCTCCAGCAGTTCACCGCGCACCGCCTCGCGCTTCGCCGTGATCGCGTTCAGCCGCGGAACGAACCCATCTTTCTCGACGAACTGCTCTGCGGAAGCATTGGCCGCCAACCCGCATTCGAGGCCAACCAGCGATTCCGGCGGCGCGGGAATCTCGAACGTCCGGCAGAACTGTTCGTTGGCCAGCTTGATGCGGCCGGTGATGTCAGACACGAGCAGCGCATCCGGGAGGTTCGCTGTGATGCCCTGGAGCCACTCGTAAGCCGTCGCGCGCCCTGCTTCCGCGGCTAACCGCCGCTCCGCGCTCTCCATCGCCGCCAACAGACTGCCCGCGGCTTGCGCCAGCATTTCCATGGCCGCGTCGGTTGTCGCATCCGACTGCACCGGCACCGCCAGCCACGCCGCACCGAGGACGCGACGCCCAACTCGCAGCGGGAGGAGCCACGTCTCCGCGAACGGGAACGCGAGCTTGAACGGTTGCGATCCTGCTGGCGTGCGGCGAACCCCCAGGTCGCCTTCCTGCTCGATCCTCAGCAGCGCAACATCAATCGATGCAAGCAGTTCCATCGCCAGTGGCTCGGCTTCAAGCGGCTCCGTCGTCGCCAATACGCGCAAGCGCGGCTCGGTCGGTGATCGCGCGACGAGCATGCCGGCAACGCCGGAGAACGCGTGAAGAATGTCGCCCAGCATGGCCTGCGCGACGCCCGCAGTTGGCTCGCTTTCGATGAAGTGCGCTTGAATCTGCGCCACGCACGCGATGAGCGACGCCTGCCGATGGATTACCCGCAGGTCGTGATACGAGCGGATGGCGCCCGTGACGGCGGACCGCAGTCGGCGGGCGGTCAAATCAGACTTGGAGAGGTAGCCGTTGATGTCGCGCTCGGCCATCACCGTTTCCTCTGGCGCGACACCCGGCTGGCCCGTGCTGAGCAGAATCCGAATCAGGTGGTTGTCCAAGTTGTGACGCACGTAGTTCAAGAGCTGCAACCCGGCGTCGTCCGTTTCCATGACGACGTCCACCAGCAACAGCGCGATGTCCATCCGGCGCGCAAGGATCGCGCGTGCGCTGGCGTCCGAATGCGCTTCCAAGATCTCAACCGTGCGTCCTTGGATGACCAGGCCGCGCAAGGCCAAACGCGTCGCGGAATGCACAGCGGCGTCATCATCGACAACCAGCACTGGCCAACGCTGCTGCACGACGGTCGCGACGGTGTCGCCGAGGAAGATGGGACCCGTGTTCGAATCGACGAACAGCGGGGTATTCTGTGTACGGCGGCTGTCGGGCGTGGTCATGGGGTAGCGATCCTGGTAGCGGGCCACTGCGCGGTTATGCAGCAGCCGTGAGGGGAAACGGCGTCAGCGCGAATGCTGCCGCCAAAAAGGTCATGGACAATGTTGTAGGCCGCGTGCAGCCCGAGGCCCGTGGCACCCGTCATCCGCCGGTTTGAGAAAAACGGCTCAAAAACGCGGTCGCGGCTGCCATCATCGATGCCGATCCCGTTGTCCTCGCAAGTGAGGATGCAGGTTCCGCCATCGCTCGACACGCCAATACGGAGCCGCGGGGCGGTGTCGGACGGCCAAGCATGGTCCAACGCGTTCTGGATTAGAGCCCGCATCATGCGCGCGAACGCCGCCGGATAAATGCCATCGGCAAGTTGCCGGTCGCCAACCACGGTCACGACGACGACGCGCTCATGCAACGCGCGCCCCATGTCCTCCAGCACCTCTTCAACATACGGCACGAGGCGCACAGGCCTCCGCTCCTCCGCGCCCGGGTCCACAACGATCTGCCGGAAGCTGGCAACGAGCTCCGCAACGCGCCGCAGGTTCGCCGTGAGCATCTCCACCGCCTCGCCGGTATCGTCCAGGAATTCATGAAGTTGGCCGCGGGTCATTGCCCCGGCCGCGAACTGGTCCGCCAGCGTCAAGCGTCGCTCTTCAAGCAGCGACGACGCGATGCGCGCAACGCCCAGTGGGGTGTTGATTTCGTGCGCCATCGACGCGACCAAGCGGCCCAGCGCGCCAATTCTCGCGTCCTTCACCGGCGCGGCTTCCGCAAGTCCCCGGCTGACCTGCAGCTCGTTCTGCGCCTCGCGGAGGTGAGTGAGGAGACGGTGGATGTCGGTCTTCAGGATCTCCTTGGAGTGCTGGGTAGTCAGCAGCGACAAGAGAATGTCTCCCGAGGGGAAGTCAGCCAGCGACAGGCCAGCGTCGGCAATGTCCGCCAGCGAGGCCGTGAGCGGCGAACCGAGGAATACCAACTGCTCGGGCGAGAGCTGGACGAACCGTCCGTGGACTTGCAGCTTCGGCACGTCTTTGATGCGGAAGACGAAGTCCAGCGACTGATTCTCGGCGATTTCGGCAAACGTCGCGATGGCCGAGGGTTTCTCGATGACGGCGACGTCCAGGATGCACACACCAGAGGCGACCTTGGGCGCCAACTGCGCATACCGCGGCGAGACGTGGCGCAACCGCAGCGCCTCATCCACGGTAAAGAACAGCGGGTGCGACTCTTTCATGGCGGCCAATATGGATGGAGTGAACAGCATGCTCAGACCTGCCGCGGTGCGAAGCGGATCGCAAACTCGTCGTGGTCCTTGTCCTCACTGCGCGGCGCGAGGAGCTCGACGTCGATCTGGAGATGGAACCGGTCGCCCAGACTGTGCATCAGGCCGATGACCATCGGGGCAAGGCCTTCGCGCGTCGAATAGTAATGGAGCCGCAGGGCGCCCTCGGTCACTTGCGAAACGCGGAACGATGGTGGCCGCAACTCGGGAAAGGCGTTACCGAGTTGGGTGTGCAGACGGTCCAGATTCTCGAGAAAGAGAGGCAACGAGTCGCCCGCCGCGCGCATCAGGTCGTCGTAGCCATTTGACGAGGCGTAGCCGGTAAAGAAGTGGCCGATGCCGACGAGGACTTCTGACGAAGGCAGCCCGGTCTCGGCACATGTGGCACCGACGAGCGCATAGGTGAGCGAATCGGGATACGGCGCGGAGAGCAGGAACGGAATCCCGTCCAACTCGGCAGCAAGAGCGACGCGCGCCCACACAGCATCGCCGTGTCGCGTCGTTACATAATCCTGCACCATTTGATTGACCAGTCCATACATCAGAACCCCTGGCGCGATTGAATGCTGCGCGGCGACGTTCGCTGAAGCAAAAAGCAGACCACATAGCGTGTAATGTTGTGAAGGCCACAACCGCGCGAATACAAATAGTCCGCGCGCTCCGTTGCCGACAGCACGGCGAAATAGCCAAGGAATCCCGCCGCTATCATCCCAAAATGGGAAACCTGATTCCCATTTTGGGATAAAGTGGCGGTCTAACCGGGCTTCAGAAGCGGCGCCGGTCCTCGCGTTCGCTCGGCAGCGGCAAGCCGTATGCCGCGAGCTTCCGGTACAGAGTAGAGCGACCGATCCCCAAAGCGCGCGAGGCCGCGAGCAGGTCGCCGTCGCACCGGACAAGCGCCTGTTCAACCGCCGTGCGTTCGAGTTCCGCCAGTGTGCGCGGCTCAGCGAGGGGAGGAGTTGGTTCCGCCGCCGAAGCCACCGGCGCGCTGATCAGCGAGCCGCGTGGAATGTGCAACGGCAGTCCCGGCGGCGTCAGCACCATGGCGCGCCGAAGCACGTTTTGCAGTTCCCGCACGTTGCCCAGCCACGGCCGCTCCATGAGCACGCGGAGCGCCTCGGAATCCAGCAACGGCCCGGCGGCACGGTCCGTGCAATGCTTGCCCAGATAGTCCGCCGCGATAAGGGCAATATCCTCAAGGCGCTCGCGCAGCGGCGGCATCTGAATTTCGAGCACCGCGATGCGGAATAGCAGGTCCTGGCGAAAGCGCCCTTCCGCTACCATGCGCTCAAGCGAACGATTGGTCGCGGCGATCAGCCGAAACTCAACGCCCACCTCCTCCGTGCCGCCCACGCGATAGAACCGCCGTTCCTGCAGAACGCGCAGCAGCTTCGCCTGCGCCGCCAGCGACAGCTCCGCGATCTCATCCAGGAACAATGTGCCGCCGTTGGCCTGCTCCAAGCGGCCCAAATGGCGGTGATTGGCACCAGTGAACGCATTGCGCTCGTGGCCAAAAAGCTCGCTCTCGGTCAGCGTCTCGGTCAGCGCCGCGCAGTTGATGGCCACGAATGGCGCATCCGGATCGACGCCCAACGCGTGGATACCGCGCGCCACGACCTCCTTACCCGTGCCCGTCTCCCCCTCGATCAGCACGTCCACTCGGCTCGCCGCAATCAGCCAAATCCGCTCAACGAGCGCGCGAATCGCCGCAGACTCGCCAACAAGGCCCGGCACGCGACGCGCGACGCTCTCGCGCATTGCCACCTCCACCTTCCGGTGCAGTTGACTGGCGTGAATGGCGTTGCCCAAGCTCGTCAGCAGCCGGATGCGGTCGATCGGCTTGGTGAGGTAGTCAACTGCGCCTCCCTGCAAGGCGCGGACCGCGGTCGCAGCAGAGGCGTCGCCCGTCAGCACCAGCACGGGCGTGTGCGGGTGCATGCGGCGAATTTGCGCCAGGAGCAGCAAGCCATCGCCGTCCGGCAACGTCAAGTCCAAACACACGGCGGCCGGCAGCAGCTGGGCGAGTCGATCGAGACCGAGCGCAGCGCTCTCACACGCCACGACGCGGTATCCTGCCGTCTCCAGCCAGCGGGCGATGATCGTGCGGACGATCTTGTCGTCCTCGACGATGAGAATCGTGTCCTGCATCAAGCCGACCGCGCGTCGAGTTCACCGAGGACCTGAGCGACGAGCGCGCGCAAGTCCGTCAGGCCAACCTCCGCCTTGCCGATGACTGCGCTGACGTCGAGACCAACGAGATCCGGCTGCACCAAGCTCATATCGCCACCCGACCGCAGCAGGACGCGCGCTGAGCGGCAGCCGAGACGGTCGCGGAGTTGGCGCAACAGCGCTACGCCCGCATCGGCCGTCTCCAACTGCATGTCCACGAGCAGGACGTCCGGCTCGTCGTGGCTCTCCAACCACCGCACCGCCTCCGCACCCGATTGCGCCGTCACCAAGGCGAGGTCCCGTCCCGCCACGCGAACGCATCGCAACGCCATCCGCGAGATCGCCAAGACGCCAGGATCGTCGTCGACGACCAATACGATCCAAGGCAGCCCTTCAGTCAGCGATTGGATGTCGTCGATGGCAAGTGCTTGAGGATCCATGGCGAGAGCTTCCACGAATTGCAGCGTTGCTTCAAGCGAAAACTCTGCCATCCTCGGGCGGTACGCAAGGCCGGGCAGCTTGGATCAAGTTGAACTGCCGCGAGCGCATAACCGCCGGACTGACGAAAACGAGCACGGCGCGCCCGTGGGACGCAAGTGCGAAGGAGCTGAACAAAGTGATGGAGAAGTGTGAGGACCAGAGCGGCCACGAGCCGACACAAACCCGCGACGCCGCTTGGGAGGACCTGCTCGACGCGGCGGCGCTGCGTCGCCTGGGCGGAATCGACACAGCGGAGGGTCGAGAGCTGATCCTCGAGTTGATTCAACTTTTCCGCGACGGCGGGAAAGATACGGTCGAGACGCTGCGGAAAGACACCGGGCAAGCCGCGTGGCAGAACGTGAGCATGGCAGCGCACAGCCTGAAGTCGAGCGCCGGCTACCTCGGGGCAACGCGCCTGGCAGAGCTGGCTGCGCAACTTGAGAGGCAATGCACGGCGCGGACGAAGGACATTCCAGCGCTGACGGCGACGATGGAACAGGCGATCGCCGCGCATGCGGACGCGCTGATCGCATTGGCGGCGCTGTCGGACCAGCTGGCACAAGGCTGAAGTTGCCAGCCTCACGCCGCGCGCAACCTACTTCGGAATCGCCGCCACGCGCTTGTCGGTCAGGCGCTCAAGGGCAAACGATCGCGCCCGCACATGCGCCATCGGCCGCGCGCGGCGTCGTCACGTTGCAGCCGACGATCTGCGTGAACGTGTTGCTCGTGCGGAAGTCGAGGGCGCTGCCGCTGTAGGCCAGGTCGATCCCGTCGCCGCCGCTGTTCTCAAAAGTGCAGTTCTGGATGAATGCGTTGGCGGGCTGGGCAAACAAGGCGATGGCGGCGTCCTCATTGGCGCTGTAGGCGCCGCCGCCCTTGGGGCTGCAATGGAAGCTGTTGGCGCCTGACGCCCCGCCGGCATACGCGACGTGCACGTATTCCAAGCGGTCGGCGGGATCGCTGACGCCAGTCCACACCAAGCCGCGCCAATCGCCAGCGGCGGGCGTCGCGGCGGCGGAGCTGAACACGATCGGTTTGGCCGCAGTGCCGTTGGCGATCAGCACGCCGGCGTTCGGTTGGCCAAATCCGCTGGACTGCAAAGTCACGCCGCCTGCCGCTGCGACGCTGATCACGACGCCGGGGTCGAGCGTCCAGACCGTGCGCGGCGCGTTCTTGGCGGTGTCGCCAATCCGGAAGTCATGGCCGTTGCCGTTGGGCTGGCCGACGCGATATGGCACACCGCGGTCGTGCCAGGTCGTATCCGTCGTCATGACTTCGTCGGCGATAACCTGAATGACGTCCAAGGTGTTGCCCGTGTACTGACCCGCCGGAATCGTGCCCGCCAGCCGCGGCCGCGTGCTGATCGCGCCGAGCTTGGCGCCGCTGATCGTCAAGTCGTCCGAATCCGCCGTGAGTCCGCCGCCACGCTCAAGGGTCAGGCCATACTGCTCCGACCCGTCGATGTGGACGTGACGCAAGCGCGCGTTCAATTCCAAGGGCGCGCTCGTGTTGCTGCCGGGTCCCCAAACGTCGATGACGCCGCTGCCGCCAATCGTCTCGCCCGCGCCGTGGCTCACGTTCACCCACGCGAGGTCGCCAAAGCCGCCGCTGAGGATGGTGAGAAATGCGAACGGCTGCGCCGGATCGTCCGCGGTGATCGCAATCGGCCGCGCTTCTTCGCCGATGGCGATGAGCGTCCCTTCCGCGGACAAGGAGACGCCGGGGCGAATCCGGACCGCGGCACAGGGCTCAAGCGTCAGCGTCGCGCCGTGCTTGATGGTCATGTTGCTGGTGATGGTGTGCGGGCCATCGGCGGCGCGCCACACGGCATCCTGCGTGATGTCGCCGGAATGCGCGGTACCGACGCCCGTCGGCGCGACGCAGGAATTCCCGGCGGCAACGGCGTCAGCGGTCGTCGACGTCCCCGCGCCATTGGTGGCCGTGCAGGCGGCGAGCGCCACGCAGGGGATGAAAAAGTAGCGCAAGAATCGAACGTACCGCATGTGACCTTCCCGTCCCGCAGGACCGCGCGGCCGCATCCGCCACGCCCGTTTGCCGATTATGGGCCGTTTGTCGGCGATGGGGAGGGGATTGGCCGACAGCGCGGCAGATTCTTTTGCGCGGGCGAGGCAAGCCGCGGCGGGCCACGACGTCCACAGCCGTCCCACCGCGCCTCGACCGCAGCACGCCCATCCTGTACGTTTGCAGCCGCGCGGTCGCCAGCCCGCTTGTCGTCAGGAGAACATGTCGCAGCCAGAATCCAATCTTCCGGTCTTCTTTGACGCGCGTGGGACGCGCAAGCAACACGTCGGCCGTCTCGCGCTGCTGCTCGGCGGCGTGGCGACGCTGCTCGCCGTGGTCTTTATCGTCAGCGTCCTGTTCCAGCCGCTGCTGCCGGGGCTGACCCAGGTGGTGCACGTCAAGCCGCTGCCCCTGCCGCCGGTCGCGCCCAACGTCGCGGTGCAGCGCGCGGCGCGGGCCAAGCTCGCGCTGGATCAGGCGCATGCGGCCGTGGGGCAAGTCGCGGCGCACCGCCCGGGGAACCTCCACGTCGCGCCGCCGCCGGTGCCGCCCAGAGCTGCAAAGCCGACGACCCATCCGCTGACCATCGGTTTCTACGTGAACTGGGACGATTCGAGCTACGAGTCGCTGCGCCGCCATCTGGCCGCGCTGGATGAGGTCGTGCCCGAGTGGCTCCGCCTGCAGGACGGCGCAAATCCGCTGGTGGCGGAGATCGACACGCGTGCGCTGGACCTGATCCGGCG
>CAINLT010000521.1 GCA_903850505.1 uncultured Myxococcales bacterium | reverse complement strand
GCCGAGGATCGCGTCCAGCGCCGCCGCCAGTTCCGCCTCGCAGCCGCGCTCATGGGCGAGCGCGAGCAGGCCGACCATGGTCCGGCAGGCGGCGCGCGGCGGCTCGGCGGTGATCAGCGCGTCCCAGGTGTTGCGGAACGCGGTGCGGTGGAAAAGCTGATCGCGATAGACTAGTTTGACAAAATCACGCTCCTGCCGACTGAGCGCATACGGCATGGTTGCCCGTGAGCAGGCATCGGGACGATCGCCCCGTCAATTGGGGCTTGACGAACGAATCTCCTGCTGACTCAATGGTTTTCCAGGACAGCAGGGTTTTGAGAGGGCGAAGTGAGTGTGTCAATTCGTCAGGTGACCGTATGTGCGGATGAGCGCTGAACGTATCGCTGGTCGAAGGCATCGCGGATGCGTTCGCAGGCTTCATCGAGCGCTACGGCTCATTTTTCCGCACCCGGGGGCACGACAACGCGCCGGTGGCGCAGCGTTACCTGCATGGCCTTGCGCAGGCGGACGACGCCACGTTTGCGGCGATGGCCGACGTGGTTGAGGACGGCTGCGAGCAGCAGTTCCAGCATTTCATCAGCAACTCGCCATGGCGGCACGAGCCGGTCATCGAGCAAGTCGCCCGCGATGCCGACCGCCTGCTGGGCGGCAAGCCAACCAGCGCGCTGATTCTTGACGAGAGCAGCTTTGTCAAGCAGGGTGATCGTTCGGTCGGTGTTGCCCGGCAGTGGTGCGGGCGCCTGGGCAAGGTCGAGAATAGCCAGGTGGCGGTGTTCGCCGTGCTGACCGACGGCGTGCGGCACACGCCGGTCGACATGCGGCTCTATCTGCCGCAGCGCTGGATCGACGACCCGACCCGCTGCGACCTGGCCGGGATCCCGACCGAGGCGCGCACGCTGCGCTCCAAGAGCGCGCTTGCGCTCGAGATGGTGCGCGCGGCGCGGGCGCGGGGAATGCGGTTCGCCTGGGTTGGGGTCGACGGCGGCTACGGCAAGGAACCGGCTTTCCTGCGCGCATTGGACGACATGGGCGAGACCTTCGTCGCCGACGTGCATCGCGACCAGCGGGTCTGGACCGAACCGCCGGAACTGCACATCCCCGCGCCGAAAGCCACAGGGCGTGCGCCAGGCAAGCTGCAAGCCGCGGTGGACGGCACCACGGTGGAGAAGCTGGTCGCGGGATTCGGCGCGAGCGACTGGACGCGCTGTGTCCTGCGCGACAGCACGCGCGGCAAACTGCGGGTCGACATCGCGCACCGGCGGGTCTGGGTATGGGACGGCGAAGAAGCAACGCCGCGGTGCTGGCATCTGGTCGTTCGCCGCGAGGTGGGGTCGCCGAAGACGATCAAGTACAGCCTGTCCAACGCTCCGGCCGACACGCCGCTGGAGTGCCTGGCCGAGATGCAGGGAGAACGCTTCTGGGTCGAGCGCGCCTTCGAGGACGGCAAGGGCGCGTGCGGCCTGGCCGATTACCAGGCGGTGGGCGGGCGGGCCTGGCACCATCACGTCACCATGGTGATGCTGGCCATGCTGTTCATCGCCGAACAGCGGGTGGCGCACCAGCCGGGCCTGGCGTTGCTGACCCCGCGAGACATCGTCGAGATGCTGAAGGAGACGCTGCCGCGCAAGCCGCAAGGCAAGGAGGCGCTGGTCGCCCGCATCAACCAGCGCCACGCCCGCCGACACGCCGCCATCGAATCCCGCTTCCGCTCACAACGAAAAGAAGCGCCGGCTTGAAAAAAACGTTGCATGTACGGTGATTTTGTCAAACTATTCGGGATGGTGCCAATCGGCACTGCCGCACAAGCGCCAACCCGATGACTCGATCTGGCAGATTGAAGGCGAGCGGATCAGTCTCTTAGTCGAGCCTGGTGCTCGCGTAGAAGGCGGCAAACCCGTACGCGTAGGCGTGCCGTACGGCAGCCGCGCGCGGCTTATCCTGATCTATCTGCAATCTGAAGCCTTACGGACCGGGAAGCCAGAGGTCGAGCTTGGCCGCAGCCTGCGGCATTGGTTCGGAAAGATGGGAATCACTGCCGGGGGCAAGGCAATCCGCGACGTGCGCGATCAGGCTGAACATGAGGGAGGTCAATATGATGCCAAAGCGCATGACTCTTCTAATCATCTTCTCAGCTGTGCTTTTTTGCTCGGGCGCGCGCGCGGACGATGATCGAAAATTTGTAAACAATCTTGGTAAGGACG
>CAINLT010000520.1 GCA_903850505.1 uncultured Myxococcales bacterium | reverse complement strand
TTCCGGGCTTGATCCCAATCAAATCATTGAGATTCGCAACCTGATTCGGTCCTTGGGGCAAAATCACACGCTGATCCTGTCCAGCCACAACCTCGCGGAAGTGCGGCAGATCTGCGACCGCGTGGTGATCATCCATCAGGGCGCGGTGGTCGCCGATGGCACGCTCGATGCGCTGGAGGGCCGCGTTGCGAGCCGCCATCACCTGATCGTCGGCATTCAGACAACTGCGCAGCACGACGCCGATGCGCTCAAGAAACTGCTCGCGGCGATGCCGGGCGCGGTGAGCGTGACGTTCAGCCACAGCTCGCAGACGCCGGTGCCCACAGCGTTTTTTGACGTCGAAGCGGATACCGACATCCGCGCCGCGCTCTTTGAACGGATCCGCGGCGCCGACCTGACGCTGCTCGAACTGCGGCGCAAGTCCTTGGATCTGGAAGGCATCTTCCAGTCGCTGACGCAAAGTGTCTAACCTTCCCAGCCCCGTGCGCGCCACAAGAGGTTCACGACCATGAAGCCAGTTTGGATTCTCGCCCGTCGGGAGATGGCGGCAACGTTTGACTCGCCCATCGCCTACATCGCGGGCACGCTCTTCCTCGTCGCCACCGGTCTGCTCTTCTTCTTTGGCCTGGGCGGCACCGACGACTTCTTCGCCGGCCGCGAAGCAACGGTGCGGCCGCTGTTTGACTACGCGCCGTGGGTGCTCGCCGTCATCCTGCCCGCGGTGACGATGCGGCTGCTCGCCGAGGAGAAGCGCCAAGGGACGCTGGAGCTGCTCGTGACGCTGCCTGTGACCGATTTGCAGATCGTGCTGGGCAAGCTGCTGGGCGCCGTCGGCTTCCTCGTCGTGGCGCTGGCGATGACGCTCGTGCTGCCGGCGCTGGTGCTGTCGATCGGCCACCCGGACATCGGCGCGATCGTCGGCGGCTACGTTGGGCTGCTCCTCATCGGCACGACGTTCCTCGCGCTGGGCCTGATGGCTTCGACCTGGACGCAGAACCAGATCGTCGCGTTCATCGTCGGCTTGATGCTCTGCATGTTCTTCTGGACCGCGACCGACGCCCTGCTCCGCCTTGTGTTCGACCAGCCGCCGCCGGCGCTCGCGCTCTTGAGCTTCCAGAGCCAGTTCGCGGACTTCGCGCGCGGCGTCATCGATCTGCGCAGCGTCCTCTACTTTTTCAGCGTCACGACCCTCGCGGTCCTGGCGTCCACTTACGCGTTGCGCGCGCGCCACTGGCAGTAATCGGCCCTGCAAACGGAGATGAACATGGCTGAGACAAAGAACAAGTCGAACGGACGCATGGACGCGCTGGTGATGCTGGGCGCGGCGATTGGCGTGGCGGTGCTGGTGAACGCGCTCGCGGTTTCGACCGCCGTGCGCTTGGACCTGACGGAGCAGCAGGTGCACACGCTGTCCGAGGCGAGCGTCGCCGCGGCCAAGGCGTTGGACGACGTGACGGTGACGGTCTTCATCTCCAAGAAGCTGCCGGAGACGATCCCGACGCCGCAGGGCAAGGTGCCGCTCAAAGGCATCGATCGGGCGTTTCGCGACAAGCTGGCGGAGTACGCGCGCGCGGCGGGCGGCCACATGAAGCTGGTGTTTGCCGAGGATGGCAATCCGGGCGTGGGCACGATCGAGGAGCAAGGCGAGGCAGCCAAGCTGGAGACGTTCTCCTCGACCGAAGCGCAGGTCACGGGGAGCACGCTGAAGTTCCAGAAGTACGTGCTGGGCGCGACGTTCCACTACAAGACGGTGAGTGAAGTGCTGCCCAAGGCGCTGAGCCCGGGCTTCTACGAGTTTGAAATGACGCAGATCCTCCTGCGGCTCAAGGAAAAGTACGAACAGAGCCAGCTGATGAAGGAGCCACTGGCGCAGGGCAAGGCGGTTTTTGAGGGCGTGAAACTGTGCAACGAGGCCGTGCAGAAGTCCGCGAAAGTGGAGGAGGCCAAGGACCAGGACGCGGGGCTGTCTCTCAAGGGCAGCAACGATCCGAACCAGAAGCGCCTCAACGCGATGCAGGGCGCGGCGGCGGATCTGGACAAGGCGTGCGCGCCGATCGCCGGGCTCGTGGCGAACGATGGTGCCAAGCTCAAGGGCAAGAACCGGTTTGGCGACCACCTCGTCGACAACGCCGCGGAATTCGACAAGGCGTGGCAGGAGCTGAAGCGCGCGACGTCCGGCCAGGCGCCCGAGGAAGGCCAACCGCCGCCGGCGATCATGGTGCAGCAATTGGCGCTGATGCTGGACCAGCTGTTCCACGAAGTCGACCGCGCGCATCAGACGCTCACGGACAGCCCAGGGCGCAAGTCGATCGGCTTTCTGTGTGGCCACGACGAATTCTGCCCGTTTGCGGAGGCGAGCCCGCTCGTAGATCCGTCCGTCGCGGCGATGCTGGGCCAGAACAACCCGATGATGAAGCAGATTGTCCAAGCGGCAGCGCAGATCAGCCAGGCGATCGATGAGACAAACGCCAAGATTGGCGACAACCTGTTTACGAAGCGCGGTTACGCGATCCGACGGATTGGCCCGGACGAGGCGATTCCCGACGACGTCGCCGCGCTCATCGTCTACGCGCCGCGCAAGCCGCTGGGCGACTACGCGCGCTATCAGCTGGACCAGACGCTGCTGGCGGGCAAGCCCGTGGTCGTGCTGGCGCAGGCGTGGCAAGTCGCGCTGTTGAACATGCAGGTGCCCGAGGATCTGGGCAATGAGATGCGCACGGACTGGTCGGCGATGGTGGCGACGGCGGGCAACCTCGACGACGTGCTGAAGGCGTATGGCGTGGAGTTGGGCAAGGACCCGATCCTGGACTCCAAGCACGTCGAGACCGTGCGCGTGACGGGACTTGTGAACAAGGGCGGCCTGCAGTTCCAGACGCAACAGGATTTTCCCTACGCGTTGATTCCGGTGGCGAGCGATTTTGACCGCACGCACGCGCTGACGCGCGCGATCACCAGCCTGTCGCTGCCGTACACGACAAGCGTCGAGCCGAGCAAGGCGCTGGCGGCGAACCCGGCGTTTGAGGTGTCGCGGGTGATTCGATCGTCGACCTCGTCACTCAAGAAGCCGGGGCCGGTGCCGGTGCTGCCCCAGACGCTCAAGCAGCTGGTGCTGGACACGCCGGCCAATGGCCCGCACACGCTGGCGCTGGCGGTGAGCGGACCGTTCAAGTCAGCGTTTGTCGGCAAGGAAATTCCCAAGCGGCCGGCACCGCCGGTTGACCCCAAGGATCCGTCCAACGCTGCACAGAAGCCGACGGATGCCGAGTACGAGCTGGCCAAGCGGGCGTTCAAGGCCGAGGGCAAGGGCAAGCTGCTGGTGATTGCCTCCAACCTCGGCATTGAAGGCCTGAGCCGGAGCGACGTGCTGGCGGGCTTTGACCTCGGCAAGTTCCAACAGTTCAGCCCGGATTCGATCAAGGCGTTCACGCAGTGGCAGGCCAACTTCCAGAACTGGCAGATCCGCATCGGTCAGGTGTCGCACTTGCTCAATGAGAACCTGCAGTTCCTGTCCAACATCCTCGACTGGGCCAGCGCACATGAGGCGCTCGTGGCGATTCGCTCCAAGGGCGACGCGCGGCGGCCGATGGATGACCTGGACCCGGACAAGCAGAAGTCGCTGCGCTTGGCCGCGCTCATCGGCTCGCCGCTGTTGCTGATCCTGCTTGGGCTCGTGCGCTGGCGGCTGCGGCTGGCGCGGAACCGTTCGCTGAAAGTCTGAGGCCGCGGCCAGAGAACCTACCGGAGATTTGCCACGATGAAGCGCTCGACCTGGATCACGCTTGCGATTTTCACGCTGCTCCTGGGCCTCTGGCTTGTGCAGACGCGGCCAAGAACGGTCGACACGCCGGCGCCGCTGTCGATTGACGGCTACATCGGCAACGTCGGGATCGAGGAGGCGCGCACGCTGGGCCAGAAACAGCCGCCGCCGTACACGCACATTACGCTGACGCGCGCGGACGCGAAGGATGTCAAGGAAGTCATTGAACTGACGAAGGAAGACGCGCCGCCGCCAACGCCAAGTGCCGGTGACAAGACGCCGCCGCCGGAGGCGAAGTGGCTGGCCAAGCGCACGATGGGCGGCACGACGACGACGTGGAAGGCCCAGGGGTTTCGCGCGACGACGATGGCCGAGCAGTTGCAGCGGTCGATTCGCAGCAACTTTGCCGTCCGGATCACCGGCAAGCTGGCGGAAGAGTACGGTTTGGACGCGCACCACGCGCTGGACGTGACGCTGGCGGGCGGCGGCAAGCCGGAGGTCAAGCTGCGCATCGGGCTGCTGCAAAAGGCCGAGAACGAC
>CAINLT010000519.1 GCA_903850505.1 uncultured Myxococcales bacterium | reverse complement strand
GCCTAAGGCCACGATTCTGAGGGCCCGCTCCGAGGCGTTGTTGTCTATCGGCACCGCCGGGTTCTCCAGAAACACCTGCAGCGCCGGCCACTGACCGAGCGCGTAGCCGATGGCCCCGCCCATCGGACTCTTCGGCAGGTGCTGCGGTTTCTGCTCCAGCAGCCAGTCGTGCAGCGCCGCCATCGCCGCCTTGCCCGCCGTCTGGCGCAGTTCCCGATGCGCTGGCGTCCGCACCACGCCCAGCCGCTTGGCCTCGTGCTCGACCCGATACACCGCGAGAATCAGCCGCATCGCCTCGGCCGCCGCTTCTGGCGCGCTCGACTGCGCGTCGTGGAATTTCCGCCTCACGTGCGCCAGGCACGCCGCCCGTTCGCGCTGGTCCGGCGTGCACGTGGCGTTGTAGCCGGTGTACGCATCGACCACGAGCGTGCCGTTCGTGCCGCCCAGCACCGCCAGCGGCGTCAGGCCCGAGCGGCTTGGGCTGAAGCGATAGCCGATGCGGTCGCCCGACAGGAAAGTCCACACGTACGCCCGCTTGGTCTTGCCCGGCGCTTGGACCTGGAGGGGAGTCTCGTCTGCTTGGACGACCTCGTCCGCGGCGATTTTCTTCATGAGCGCGTCGTAGATCGGCGTCAGCAGCTCGGCTGAGAGATGAAACAGCTCGCCCAGCGTGCGGTCCGACACCGGCACGCCCGCGCGGGCAAACATCTTCGCCAAACGATGTAGAGGAATCGCGTCCGCGCACTTCGACACCACCGCGTGCGCGCACAGCCCCGGGCCGTACTTGCCGCGGTCGATGACCTTCGCCGGCACCGGCGCCGTCACGATGTGCTCGCCGCAGCCGCACGCCAGCACGTGGCGCACGTGGACGCGATGCTCGAAGTGGCCGGGCACGTACTCCCACTGCTCGCTGAGCTTGGGCGGCATCGTTCGCGACGCTTCACCGCCGCACTTCGGACACGCCTTGTGGTCGTCTGGCACCGGGTGCTCGATGCGCACTTCCGGCAGCGCCTGCAGCGCCTCCGCATTCTCCTGGCGCTTTTGCTTGGACTGGGCCGGATCCACCGGCGGCGTCAATTTGGCAGCCCGTGGCTGCTTTTCGGACTTCTTGCCGAAGAGAGCGCGTTCGAGCTTGTCGAGGCGCGCTTCCAGCGCCGCGTTCTGCTCTCGCACGGACTCCAGTCCGGCAATTTTCTCGCGCAGCGCGAGTGCCTCAGATTTCCATTCGCAGTCATGGTCGGCGGTGGTCGTCACACCGACGTTAGATCAAACTTCGGGCCGCTTGTCGATCTTTTGCGCCGACAAATTCGCAAGTGGTTTTGGCGGCTCATGAAGTTTCTGCCGCCGCGCGCGGGTCCAGTCGATGCCCGACAGCAGCATGGTCAAATCCGCCGACGACAGCGCCACCGACGTCTGCCCCGGCTCCAGCCGCGGCAAGCGGAAGCGGCCTTTCTCCAGACGTTTGGCGAAGAGGCAAAGGCCGCCGTCGGACCACCAGAGGATCTTCACGCGGCTCGCGTCCCGCGACGGAAAGATGAAGATATGGCCGGCAAACGGGTCGTCGGACCAGCGCGCGCGCACCTCGCCGAGCAGGCCGTCCATCCCTTTGCGCATGTCGGTCGGCCGCGTAGCGAGCCAGATGCGGCACGACGGCGGCAGCGTCAGCACGGGCGAAGTGCGGCGACGACCTGGGCGAGTGTCTGCGCGTCAAAGCCCGGCGCGACGCGGATGGTGACGTCGGAGACGACCACGACGACGCCACTCGATTCGCAGTCCGGCTGTGCTTGTGTACGTACGTCCACAAACGGCCGAATCCAGGATTCGGCATTTGGATGCGAACGCAGCCTGGCGCGCCACCAGTAGAGCTGGCTCTCGCACAGGCCGTGGCGGCGGGCGAAGGCGGACAAAGACAGCCCGCTGCGGTGGACTGCTGCCAAGACGGCGCGCGCTTCGTCGTCGGTCCAAGGGTCGCGGCGCGTGGATTTGCGCGGGATGAAGTCGGGGATCGGGCTGAGCTCGAGCATGGCGGACACCTCCGGGACGGAGTGTCGGTCAGACTGGCGAAGCGGTCAGTGCGGCGGTCAGCGGGTGGTTACCCAGCTTCGGTATCCGCAACTCGCGATGCCCAATCCCGACGCCTTTCTCGATCATCAGCTCGGCCAGCTTCTTTCCGTCAATCAGCACCAGCGTCGACCTTGCGCGCGCGGCGGCTTCGATCGCCGGTTTGGTAATC
>CAINLT010000518.1 GCA_903850505.1 uncultured Myxococcales bacterium | reverse complement strand
TCGCGAGCTTTGACGCTACAACGCAGACAGCGACGTGGAAAAACGCGACGCTGCACGTGAATGGCCAGATCGACGTGAAGGCGCTGACGTGCACGAGCTGCCATGGCGACGCCGCGACGAACAATCCCGCGCCGCCGCTGGGGACCAAGGGCGAGACGAAGACGACGGATCTGGCGGTCGGCGCGCATGCGCAGCATCTGGCGACCAGCGCGTGGCATCGGCAGGTCGATTGCACGGACTGCCACGCGGTGCCGACTTCGACAGGGCACGCGAACGGCGCCGTCGATTTCCTGTGGAGTCCGGTGGCGGCGGCGATGGGCTCGCTGCCGCAGTTTGACTTCGCGACGGCGACTTGCAGCGGCGCGTACTGCCACGGCGGCACGCTGTTCGACGCCGCGACGGCCAAGACCAAGCCGGTGTGGACGCAGGTCGACGGCACGTTCAACGCGTGTGGCGCCGCTTGCCACATGACGCCGCCAGGGGGGACGCATCCGCCGGACCCGAACTGCGCGCTGTGCCACGCCGCTGTCGTCGCTTCCGTGAACCCCGTTTCCGGCGCTCTTGCGTGGGCGAACCCGGCGTTGCACGTCGACGGCATGGTGGAAAGCAACAAGTACCACACGCTTGCGGGCTGGACGATTCCCAAGTTCGACGCGAACGGCGTTGCCAACGCCAACCACCATGGCTTCGGCTACTTCCTCGCCAATCAGGGCAAGGACGACAAGGGCGCGGCGTGCACCACTTGCCACGGCGCGGATTTCAGCGGCGGTGTGGTCGCTGTCTCGTGCAACAACAGCACCATCAACTGCCACGGCGCCAATCCAGCGGGCGGCACGGGCGGCGACTGGCACGCCTGCAACTTCTGCCATGGCAGCGCCAGCGAGAACAATCCGCCCGGCGGCGTGGCCAACGAGGCGACAAACCTGACGTTGGCTGTCGGTCGGCACCTCGCGCACGTGACGGCGAGCGCGACGCACACGGCGATTGACTGCACGCGTTGCCACGTTGTGCCGGTCGCGGGCGATGTTGCGCATACGCAGCAGTACGTCCCCAGCGCGGACCTTTCCGCGCCGGGCCATCACGGGGACGTGACGTTCCCGCTGGCGTCGACCGCGGTGAACAGCACCGGTTCCATGCTGTGGGACGTCACGGCGGTCCTTGGCGCGCCGGTCTCTGAGCGCGGGACGTGCATGGGCGCGTGCCATTCGAACGGTCGCGGCGCCGCGCCCGCTGTCACACCGTACTGGGCCGGCGGCACTTGGGCGACGGGCAACTGCGGCAACTGCCACGCGGCGATTCCCAGCACGGGTCATCACCAGACGCACTTGAACCCCGACAACAACGTCGCGTGCGTCGCATGCCATCCTGCGGCGTCGTCTGCGAGTCACGTCAACGGCCTCCGCGATGTCCTGACGACGATCAGCGGCGCTCCGTACGTCGGCGGCGTCACGTCGGTTCGGCCCGCGACCGGCGGCTGCAAGACGAGCGTCCAGTGCAACGGCACGTGCCACGGCCAGAACCATGCCCCCGAGTGCTGGTAGCGCATCAACCGCCGTTGAAGCGTGTGCGCCAGTAGGCTACGCTGTCGACAAGCGGGGTTGCGATGCGCGTTGGGCTGATTTGGGTACTGCTGCTGGGCGCGTGCGGTACTCCCGTGACGGGCGTGAATCCGGGCGCTGCTGATTCCGCGCAGCTGTCCGATGCTGCTCTCGACGTTGCGCCGGCTGACGCGGACACTGCGCTGGACACGCCGACTGACGTTCCGGTTGCGCCGCCGTGCGACGTCTCGATCGTGTGCGACAACCCGCACGGCAAGGTCGAGTTCAATTTTCAAGGGGCACCAACGGGCACGCAGCGCACATGCACCTTGAGTTCCACGTGTTCGTGGCCGCTGGCGTTCAACAGTCCAGCGACGCTCGAACCCGTTGCCGTGGCCACGCAGGCGGAGGTCGACGCGACATACGCGCTCGTTGCGTCGCCGCAGACAGGGTCCGTCCCTGCAGGGAAGTCGGCGGTCTTCACGATCCGCTTCACGGTGCCGACCAACGGTCTTGAGCCGCCCGCTGCGGCGTTGGTCATTCCCACCGGCGCCATGACGTTCGTCATCCCCGTCGTCGCCGCTTCGTGCCAAGCGCCGGATCTGGAATTCAGCCCGGACATGCTCTGGCTATCCGCCGTCTCCGGGCAAAAAGCCCAGGGTACGGTCACGCTCGCCAATCAATCGTGTGCGCCCGTCGACATCGTGGCGATGTGCATCAACAACGGCGCTGGCAATCCGCCGGGCAACAATCCATGTGCATCGCCGCAGTATCTCTCCAAGTATCACGGGCTGGCGCAGGACCTGACGGCGCTGACTTTGCCGCCATCGCAGCCAGGCGGGAGCGATGGCCTGCTGCCGATCGTCGTGGAGTTCCATCCGCCCGATGACAACAAGATCAACGCACACGATTTACTTCACATTGTGTATTGTGCGACCGGTTCGCTCGCGGCGGGCAATTGTCAGGTGGGCTACCAGACGCTGAATTTGACCGGCAATACGGCCGCTGGCGTCGATCTGCCGTCCGTGGTCCTCAACGTCGCGACGCTGGCGCCGCAGGTCGGGCAGCCGGTTGCGCTTGCCGGCGTGCTGACGCCCGGTTCCTGGCCACTCGGCGACGCGTGGCAATGGTCGCTCGTGAAGCGTCCGCCGGGCAGCTTGGCGTGGCTCGCGGCGACGACGACGACCGTGGGCAATCTGTCGGTGATTCCGGACGTCAAAGGCGACTACACGGTGCAGGCGTCGGCGCTGACGTTCAATCCGATTGACCCGAGTCAGCTGGCCTGGTCGCCCGCCGCGAGCGTGTCCTGGACCGCACAGTAGGCCACGCTACCGCACTGTCACGCGGTTGCGGCCATTGCGCTTGGACTCGTAGGACGCCTGATCGGCCTTCTCGAATAGATCCTCCGGCGCCGCCATGTCCGGGCTCAACGTCGCCACGCCCGCTGAGACCGTGACCGGCAGGCGCGCGTCGCCAAACACGAATTCGTGGTTTTCAATCCAGGTCCGCAGGTTCTCGGCAGTGTCCGCCGCCTGCATCAGCGGCGTCCCGGGCAGCAGCACCACGAATTCCTCGCCGCCATAGCGGGCAAAGAACGCGCCATCGCCGAGGCAATTCTGGTGCACGAGCTGCGCCAGCGTCTTCAGCACGTAGTCGCCAGCCTGATGGCCGTACGTGTCGTTGACCTTCTTGAAGAAATCGAGATCGAACACAATCGCGCTCAACGCCGCCTGCGTCGCCCGCGCGCGCTTGAACAGCTCGGCGGCAGTCGTCAAATACGCGCCTTTGTTGAAAATTTGCGTCAGCGCGTCGATTTGCGACCGCTCAAACGTCTTCTGCATGCTCAGCGATTCCAGGCTGCCTGGCTCCAGGAACTTGAACACCAGGTTGCCGATGTGGACAAGCTCGTTGTTGCGCAGCTCGCGCGGCAGGTGCGGCTCCAGCCATTGCCCGCCGACGTCCGTGCCGTTCGTGGACGCGAGGTCGGCAATCGCCACGCGCGTGCCCAGCACGAGGATGCGCGCGTGATTTTTGCTCAGCTTCTGGTCGTCGACGAAGATTTCGCACGACGGCGCGCGGCCAATCACCAGCTCCGGGCCAATCAGCGGCCACTGCTTGCCAACCAACTCCGGCGGTCCCGACAGAAGCACGAGCGCCGGCGCGGCCTTTTCGGCCTCCGCGAGCAGCTGGCGAATCGCGCCCGTGTCAGCAACCAGCGTCTTGTCTTCTTCCTGCATCCGCCCTGACCTCTGCTGCACAGCTTGCCGCTGGAGCTTACGCTGTGCCATGGGTGCAATCAATTGGCGCACGGCACGGCGGCTTGACGCGCGGGGAGGCGCGGTCCAGTCTCGTTGCGGCAGGCGATGCGGATCCACGGGAGCGACATGGCGCGGGACAACGGCTTCACGCCCATCAGCCAGGCCATTCAGGAAACGCCGATCGCGCTCGTCGAGAACGGCCGATTTCACAACGGCTTTTTCAGGACGCCGTTGCGCACGGTCAACCTGCTGGACGCCGATCAGATGGGCGGCAAGCTCGGACGGCCGCTGCGCTGGCTGCGGCTCAAAGAGTGGGTCGGATTTGGCTTTGACCATCCGCGGCTCTACGGCGCGATGATCATCCAGGATGCGAAATACGCCGGCAGCGGCACGGTCTACCTCTACGACCGCGCGACGCGGCGGAAATACGAATGGCTCGTCGTCGGGCTGCCGGGGCAGGTGCGCCTGCCTGAAAACCTGTGGCATGGCGTCAGTCACTGCGGCCTGATGGGCAATGTGCTGCATTTTGACCACGATCTGACGGCAGGGCGGCACACCGTTCACGTGCGGATTGCGGCCAGTGGCGAGACGCCCGCGCTGTCGGTCGATTTCGTGCTGCGTCAGGACACGCGCGTCGTCGATCCGCTGGTCGTCAGCCTGCCAATCGGCGCGACGCACCACACGTACACGCACAAGTCACCGCTGCGGTTGGCCGGCACGGTGCGCATCGGCGACGAGGCGTTTGACTACCAGCCCGAGCGCGACCTCGGCAGCCTGGACGAGCAGAAGACGTTCTACCCGTACCGCTCGCGCTGGCATTGGGGCTCGCTCATTGGGCTGTCGACTGCCGGCCGGGAAGTCATGCTCAACGTGGTCGACCAGATGACGCCCAAAGACCAGCCCGGTGAGGATGCACTGTGGGTGGATGGCAAGCTGATGCTGCTCGATCCGCCGCAGTTCATCGCCGATGGCGCGCCGGGGACGTACCGGCTTGAAGATGCGGCGGGGCGCATTCGGCTGCGCTTTGTCGCGGACGGCGCCAAGACGGAAGTGCGCAATTGGGGCCTTGTGGCGATCGACTACGCGCAGTTTTTTGGCCGCTACACAGGTGAAATCGTCGATCCGACTGGCGCGAAACACGGCGTCGACGGAATCTACGGCGTGATTGAAACGATGCGCGCGCGGTTTTGACGCGCAACTCCGGAGTCCCGATGAAACGCTTCTTCCTCAGCCTCCTCGCCGTCGTCCTGCTCTTCGTTCTCGTCCTGGGCGGATTGTTGGCGTCGGCCTTCATCGGCAACGCGCCGATCCAGCCCGGCCTCGTCGACGGCTTCATCCACGTCGTGCCGGACGGCTACGTCACGGCCAACATCCTCGACGTCGGCGACGGCAAGGTCATGCTCATCGACGCGGGCGACGACAAGGCCGGCAAGGCCATTCTCGCCGAGCTTGCGGCGCTGCACCTGGACGTCCACGCGGTTGTCGCCATCTTCCTGACGCATGGCCACCGCGACCACGTGGCCGCCGTGCCGCTGTTTCCCGACGCCAAGACCTACGTGCTGCAGGCGGACGTCGCGCTGGCGGAGGGCCGCGAAGGCGCGCATGGCATCCTGACGGGCATGATGCCGGTGAAGCCGACCGGCGTGCTCGTGACGCGCGGGCTTGTCGATGGCGAGGTTGTCCAGGTCGGCAACCGCGCGGTGCATGTCTTGGCGATTCCGGGGCACACGGGCGGCAGCGCTGCGTTCTGGGTCGATGGCGCGCTGTTCCTCGGCGACAGCGCCGGCGCGTCCAAGGACGGCAAAGTGCGGCCCGCGCCGAAGGTGTTCAGCGACAGCGCGGAGCAGAATCGCGCGTCGGTCAAGGCCCTGCCGGCGCGCTTGGCGGCGGCGCACCTCCCGGTGAAGACGCTGATCTTTGCCCATACGGGGCGGCTTGAAGGCCTCAAGCCGCTCGTCGACTTCACCGCGGAGCCTTGACCGCAGCCGCGATCAGTCCTGCCGCCACTCCCAGACCAGCTTCCCGACTTTCTGCAGCGTCTCCGTCGCGATCGCCTCATTGAGCCCTTCCGTCATCGCGCACACGAGCATCGGGTGGCCCGGCCGGTACAGGATGCCGCAATCGGACAGCTGGATGGACGGCTGACCGGGCTGTGGCGGGACCTCGATCACTTTCCCGTTCGCGTCGCGCTGCGCGATGTCGCTCGGCAGACCAGCCGCGGACAGACCGCGCCGGCCATACTTATGCGCGACGACCGCATCCGGCGGCAGTTGGCCCATGAGGCCGTCGTGCCACGTCGCCGCCGCCAGCCATTTGAGCGCCAGTTCGGACGCCTGCTGCCCCATCGCCGTGCCGTCGTACAGCGCCTCCAGCAACGAGGCCACGTCCTTGGCGCGCAACGCCACATCGTGCTTCATGTCCGGCGGCGTCAGGCCCAGGTCGCGCCAGACCGCGTCAAACTGCTCGGGCGGCAGGTGCTTGCCCAGCAGCCACTTCGCGTCGTTGCGCGAGTCGATGAGCATGTGCTTGAGCAGCACCTCGATCGTGTACGATTCGCCGGGCTTCAGCGCCTCCGGCGCGTTGGCGTCCTCGTGCGGATCAAACGGCGTCGCCACGTCGTACTTCACCTGCTGTTGGAGCGCTGCCGGGTCCGTGCCCAGCCGCCGCAGCCACGCCATCGCGATCGGCAGCTTCAGCATGCTCGCCGGATGGAACCGCTCTTCCGGGCCGATGCTGAACGATTGGCAGGCCTCCAGGTCGGCAACGTAGACGCCGGCGCGTGTCAGGCCTTGCTTGCGCGCGCTGTCCAGCGTGCCCACCACTTCCTGCTGCAGGGCCGTGAGCTGCGGCGGCATCGGGCCATTGCTGGTGCATGCCAGGATCGGATGCGCGAGCCCCACCGCGGAGGCGCGCACCAGCACCTGCGCGGGCGTCGGCGCCACGGGCACCTGCGGCGTTGCCGCGAGCGTCCGACCGACCAGCGCGCCGAGCGTGATCCCAAGGATCAGCACCGCGGGCGTCCGCCAGGGAAAGCCTTGCTGGGTCTGGCTGAGTTTTTGACGCGGCTGTCCCACTGGATCCTCCTGTCTGTAGGATCCACCTGCCGGTCAGCCATGGACGAATATTTACCTTTGCACCAATTTATTCGCAGATTCTAACACTTCTGCGGCTCTGAGGTCCGCGCCTTCGCGTATTCGGATTGCCGGGGATCGCCGCATACGTGCTTGAAAAGAAATGTATATTTCGCGATCTTCGTGGACGTTCGGATGGGCGAGCGCGCGCGGCGTGCGTGCGTGGTCTTTGCAGTTCGCAACAATCCGTGCGGATGTGTCACACAAATCTTCGAATTCAGGCTGATCGCAGGGTTAGGGATCGTGCGCGAACAAATCGACCAGGTCCCAGCCGTGCCTCGCCGGACGTATCGCGCAGTGGGCGCACTCGGCGATCCCGGGACAAGCGTCCCGCACGACGGGTTGTTGCTGCACGGCGCGCTAGGCGGCGACGCGCGGCATCAGGCGCCGCAGGATCGCCTTGCGCGCCGGCTCCTCAAACAGCGTCCAGGACAGCTGCGCGAGGCCGACTGTCGCTGCGCTCAGCGCGGCGAACGCCAGCCACACATTCTGGCCCGTCAGCGGCTGCCACAACAGGAACAGCGCGAGCGGGTGCAGCAGGTAGCACGCGAAACTCAGCTTGCCGGGCAGGACCAGCCAACTCCGCGGCTGACCTTCGCGGTACGTGCCCAGCAAGTCGGCGCAGAACGCCACGATTGTCGCCACGCCGAGGCTCAGGAGCAGCGGCCCGGCGATGCAGTTCAGCGGGTCGGACAAGCTGAGCTTGCGGTAGCTGAGCACCGCCAGCGTCGTCCCCAGCGCCAGCGCCGGCCAGCGGAGGCGGCGCGCGACGGGCAGGGTGCCCAGCCGCTGGTAGGCGAGAAAGGCGAGGCAGCCGAGCGCGAGGCTGGCAAAACCCATCGCGGAGTTCGTCGTCAGCCACAGGAACGAGCGCAGCCCCTGGTGGTACAGAAATGCGTCAAACAGCCCACCCGCTGCGACGAGCGCGAGCAGGCCGACCAGCAACTTCCACCGCGGCCGCGCGAGCAGCACCAGCAGCGGATAGAAGAGGTAGAACTGCTCCTCGATCGCCAGCGACCACAGGATGTCCCAATGCAAGCCCCAGCCGCCGACGACGTTGGAGCGGAGGATGCGCAGCCAGTTGAGCGTGAACGTGGGAATGGAGAGCCAGAACGTGAGGTCCAAGCGGCTGTCGACGCGGCGGAAGCAGAACGCGCTGGCGGGGCTGTTGGCGACCGCGGCGAGCATCGTCGCGCCGATGAGGCAGGTCAGGGCGACAAGCGGCCAGATGCGGGCGACGCGTCGGACCCAGAACCGCACGGCGTCGGCGCGGCGGCTGAAGTCCTTGGCGAAGATTTGCCGCGAGATGAGGAAGCCGGAGAGCACGAAGAAGACGTAGACGCCGTAGGATCCGTTCTCCGCGAGGGCATTCCAGCGGCCGCTGGCGTGGGTGTCGATGCGACCGGAGCCGTGCAGGTGGACGGCGAGCACCAGGCCGATGCTCACGGTGCGCAGCAGATCGACCAACAGCAGACGTTCCATCGGCAATCCGGCAGGGCAAGCGCGCACCGCGGCTGAAGTCTGGGGTGACGGTTGGGACGCGTCAAGCGACGCCGCGCGACGCCGCGCGGTTGACGGGCGATCCCCGGCCGTTCAGACTCGCCACCGCCGCTTGGCCGCACGAAATGGCGTAGATTCGGGCAGCCTTGGACGGCGCGAGGTGGCATGCCCGGCGAATCCAACTTCAAGCAGTTCGCCCGCAACGCGCTGATTCCGTCGCGCCTCCACTGGCCGCTGTTCTTGCTGGTGGCGCTGCAGTTTGCGCTCCATCGCGCCATGAGCGGCAATGAAATCGACACGCTGCAAGCCGCGCGCCGCCTTGCCGACCCGCAGTACATTCCCGGCGACTGGTTCCTCGGCCAGCCGCCCGGCCCGCGCTTGCCGTTTCAGTGGCTGATTTGGCCGCTGACCGCGACGCTGCCGTTGGTGCCGCTCGCCATCGTCGGTCGGCTCCTGGGCTTCTGGCTGCTGACCGGCGCGGTGGCCCGCTTGCTGGGGCGCCTCGGCCTGCGCGTGGGCGAGGCCGTGCTGGCGATGGCGCTGTTCCTCTGGCTTGGCCAGTCGCTGTTTGCCGGCGAGTGGCTGTTCGGCCAGTTTGAGACCAAGGTTTTCGCCTACGCGTTCGTGCTGTTTGCCATCGATGCCGCCGCTGACACGCGCCTGCGCACGGCGGCTCTTTGTCTCGGCGCCGCGACGACGCTGCACATCTTCGTCGGCGGCTGGGCGACTCTTGCCGTCGCGCTCGCGCTGCTGACCGTCCGGCCGCCCGCGCCGTGGCGCACCGTGGCCGAGGCCGCGCTCTGTGGGCTGCTGGCGGCGCTGCC
>CAINLT010000517.1 GCA_903850505.1 uncultured Myxococcales bacterium | reverse complement strand
GGGGAATTCACCGCATACAGCCATTCCCAATCGATCTGGTGGTCCTGAAAGCCGCGTGACGTCGCATAAGCCTGCACCATCAGGCGATGGCGGTAGGGCGTGTAGGCAAAGAACGGGTCGGAATGGTCGCCGTTCCAGTAGTAGTAGCCGCGGGCGCCGATCCCCCAGCCCGTGTCGGGGTCGTAGTCGACGAACGGGATGCCGGTCGGGTATGAACCGATGACCTTCTTGGCGAGATCGTCGGGATGCAGGGTCGGCTTGTCGCCCAGCCATTCCGGCACCTGCCCGCGTGCCGGCGCGGCGACGAGGAGGAGAAGCAGAATCAGCAGCGGGCGGAGGCGGGCGCGGATGGACAAGCAGTGCACCGTCTGGCGAGAGAGGAGACAGTCGCGCACGCACGGCGTAGCGTCAAGTCACGATTGTGTGCTGGGTCGGCGGCCAACGCGTTCGCGCACGGACGGACGAC
The DNA here is from genome assembly GCA_903850505.1 of uncultured Myxococcales bacterium. Taxonomy (GTDB): domain Bacteria; phylum Myxococcota_A; class UBA9042; order UBA9042; family UBA9042; genus CAIYBN01. The sequence continues at coordinate 1,424 of CAINLT010000517.1, read as the reverse complement.
GTTGTGGCAAGGGTGCCGGACTGACCTACCTTGAGCGAAGGGCTGACTGGTCGGGATCTTCCCGCTTCGTGCCTCGATGGTCGAACACACGCGCTGCATTGCGGCGAACGGGGTCGCGATGCGGGCGCACGCGCCAAAATCCGCGCAGGTGGCGTGTCTGCTCGTGAACGACGCGCTCAACGTCGCAATGAACCACTGGCTGGTCGGCAAGGCGCCAGTGTCCACCACGCAACCCGTGCCGCAGGAGACAGGTAAATGACTATTGATTGTGATAAGTTTCGCGTCGCACCAGAGGAGGAAGTCGACTTGTCGGCGCGCCCGACCGACGTCAAGCCCCTCTACGACTCGCACAGAGACTATCGCCGACGCATCGGGGAGCACGTCGAGGAGCTCATGGAGCAGCAGAACCTGCTCTACAGCAACAACACCCACTCACTGTTGCTGATTTTTCAAGGGATGGACACGGCCGGCAAGGACCGCTGCATCAAACACGTGATGTCCGGCGTCAATCCACAGGGCTGCCAGGTGTTCAGCTTCAAGCACCCAAGCGCTGCCGAGCTGGAGCACGACTTTCTGTGGCGAACCACGCAGCGTCTGCCGGAACGCGGCCACATCGGCATCTTCAACCGTTCGTACTACGAGGAAGTGCTGATCGTCCGCGTGCAACCAGAGATTCTGCAAGGCGAAGGCCTGCCCCAGGAAGTGGGTCACAGCGACCACCTTTGGCAGCAGCGCTACCGGTCCATCACCGACCTGGAGCATCATCTGCACCACAACGGCACGCGCATCCTCAAGTTTTTCCTGCATCTGTCCAAGAACGAACAACGCAAACGCCTGCTCCGCCGCATCGATGACGCGGAGCGAAATTGGAAGTTCAACGTCTCCGATATCGAGCAGCGCAAGCTTTGGACGCCGTATCAGAAGGCGTATGAACTGTGCCTGGGCGCGACGAGCACCGCCCATTCGCCGTGGTATGTCGTGCCGGCGGATGACAAGCGCAACGCGCACTTGATTGTGTCGCAGGTCGTCCTCGACGCGCTCCAAGCGCTGCAGATGGCCTACCCGCAAGCGGACGAAGCGCGCGAGTGGGAGCTCAAGGCGATTCGCAAGCACCTGGTCAAGCGGGAATGACGGAGGCGACATGTGGAACGCAATCGGCCTCGGGTCTGCGTGCCATGACCAGTCCGAAACGCTCAGCAGGAACTCGGGAGGGCACGGTTGCCGACGGACATGGCGATGATGCCACCCGATCCCCAACGGAGTTCACCTGTCGTTTCAAGGCGTCGGTGAGTGATCACGAGCCATGTCCGACGCGACTTCCGGTTCGCCAGCTCCAGCACCGGCGTGCGTGACGGCTCGCCGTGCGCCCGCGGCCCAGCACGAGCCGGTCCACACGTTGCGCATCGTGTCGCGCGTCAGTCACG
>CAINLT010000516.1 GCA_903850505.1 uncultured Myxococcales bacterium | reverse complement strand
CGTTCGGCGGCCTTGAGCAAGCCAAAGGCGATCGCGATTTTCTCCCGCGGAATTCGCGCTCCAGACGCGGTGCGCACGGACCCATCACTCGTGGGCGTCTCGCGCAGCAGGGCAGCTCCCAGGTCATCAACCGTAAGCCTCGCCAGCGCCCCCGCAGACTTCACGCCCTTCATTAGCACCTGAATCCGCTCGTCAATTTCAGTCGACAGCTTCTTCTGTTCAGTGTGATCGGCGGCGAAGCTACCGGCGGTTTTGTTGTTGGTGTAGCCGTCCAGCGCATTCCAACCACCGCCCAACGCAACGACGGAGAGGCGCATGTCACCGGTACTGACGGCCTTGGATTGCAGTTGCTGGATAACGGCACCAGCGACCAAGCGTGCGGCGTATTCCGCAATCAAGGACCGCCAAAGCCCAAGCGCCGACAGGTAGCCAGCGTACTCCTTGGGCTTGGAGGTGCGCGCTTTGGACAGCGACTGCTGCAGGAACACCCCCTCGTGAATCGCGAATTCTGCGTACTCGCGCCCGTCCGTGTGAACGCGTCCAGCCGGATCCAACAGCAAGTCGCCAGCGAACTCCACGCTGTCCGCGGCAAGAACGACAGGCCGGCTCCCTTCCATGTGCCAGAGGGCAAAATCCGTGGTTCCGCCGCCGATGTCGACCGTGAGTTGCCACTGTCCACCGCGTTCGTCCAGGCTCCGCAGTCCGGCGATCGACTCGGAGACCGGCTTCTCATCCAACTTGATCGCAACCCCAGTCCACGCCTCCACGCGTCGCGTCGCCTCGCGATAGGCCGCAGTCAGATCGTCAAGCTGCGTCTTCTCGAACGCCAGCGGGTACGTGTACTGGATGTTCAACGAGTGCGCCGCACAGCGGGAGGCTGCTTCCGCGGCCGCCAAAAGTAGGAGCGTCGACAAATACTCTACGCGCCGCTCCTGCCCGAGTTCGGACGTGTCCCACTTCATGTCGCGGATAAATTCCAAAGTGCGATCGCCATCGAGGGACTTCCGACTCGTATGCGCCGGGCGAATCGTGTAGTCGCACATCGGCTTGGAAAGCCCGCCAAGCGCGGTTTTGCGACGTAACAGTTGACTTTCTACGACCAGGAAGGAGGTGCCTTGTGCATCGCTGGCGTTTGGTGTCGCCCGGCTCCCTAGGACTGGCGCCGCAGCCTCAGACGCGTACGCCGGGGCTGTAGTAATCGGCAGAGCATCAGCCAGCCATTCCAAGTTGCGGGTGGACGTCGCGAACGTTGCTTGGTCGAGGAACGCTGCCTTCGGAAAGACGAGTTCTCCGCCACCTTGGACGACAACGGTGCTCCGTGAGGTGCCAAAGTCGACACCTGCGCGCGCGCCGCCGCGCGTCTCACTCGACAGGTGCCCGATTGGCGTTGAGTCGCACAGCATGAGGCCAAAACCGGTGCCTGTGTCGAGTCCGAGCGCGCGAACGCGGCCGCGGCATTGCACGCGGCGATCGCCTTTGCCCGGCCCGAGTGGAATCGTCTTCGCCTGACCATTCTCCAATTCCACGTGAGACGTCGTCCAGACTCGGCCGTTGCCACCAAGTACATCGAAGGCAACTTCCGTGAGCGGCGTCGCAGTGCCGTTCTTCGATTCGGGAGTGATCGCGGTCAGCCAAGTCGACTTCCACCACGAAAACGGCACGTTCGGCCACGTCTCGATGAGCGCTTCCCCCAACGACTCCGTTGCCTCCGCCGCATAGCCCAGTCGGACCAACACGCCGCCAAACAGCGTGACCTCGACCCGGCCCAAATCCGTCGGGTTCGCTGACACCTCGGAGAGGTCCACAAGGTCCCAAAAAGCAGGCCGTACCGGTGCAACGCTTAGGGGATCGGCGCGTCCAGTCTCCTTGAATTTCAGCAGGACGGGCGAGAAAACGGATTGCAGGTCGATGAAGTCGGTGTCGGCCGGAAACTGGAAGTACAGACCCGGATTGGACGAGGCTCGGACCGTTTGTGCGTACACACGCTTTGCGCCCACGTCGACCTGGGTATGCGTCAGCACCGGCACAAGGGGCTCAATGCGCGGCCCGCCGACCGGCGGCAGCCCCAAATAGAAGACGATCCAGCGCCCCCGACCGACGTGAAACTGAATACCGGGACTGGCCTGCGGTTCGATCGCACCATACAACGGGTGCGCGAGCTTGCCGCGGATCGCGCTCTTCAGCTCCGAAGTCT
>CAINLT010000515.1 GCA_903850505.1 uncultured Myxococcales bacterium | reverse complement strand
CGTCCACGCACACGACGCGCTTGGCGCCGGCACGCGCAGCATGCAGGCCAAAACCGCCGACGTGGCTGTACGTGTCGAGCACAAAGCGGCCCTTCGCCAGCTCCGCGACGCGCGCGTGGTTGGGGCGCTGATCGGCGTACATGCCGGTCTTCTGGCCACCCGGTTCAACGCGGAGCTGCAGGCCGTTGTGGCGCACGATGACTTCAGCCGGCACTTCGCCCGACGACGCAGTGTGACCCGCGACGAGGCCTTCAGCCGGATGCACGTCATTGGGAACGCGCACGAGCACCCACGCGCAGCCGTTCGCGCGCAGCCAGTCGAGGATCGGCTGCTGCCAGCGCGCCGCACCGGCCGTCGTGATTTGCACGACCGCGCCATCGGCGAAGCGATCGATGACGACGCCCGGCAGGCCATCGCCTTCGCTGTTGATGAGGCGATACGCGTCGGTTTCCGCCGACGGCAGGCCGACGTCGCGGCGCAGACCCGTGGCGCGTTCCAGCCGCTTGGTGACGATCGTGGGACCGTCGGGGAGGGTCGCCGGCTCCAGGCCGTCCATGCCCGCTTCCACGAGGCGCACCGCGATCTGGCTCTGCGGGTGATACGTGCCGTGGCCGAGATAGCGACCGTGCGGGTCAAAAACCGCGCAGGCTTGGCCGGACTCGGCGACCGTGCCCTCGGGCGGAACCACATGGCCAATCGCGCCGCTGAACAGCCACGGGTGACCGGACAGCACCGGCGTCGCCGTGCCGGCACGCAGCACGATCGTCACGAAACCGGGATAGCGCGGCAGGTGGTCGGGCAGGGCGGTCGGCGTCTGTTGGGGCCGCGGGCGGCTCTGCTGCGGGCGCGTCTGGGTCGGACGGTGCGGCTGCGCACGGTCGTTCGGCGGGCGATGGGAGGCGGGCTTGTTCTGCGGCGGGCGGGTCATGGCTGGCTCATGCGCCAATGGGCGCGCGCGAAGTGTGCGCGCGTGCGGGGTTTCGGGCAAGGCCATGGCGCCTGAAAGTCCCTGACGCTACTTGGTTGGCGGCACCGGCCAGCCAATCGTTTCACCGTGCTGCAGCCGTTCCATCACGGTTTGCGACCGCGCTTGAATCTGGTTGGCGTGGTCCTTGCGCAAAAATACCTGCCAGACGTAGCCCGCCGTGCCGATCGCCGGACCCCATTGCGCGACGGTGTTGAGCGGTCCGACGTACACGTAGTCGCCGTCCGCCTCCACCTTGCCGGGCCAACTGAACGTGACCACCGCGATCGGCCGGTCATCCTTGATCTTCTTGAGGATCGCCGCGGTCAGCCGCGCTGCCTCATCCTTGCCTTGATGCGGCGCGACCCCGAGCGCGCCCACGACGGTGTCCGAAGCCGTGAGCGGATGCTGCGTAAACCGCGGCGTCCAGCGATCGTCCGTGACGATGACCTCGCCCGGCGCCGCGCGCAGCCATGCCACGTAGCTTTGCCACGCGGCGTTCGTTTCCGGAGTGCCTGCGTACTTGCCCGTGTCGTGCACCAGCGCGGCCACCTGGAACAGCGTGATGAGCGGCAGGCACCCGAGCAGCAGCCGCGCCCGCCTGCCTTCAGATGGCATGGCTTGCGTCAATTCCGTCATGCCCATCGCCAGGCCCGCGCCGATGACCGCCGCTGCCGGATAGAAGCTGTTGGCGTACGCAACGCCCATCACCAACAGCTGCGACGGGAGCCACGTCGCCACGACAATCGCCAGCATCCGCCGCGCGCGCTCGCTCTGGCCGTTGTGCATCGCCAACGCGATCCCGATGAGCGTCACGACCGCCGCGATCGCTTCCCGGCCCAGCAGCCCGCGACCAAAAATCGCGATGGACAGGGGATGGAAAGGAAAGTCGGACGCAAACTTGAACAGCCAGAACTGCGCCCAGGTGTCGCCGTGCAGAATCGGCGGCAAGAGCGTGGGCGCGGCGGACGCCAGCGTCGCGGCGCCGAAGATCAGCGCCTGCCGCCAGTTGACGGTCAGCCACGCCGCGCCGAGGACCGCGCCGTACATGAGCGCGGACTGCTTGAACGGAATCGCCAGGCCAAAGAACACGCCAGCGAGCACCGCGCCGCGCCACGTTGCACTCCGGAACAGCGTGAGAAGACCGAGCAGGAGAAACGCCAGATAGGGCCCGTCCGAGTGCGCGACGCCCAGGAAAATGCCGGTAATCTCATTGCTCAGCAGCGGCCAGAGGCCGGCGATCAGCGCGATCGGCCAGCTCGCCCGCCAGGATCGCGCCAGAAGCAGCGTCGCCAGGCACGCCCCCAACATGCCCAGCGCGTTCAGCCAGCGCAGGGCCATGAGCGGATCCGCACCCGCGCGCACCATCGCCGCGGCGAGGTGGAACATCGCGGGACCGTACGGATACGGCGAGTAATCGAGCTGCGGCTGCGTGTACAGCGGCTTGTCCTGCAGCACGCGGTCCACCATCTGCACCATGCCGGCTTCCACGCACTCGACCGGGTACGGCGTGCGGATGATTCGCCACGTGCCAACGACGACCGTCGCGCTGACCACGAGCGCCGCCAGCACTGCAACGTACATGCCCCAGCGCAGCCAGAGCCGCGAGGTCAGGCCGCTCAGCGCCAGCTCCGGCAGGGCCTCCAGCGCGCGTTGCCACGGCGGCAGCGTCGTGGGATCAGGACGCGGAGTTTCCGGTGAACCTGTCATTTCTTCTCCAGAATCGCGATGTATTGCAGGAGCATCGGGGCAGACCGCCTCGGCGATGTAGAGGCGGCAGCAGGGCGCGAGGCTACGCGTTGGCGCGTCCGGCGACAAGATTTGCCGCGACGTCAGCGGGCAACGCCTTTGACCTTCTTGCGCAGGTACACGAACCAATAGATGGCGCCGACCATGACCGCGCCGCCGACCAGGTTGCCAAGCGTGACGGGCAGGAGGTTGGCGACGAAGAAGTTGCGCCACGTCAGGTTGGCGAACTTGTCCGGGGAGCTGCCGATGAGCCGCCAGAAATCGCCGCTGGCGAAGTCCTTGATGAACAAACCCATGGGGATGAAGTACATGTTGGCGATGCTGTGCTCAAAGCCCGCGGCGACGAACGCGGTGACGGGGAAGACGATGGCGAGGACCTTGTCTCCCGTGCTGCGCGCGGAGTAGCACAGCCAGACCGCCATGCAGACGAGCGCGTTGCAGAGGATGCCGAGCGCGAAGGCTTGGCCGAAGTCATAGCCGACCTTGGTGTTGGCGGTGTTGAGGGCATTCGCGCCGACGGCGCCGGACGCGAAGAGGTACTGCTTGCTGATGAACATCAGCGCCGCCGTGGCCAACGCGCCGACGAAGTTGCCGGCGTAGACGATGGCCCAGTTGCGCAGGAGCGCGGTCGTGCTGACCTTGCGGGACGTCCATGCCATGACGATCAGGTTGTTGCCGGTGAACAGCTCCGCGCCGCCGATGACGACGAGGATGAGCCCGAGGGAAAACGCCAAGCCGCCGAGCAGTCGCGTGATGCCCCACGGGAGACCGGTGGTGAGGGCGGTGGTGCCGTCGGCGGCTTTCACGGCGATGCCGCCGGAGGTGACGGTTGTGGCAAAGACCGCGCCCATGGCGATGAAGGCGCCAGCGAGGACAGCGAGCGCGAACATGTCCAGCGCGTCCAACTGCGCCTTCTTGACGCCGACGTCCTCCGCTTTCGCCGCCATCTCTGGCGGTACGAGGGCATCGACCTTGATTTCGGGGATTTCGTTTTGCATGACATCACCTTCGTTTGCGCAGCGATTGTGAACCCGTTCGCGCACCGCGTCACTTGATGGCGTGGCGTTCAACGGACCATTCGCGGCTGGATTCACCCGCAGAGATGTTCAAGTTCAAGCCGCGATTTGACGCAGATCAAGTGCGATCATGACAGCCGGCAAGGCGTGCGATCGGCAACGCGGCTACGCTCCGCTTCCGAGGACGAGCCCGGTGGAAGGGCCGGTCCGACGTGTCGCGCCGCGCGCACATATCGCTGGCGTTTTCGTCATCCCGGTTCAGGAGCCGCCCATGTCCGCGCCCGTACTTCGCCTCGCATCCTGGCTGATTGTGCTCGTCGTGTTTGGCTCTGCGACCTCCGCTTACGCCATTCCCGCGTTCGCCCGCCGCTACCAGACCTCCTGCCAGACGTGTCACATCGCGTTTCCGCGCCTCACGCCATTTGGCGAGGCGTTCCGCCGCAATGGCTTCCGCTTTCCGGGCGGCGGCGACACCACCGCAGTCAAGGAGGAGCCGGTCGCGCTGGGCAACGACGCGCAAAAAGACCTGTGGCCCAAGGCCGTGTGGCCGGGCGAGATCGCGGGCACGCTGCCACTCTCGCTCGTCGTCGATGGCAAGGCGACGTTTGGGCCGCATCCGGAGGAGCACATGAACGTCGTCGGCGCACCGGCGCCAGCGGCGATGGCTGGGATGGAGATGCCGGCGGCCAACACCGGCAAGTTGGGGCTGGACACCTTGGGCGGTCACGTCGGCATGCGTGGAGGTGGCGCAATGGGCGATTTCGCCTCGGTCTTCGCCTCGGTTGACGTTGGCGGCCACGAGCCGATTTCCGTCGAGCGCGGCTGGCTCACGCTCACGCCCGCGGGGCCGACCGCGCTGCACATCCGCATGGGCCGGTTTGAGCCGTCCCTGCACGGCGTCTCGATCCACCGCGGCCTGTTCATGCACCAACTGCGCTTGGTCACGACGTCCGTCGGCGCCAATCCGTGGATGCCCGAGCCCAATCAGACGGGGCTGGAGCTGTCCGGCGTCGCCATCGGCCGCCTTGGCTGGGATGCGGGCGTCGTCGACAATGCCGCGGGCATCCGTTACCTGCGCAAGGACGTCTATGCCCGGGTCGAATACAAGTTTGGCGGCATGCGCCTGGACGGCCTCGAAGCCGAAGCGACCGGCGCGCCGTGGTCCGAGCGCAGCCTGCTGATCGGTGCGTCGGTCTACACCGGTCGGGCGTCCATCGAGGGCACGCACGATGACGACTTCCTGCGCGTCGGCGCTGACCTCCACGCGACGTTTGACGACCTGCTGCTGGACGTCGTCGCTGTTCGCGAGCACCACGATCAGCCGACCGCGGATCTGAACAAGCCGATGCAGATGGACCTGCTGATGGCCGAGCTGACCTGGATGGCGCACGCGGTCTTCTTCCCGACCGCGCGCTTTGAGATGTCGCGGCTGGATCACAGCGCGCAGATCGATACCGGCTGGCTCGGTTCGCTGCTGGTGACCGCCGTGGTCCGGCCCAACGTGGTGCTGCGCGTCGAAGGCGATGTCGGCGCCGATCCCAACACGAGCGCGGATTTCCGCTCGGCGACCCTATCGTTTTCGACCGCGTTCTAGGAGCCAGCCATGTCTATCCGCCTCTTTGCCATCCTCGCCTGCGGGCTCAGTTCTCTCCCGGCGTTTGCCGACGCGATCTCCGGCACGGTTCAGGCGCCCGTGCCCAAGTTCCGCGCCAACGTCGTGGTGTTCGTGAAACAGGGGCCGCCGGCTCCCGTCGTCAAAAAATCCGTGACGATGGACCAGAAAGGCCTGGTCTTTGTCCCGCGCGTCCTGCCGATCCAGAAGGATTGGACGGTGGAGTTCCTGAACTCGGATCCCGTCGCGCACAACGTCTTCACTGTCGATGGCGACAAGTATGACCTCGGCACCTGGCCGCAGGGCCAGAAGAAGGCGCACACGTTCACCAAGACCGGCACGTACCGCCAGCTCTGCCGCGTGCACGACGACATGATCGCGTTCATCGTCGTGCTCGACACGCCGTGGTTCGCCGTGAGCGACAAGGCGGGCAACTTCAAGCTCGACGGCCTGCCGCCGGGCAACTACACGCTGGGCGTCTGGCACGAGAAGCTCAAGGCGCAGGACGTGCAGGTCACGGTCGCCGCGGGTCAGCCAGCGCATGTTGACGTCAAGCTGCAGTGAGGACAAACGTGGCCAAAGAACCGCAAGATCCGCCGGAAGCGGGCGCTGAACCGGGCGCCGATCGCCGCGATTTCCTCTGGAAAGTCGGCTGTGCTGCCCTTGGCGTCGCGACGCTGGAAGCCGCGGGTTCAACGCTGCGTTTTGCCAAGGCGCCTGTTTCCTACGGTCCAGCGCAGCGGCGCGTGCTGGGCGAATTGGCGCGTTTTCCGCCCGGCGAGCCAGTCTACGTCGAGGACGCCGGCGTCTTCATTCTCCGCGACGCCAAAGGCATGCGCGCGCTCTCCGCCACCTGCACGCACCTTGGCTGTACCGTGCGCAGCGATCGCGCGAGCGGCGGCTTCATCTGTCCGTGTCACGGCAGCCGCTACGACGCGGAAGGCAAGGTCCTCGCCGGTCCCGCGCCCGCGTCGCTGCACTTCGTCCGCGTCGACCAGGACCGCCGCGGACGGCTGGTCGTCGATCTCGGCGCGCCCGTTGAAGCCGATCACCGCACCAAGGTGGGCTAGCGGATGCGCGAGTTGGTCAAGCACGTCCGCGCGTCGCTCTTCCGCGTGGGCTGGCCCAAGGATGAGCGCGCCGCCGTCAAGGCGATGGTCTCGTCCATCACGCTGCACATCCATTCGCCCAAGGTGCGGCCCGCTTCGCTGAGGTTTCGCGCAACCTGGGCGCTCGGAGTGATCGCCGTCGTGCTCGCGGGGATGCTGACCGCGACCGGCGTCTACCTGATGTTCTACTACTACCCGCATCCGGACGTGGCCTGGCGGTCGATGAAGGACCTCGCGTTCGTCGTGCCGTTTGGCGTGATCACGCGCAACCTGCACCGCTGGGGCGCGCACGCGATGGTGGCGATCGTCACGCTGCACATGCTCCGCGTGTTCCTGTCGGGCGGCTACAAACCGCCGCGCGAGGCCAACTGGGTCGCGGGCGTGGGGCTGTGGGTGCTGACGCTGGCGCTGTCGTTCACGGGCTATCTGCTGCCGTGGGACCAGCTCGCGTACTGGGCGGTCACGGTGGGCGCCAACATGGCCGGCGCGATTCCGTGGCTGGGCCAACCGCTGCGCGTGCTCCTGCTGGGCGACATGACCGTCGGCGAGGCGGCGCTGCTGCGGTTCTACGTGCTGCATTGCGTGCTGCTGCCACTCCTGCTGTTTGGCATCGTCGGCTTCCATCTTTTCCGCGTGCGCAAAGACGGCGGGCTCGTCACGTCCGAGCATGATCCCGCCTCGGATCGCACCAAGGAAGGCCATCGCCTCCTGCCGTCGTGGCCGCACCTTGTCTATCGCGAGCTGATCGTCGGCCTGCTGACGACGGCCGTCCTGCTGCTCCTCGCGCTTGTCGCCAACGCGCCGCTGGAGCCGCTCGCCGATCCATCGCGCACGCCCAATCCGGCCAAGGCGCCCTGGTATTTTCTGGGGATCCAGGAACTGGCGCATTGGTCGGCTTTCTGGGGCGGTGTCTTCGTGCCCGCGATCACGGTCCTTGGCCTCTGCGCGGTGCCGTTCTTCGACCGGCACATGGACGGCGTCGGCCGCTATTTTCCCCGCGAGCGGCGGGTGGCTTCCGGCCTCTTTCTCGCCCTGATGACGTTCTTTGCCGTGGTGACCGTGATCGGCACGTTGTTTCGCGGCCCGGCGTGGGCGCTGATGTGGTGGCCGAATTGATGTGGAACTGCGCCCATCGGGAAGGTGCGCCATGACGCCGCGCGACGACCGGTGGCTACACGCCGTTTTTGCCGCAGCCTCCGTCGCGATCGTCGTGCTGGTCGGGATCGCCGTCGCGCGCGAGGTGCATCGGCCCTTGACCATCGACCAGCGCCTCGTGCCGGCGCTCGGCGTTGTCGACCGCTGCGTGACCTGCCACGACGAGGCCAAACACCCGGGCGCGATGCTCGATCGCCATCCTGTTGAGCGATTCGGCTGCACGCCCTGCCACGGCGGCCAAGGTCTGGCCACGAGCGCCAACGCTGCGCACAACGCCGCGCCGGATTGGGAACGGCCTCTCTTCAGCAAGGCGGAACGGGACGCCGCGTGCGGCGCGTGTCACCTGGGCACCAACGCGCCAATCGCCACGGTCGCCACCGGCCGCAAAGCGCTGTTCGATCGCGGTTGCAGCGGCTGTCACACCATTCCAGGAATCGCGCCGCCTGACCACGCGCCGGAGCTCGACGGCCTGCGCGACAAGGTGGCGCCCGCCTGGGTGCGGGCATGGCTGACCGACCCGGCGCAGCTGGACGCCCAGCACAAGATGCCGACATTTCGCCTGACCAAGCCGGAGATCGAGGCGCTGCTCGCGTATCTCTGGACGTTGCCGGGCGCACCGCTGCTGCCGGTCCCGGCGGAGCCGCAGGGCGACGCGGATCGTGGAAAGTCGACGTTGGCGCGGCTGCGGTGCGCGACGTGCCACAAGTTTGAGGATCGCGGCGGCGATTTTGCCCCGGATCTGGGGCTCGCGGGCGTGAAAGTGCAGCCAGCGTGGCTGTGGAACTACCTGACGGACACCCACCGCTTGCGCCCGCACACGCGGATGCCCGGGTTCCGTCTCGCGCCGCAGGACGCCGCGGATATTGCCGCCTACGCCGCGGAGCAGTGGGTGCCGGACACGGGCGTCCTCCCCTGGCAGAAGTTCGATGGCGATGTGGAGCCGGCGCTCGCGCCCAAAGGCCAGCAGCTGTTTGTCGATCTGGGCTGTGGCGGGTGTCACCTCGTCGCGGGGAAACGCGCGCCGCCATCCGCGCCCGCGCTGGATCGCCTCGGCGACCGGCATGTCGCCGACCTGCCGCTGCCTGCGCGTGGGCGTCCGCCCGCTGACGTGCCGGCGTGGGTGGCGCAGAAGGTGCAACAGCCCACGGCATTTGATGTGCCATCGGTGCAGCGGGCGCGGATGCCGACCTTTCCAAACGTGCGCGCCGACGAAGCGCTGGCGCTCGGCATCGCGCTGGCTTCCGTTCACGCCGCTTCGCCGCCGGAAACGTGGCTGCGGCGGCACGAGACGGCGCCTTTCGTGCCGCCGCCGGGCGAGACGGGGCAGCTCGTCGCGCGGTTCCGTTGCCTTTCCTGTCACCGTTTTGGCGGGCAGGGCGGGGATGTTTCGCGCGTGCCCTTGGACAACGTTGGCGCGCGGTTGCGGCAGTCCTGGCTGGAGGGATTCCTGCGCGTGCCCGTGACCGTGCGCATGGATCAACCCGAGCGGATGCCGGTCCTGGGCATGACCGAAGCCGAAGCGCGGCACCTTGCGGGGTGGCTGACGACCGTCTTTGGCGATGAGCGGATCGGCCCAGCGCCCGCGTTCATTCCCGGCGACGTCGAACGCGGCAAGTCGCTCTACGTCCAGCATCAGTGCGGCGCGTGTCACGTCGGCGATGGCGCCGGCACGATGAAGGGGCCGACGCTCGACGGCGCGCGCGACCGCCTGGAGCCCGCCTACGTGGTGGCGCTGCTGCAACTGGGACCGGATGTCGTGCCCGAGCGGCGTCATCCCGAGCAGCGTTTGCTCCCGGACGACGCCCGCGCGCTGGCTGCCTACGTGCTCTCGCTGCCCGTGCTTGGCGCCGTGCCGGTGCCGTAACCGCCGTCCGTATTTGCCGCTTGCGCTCCGCAGCCCTGACGTGGGACACCGCTGCGCCGGATGCGCCCGCATCTGCCCCCGGAGCCACCGTGAAACGCGCTATCCTCTCGCTCTCCATGTCTCTCGCCGCGTGCGGTGGATCTGCGACAACGGCCTCCGACGCCGCGACCGCCACGGTTGAAGTATCGGTTGGCGACACCGCCCTGTCTGACGCCGCGCCCGACGTTGCCGCCGATGCCGCGCCGAGCGACGCGGAGGTTGAGCCAACGGCTGACGTGGCGGCCGACGCAGCGTCCGATCTCGACGTTGCAGCGACAGCGGGCCTGACCGCCGACTTTCGCGCATGGCTGGCGGCGCACCAGTATGACGTGGCCGATCTGGCGCGCGATGACCTGACGGGCGGCAGCTTTGGTGGGCGGGCGCACGCGGGCGAGGCGCTCGCGCACGATCCAGTCATCTTCATCCACGGCAACTCCGACAAGGCGCTGGGCACGGCCATTGCCCAGACCGGCTGGACGGCTTCGCGCGCGTGGTTCTTGCAGCACGGCTACACGGATGCGGAGCTGTACGCGACGACGTGGGGGCCGGCGGATGCCGCTCAGGCGGCGCAACAGGAGCATTCACGCAAGAATATCCAGCATCTGCGCAAGTTCGTGGAAGCGGTGCTGGCGTACACCGGGGCGCAGAAGGTCGACATCGTCGCGCATTCCATGGGTGTCACGCTGGCGCGCAAGGTCGTGCTTGGCGGCAGCGCCAGCGATCCGGGCGATGGCGGCGCGTACGCAGTCGGTGCGCCCCTCACCGATCACGTCGATGCGTTCGTCGGCATCGCCGGCGCCAACCTCGGCCTCACGTCCTGCTTCCTGACCGGGCCGACCACGCCGACCTGCAGCGCCGGAAACGGCCTCTACCCCGGCGCGCTCGTCGGCCTCGCCGTGGCCGGCCGCTCAGCGTATCTCACGGACCTGCTGCAGACCTCCGGCTACGAGGGCGGCTTCCGCTACGCGCTGTGGTCGACGATGGACGAGATCATCGGTTACGCGGACATCGTTTACGGGCAGCCGACCAGCCGACTGCCGGGCCAAACGGCCGAAGTGACGTTTGCGACAGCGCCGTATGGCCATTTTGGTCTGAAGGATCTGACGGCCGACGTCCAACTCGCGCTCGTCCGCGACCATCAAACGCCGTAACGGCTAGCGCGTCCGGTACGTTGAAGGCGCGCGCATCGACCGGGGCGCTTGGTGCACGGGCGTCGGCCGCGGATGCAGCGTCGGGGCAGGGCGTTGCGGCTGTGGCTGCGCCGGATCGGCCGCCACCTGAACCGGCGACGGCAGCAGCTTGGCCACTTGCAACTGCGCGAGAAAATCCGCGGTCTCGATCTGCCCGTTCGCCAGCGCCTCGATGTTGGCCCGCGTCGCCGTCACGCTCAGCGCGGGCACGCCGCCGACGGTATTGACGATGCGCACGTCCTCGCGGGCAAAGGGCGCCAACGTGCCAAAACAGAGGGCCCATTGGGCCAGCAACTGCCGGTCGTAGTCGGTCGCCGCGCTCGCTTCCAGGTTCACGCGCAGCGTCCCGCCATCCTCCGCAATGGCATCCTCCGCCAGCGCGATGCCCACTTCCGCCAGCGCCAGACGGGCGCGAACCGTCACCGGCTCCAGCGGCCGAACCACGCGCGGCGGCGGCGCGGGCGGAGGTGGCGGTGGCACATCCGGGGCAGCAGCGACAACCGGCAACGGCGCAGGTGCCGGTGGTGGCGCGGGGGCGACATCTGCTGTAGCGACATCTGGCGCGACCGGCGCTGCCGCGGTGT
>CAINLT010000514.1 GCA_903850505.1 uncultured Myxococcales bacterium | reverse complement strand
TCGCCGAGGCAGCTCAAGCCCTTGCCGCAGGTCTGGCCCATGTAGCAGGAGAGGCCCATGCCAGCGGGGTGCGTCGGCTTGTGGCAGAACGCGTTGCCGCCGTTCACGGTGATGCATTCAGCGCCGTCGGTGCATTCCGCGTTGTTGGCGCAGGACTTGGCGCAGAGGCCGGTGTCACACGCGAGCGACTTGCACTCTTCGTCCTTGGTGCAGCCAGCGCCAATTTCGCCAGCGCCGGGACCGATATCGGTGTTGCCGGCATCCTGCTTCACGCCGGTCACATTGCCTTGGGTCGTGACGTCATCGCCCGCGTCAGCAGCAGCTTTGGTGCCACAAGCAGATGCGGAGAGGGCGAGCACGAGGCCGCTCACCAGAAGAAGAGTGCGGGAAAAGCTGGGAAGCGACATGGTGCCTCGACGAAAAAGCTGAGCAGAGATGGCAGAAAACCGCGATTTTGGGCACACGCCCGGCGGCGAGGATAAGATCGGAATCGATTCCCCGCAAGCCTGAAAAATGCACTTCTCCAGCCGCTTTGTCCACAGAAGCGCGCGCCTTGCTTGTTGGCAGGCGACCCGGCTACCCTGCGGCTGGAGGCGCTTGTGGAGACGGCAATAGTTCGCGTGTCAAAATTGATGGCTGATCGGGGCATGTGCTCGCGCCGTGAAGCCGATGCATGGCTGGCCGATGGGCTCGTGCGCGTCGATGGCGAGATCGTGGCAGTGGGCGCGAAAGCGTTGCCGACCGCGCGAATCGAGCTGGAGGCGCGGGCGCAGCAGCAGCAACAGCAGCTCGCGACGATCCTGCTCAACAAGCCGGTCGGCTGGGTCTCGGCGCAGCCAGAAGATGGCTATCGGCCGGCGATCGAATTGATCGTGCCGGACAATCAGGACGTGCAGTTCCCGGGACCGCGCTTGCAGAATCGCCACTTCCAAGGCCTGGCGGTCGCCGGACGGCTTGACATCGATAGCCGCGGCTTGCTGGTGTTCACGCAGGACGGCCGCCTCGCGCGGCAGTTGATCGGCGAGAATTCCGGCATCGAGAAGGAATACCTCGTGCGGGTGACCGGGCGCATCACCGATCGCGCCGTCGACATGCTGCGTGGCGGGCTTGTGCTGGACGGCAAGCCGCTGAAGCCCGCGGACATCGACGTGCTGGGGCCGGACCGGCTGCGGTTTGTCCTGCGCGAAGGCAAGAAACGCCAGATTCGCCGCATGTGCGAGCTCGTGGGTCTGCACGTGCACAGCCTGGTCCGCGTGCGCATCGGGCGCGTGCGCCTGGGCGACCTGAATCCGGGCCAGTGGCGCTTTCTGCGGCCGGATGAAGGCTTCTAGGCCCAGTCGATTGCGCTTCCGATTCTGGGAGTTTTGCGCGACACTACGCGGCCCATGGCGACGCCCCAGAAAACCAAGAAATTCGACAAAGACGGCATCCGCATCGTCGCCAGCTTCAAGAAGGCTGAGCTGGACTATGAAATCGACGAGCGTCTGGAAGCTGGCATCCAGCTCCACGGCTCCGAGGTCAAAGTCCTGCGCGCGGGCAAGTGCGTGATCTCGGGGGCGCACGTGCGCGTGGTCGGCGGTGAAGCGCTGATCTTTGGCATGCAGATTCCCGAGTATCCGTGGTCGCACCAGTTCAACCACGAGCCGGATCGGCCGCGGAAGCTGCTGCTGCACAAGCGCGAGATTGAGCACCTGCGCGACGCGCTTGAGTCCAAGGGCGCCGCGTGCGTGCCGCTGCGCGTCTACTTCATGGGCTCAAAAGTGAAGTTGGAACTCGCCGTAGGCACCGGCCGCAAGCACCATGACCGCCGTGACGCGATCAAGGACCGCGAAATGAAGCGTGAGATTTCCCGGGTGCACCGCTAGCGGCCACAGCGCAGTGAACAGGCACCGCGACGCCCACGGTTGAATGCACCGTCGCGCGGGCGGATGCGCGCTCACATGCCGGGCATGCCTCCCGGCGTCGGCTCGGGCACGGTGGCGCTCGGCAAGGCCACACCGCCCGCGGACGGCATCGCCTGACCTTCCGGATCGCCATCGCGCAGCCACAGCCAACGCGCACGCGCCGCCAGCCACGCATCGTCCAACGCCAGCAACTGCAATTCCAGGTCGACGAGCCGGTGCTCCGCTTCCGCCAGCTCAACCGCAGCGCCGGCCCCCGACGCCACCGCCGGCAGGCCTGCGTGCACCGCGCGCTCCGCCAGCGGCAGGACCCGATGGCGCAGGCCGTCGCGCCGCATGTCCAGTTCCTGCAACGTCGCCCACGCCTGCGCTTGCGCGGCGGCAATCCGCCGGGTGCGCGACTGTTTCTCCGCCGTCAGCGCCGCACCGTCGGCCAGCGCCGCGTTGACCTGGCCGTCAATGCGATCCCGACCGCTGCCAAAACCGGGCCAGCGGAGGCCAACCGTCACGAGGAAGCCAATGGGCATGTCCGGCCCGGTCATCAGCCCCGCGCCCGGCATCAGCGTCAACGCCGAGCCCGCCCGCGCCGCCGCGACACGCGCGTGGGCCGCCGCTTCCTGCGCCGTCAGCCGCGCGAGAACGGGATGTTGGTCCACGGGCCGATCGGCGCGAGTCGGCGCGTCGGGCAGCGTCAGCACGGGGTCGGTCAGCGGCGTTTCGCCGAGCCAAATCTGCACCAGCTCAGCCAGATTCGCCGTCAAGTGCACCGCGCTCTCCTGCTCCACGCGCAGCCGCTCCACTTCCGTCTGCAGCCGCGCCAATCGCGACGCCGACACGCCGCCTGTCGCCATTTGCCGCGTCATCGCCGCGATGAGTTCGTCGCCCATCCGGACGTGGTGCTTCAGGATCGAGCGACGCACATGCACCGACCGCCACGCCGCGAACACGGTCCGCGCTTGCCACGCCAGCTCAGCCTCCGCCAGCGGTTGCTCGGCCGCCAGCGCCGTGGCCTGCGCCTGCGCCACCTGCCCGCCCGCCTCGCGCGCGTTGCCCAGCGGCAGCGCCTGCTCCGCCATCAGCATCGCGGTCGGCGGCATCCGAAACATCGGGTCGATGCCCGTCACGGTCAGCCGCAGGCTCGGGTCAGGCAGACCGACGTACTGCTTGCCCAGGGACGCCACCGCCTGCGAACGTTGGGCAATCGCCGTCAACTCCGGCGCGTGGCGCAGCGCCGCGGCCACCAACGCGTCCTCATCCAGCAACGGCTGCGCGCCAGCGTTTGCCGACCCCAGCAAGATCCAAACCAAGACCAGCGCACGCATCAGACGCCTCCGCGGCAACAACGGCAGTATGCGCCGCAATTGCGCCGCCGTCATGCCCGCCCAACCTCTTGAAGTTGCAGCCGTTGACCGGACGCCACCGGCGCGCGCCTTGACACGACCCGGGCGAGCGCGTACCGTCTTGGCTCAGGTTTCAGTCGCGAGTGAAACTTCATGCGCGACTGAAACCCACAGCGAGCCACCAACCGCCGCAGCACTGACTCCCACGGCTCCAGAGCAACCCGATGGAATCAAACGCTTTACCGTCGCGCCAAACATCCGCCGCGCCTCAGTCCCTGAGTGCCGCGCTGGGCGTGCTGCCCGCGCTCAGCAAACAGGCGCGCGCCGCTGAACTGGACTCGCTCGATCGCCACCTGCAGGAGCTGCAGGCGCTGCTCCGGGAGCAACTGGCTGACGTGGAGAGCCAAATTCAGGGAACCCGCGGGCCGACGCTGGCGCAGCGCGCCGGGCATCACCTGCTGGCGGCGGGCGGCAAGCGGCTGCGGCCTCTGTGCACGCTTCTGGCGTCGCGACTTGGCCCGGACGCCGACGATCCACAGGCGCGCAGGAACGCCCGCGACCTTGCCGTCGCCGTTGAAGTCGTCCACGCGGCGACGCTGCTGCACGACGATGTGGTCGATTTGGCCGACACGCGGCGCAATCAGCCGACCGCCCGCGTGCTGCACGGCAATGAAATCTCGATCTTTGCCGGCGATTGGCTGCTCGTGGAAGCGCTGCGGCGGATTTGCGCGACCGGCGTCGATGGCCTGGTGCCGCTGGCGCTGTCGACGATTGAGCAGATGATCTTCGCCGAGGTGGAGCAGGCGCAGCGCGCACGCAGCTTGTCGTGGGACCGCGCCGGCTATTTCCGCGTGATCGATGGCAAGACGGCGGCGCTCTTTCGCTGGGCGATGCGGGCTGGCGCGCGCGCGGGTCATGCCGACGCCGCGACGGAAGAGGCGCTTGTTGCGTATGGCGGCGCTCTTGGCTTGGCGTTTCAACTCACGGACGACGCGCTGGATTTCGACGGCGACGCGCAGAAGACTGGGAAGCCGCCGCTCGCCGATCTGGCGGAGGGCAAAGTGACGATGCCGCTGCTGCTCTTGCTGGACAGCCATCCGGAATACTTGAGCGATATTGAACTGCTGCACGCCGCCGGCTTGGACGCGCAGGCCCGCGCTGCGGCGACGTGGCAGCAGGCCCAGCAGCACGTGTTGGCGGGTCTGTATTCGACGGGAGCAATCGCCGAAGCGCGGCGCATTGCGGCGCAATATGCCCACGATGCGGCCGCTGCGTTGCGCGATTTGCCCGGGCATGGCCCCGAGCGCGCGGCGTTGGTGGCAGTTGCTGAAACGCTGGCGCAGCGAACGAGTTAAAGGGGACGAGATGGTCATCCTGTTGCGAGACGATGCAGACGAGAAGGCCGTTGCCGCGGCGCTGCAAGGCCTTGGGCTGTGGACCCGGGCGCTGACGCCGGATACCGGCGGGCCGCGGATGTTTGAGGTCGAAACGCAGTCGGCGCACGTGTCAGCGGAGCTGATTCTCGCCGTGCCGGGCGTCGCCCATGTCGCTGAGCGCAAATCGCCGCACCCGCTTGTTGACGCGCTGGCGGAGCAGTACCTCGTGCGCTGCCGTTCGGGCGCGGATGTGTGGCTGGGCGGCGATCGCACTGTGCTCATCGCCGGCCCGTGCGCGGTGGAATCGGAGTCGCAGATCCAGACGATCGCCGGCCTCTGCGCTGCGGCGGGTGCGCAAATGCTGCGCGGCGGCGCGTTCAAGCCGCGCACCTCGCCCTACAGTTTCAATGGCCAAGGCGATGAAGCGCTGAAGTGGCTGGCGGCCGCCGCGGCGGAGCATGGCCTCGGCGTCGTGACCGAAGCGATGAGCGAATTGCACGTGGAAGCGGTTGCGCAGGTCGCGGACATCATCCAGGTCGGCTCGCGCAACATGCAGAATTTCGCGCTGTTGGCGGCGGTGGGCCGGACCGGTCGGCCGGCGCTGCTGAAACGCGCGCGCGGCGTGGGCATCGAGGAATGGCTGCTGGCGGGCGAGCACCTGCTGCGGCACGGTTGCCCGTACGTGGTGTTCTGCGAGCGCGGCATCGCCGGACCCAACGTCGAGATGCGCAACACGCTGGACCTCGCCGCCGTCGCGTACCTGCGCCACATCCTCAAGCTGCCGGTCGCGGTCGATCCGTCCCATGGCGTCGGCCGTCGCGATCTGGTCCTGCCGCTGGCCAAAGCGAGCGCCGCGGCTGGCGCGAGCATCATCCTCGTGGAGACCCACGACCAGCCGGCACACGCCCGCAGCGATGGCGCGCAGGCGTTGTTGCCGCACCAACTCGCTGAACTGTCCGTCGCCCTGGACCTGGAGCCGGTGGAGCCGCCGAGCGCCAGCCATACGGGTTACACGAGCCGTTTCGCTGAGTTTTACAAGAAATCGGTCCATGAGCGCCGGCGAACCTTGACCCGGCAGCTTGGACTCTCGCCGGCGACGCAGCGCTACCTGCGGGAAGGCACGCTGGACCTTGGCGTCGCCGATCACATGACGGAAAACGTCATCTCGACGTTCGCGCTGCCGCTGTCTCTGGGCCTGAATTTCCGCATCAACGGCCGGGATCACCTGATCCCGATGGTGGTGGAAGAGCCGTCCGTCGTGGCGGCGTGCTCGAATGCGGCGCGGATGGTGCGCGCGTCAGGCGGCTTCCGCGGCGATGCGACGCGCTCGGTCATGACGGGGCAAGTGCAGTTCGACCGGGTGCCCAACATCGCTGAGGCCGCCAGGATCCTGCGGGAACGGCGCGACGAGATCATCGCGCTGGCCAACGAGGCGATTCCGCGCATGGTCGCGCGCGGTGGCGGTTGCGTGGATGCGGATACGCGTGAGCTGGACGAGGCCTCCGGTCTGCTGGTCCTGCACCTCTACGTGGACGTCGGCGACGCGATGGGCGCCAACGTGGTCGACACGGTCGCGGAGAAGCTGGCACCGGTCGTGCAGTCGTGGATCGGCGGGCACATCGGCCTGCGCATCCTGTCCAACCTCCCGCTGCGGCGGCTTGTGCACATCGAATGCGACGTCACGGCTGAGATGCTGGGCGGCGAAGAACTGGCCGACGGCGTGGCACGGGCGAGCAGCTTTGCCGAAATGGATCCGTTCCGCGCGAGCACGCACAACAAAGGCATCATGAACGGCATTGACGCCGTCGCGCTGGCGTTGGGTCAGGATTGGCGGGCGATTGAAGCGGGCGCCCACGCGTTTGCCGGGCTGGGGCGCGAGTACCGGCCGCTGGCCACCTGGACGCGCACGGCGACTGGCCTGCGCGGCGTGATGGAAATGCCGCTGGCGATCGGCACCGTCGGCGGTTCCGTGCAGGCGCATCCCGGCGTGCGCGCTGCCATGGAACTCGTGCGCGTCGATGGCGCGCGGCAACTTGCCGTCGTCATGGCGGCCGCGGGCCTCGCGTCCAACCTCGCTGCCCTGCGCGCGCTCGCCGGCGAGGGCATCCAGCAAGGCCACATGCGCCTCCACGCCCGCAAATCGGAAATCCTCGCCGCGGCATCCGGCATCCTCCCCAGCCGCCCGACGCACGCCTGATCTGGACGGTTCACCATGGCCCACAGCCCCTTGCCCTCTGACAGCCCCGTTGGCGCGCCACTCTCGCAAGCCGCGGCGGGCGACGTGCTCGGTGGCAGCGGTGCGATGTTTGACGGCATCGCGAAGCGCTACGATTTGCTCAACCGCGTCATGACGTTCGGCATCGACCAACGCTGGCGGCGGCGGGCGATCGCGCTTCTGGAGCTGCCCAAAGGCGCGCACGTACTGGATCTGGCGACCGGCACGGCGGATCTGGCCATCATGACAGCGCAGCTGCACCCCGACGCGCAGGTCACAGCGCTCGATCCGTCGCGCGGCATGCTCGCTGTTGGCGAGACCAAAGTTACCGCCGCCGGGCTGCAGGATCGCGTGAAGCTCGTTGTCGGCGACGCCCAGCACTTGCCTTTTGCCGACGCGACGTTCGACGGCGTGACGATGAGCTACGGCATCCGCAACGTGCCCGACCGACTGGCGGCGCTGCGGGAGATGACCCGCGTGGTGCGTCCAGGCGGCCGCATCGTCATCCTGGAGGCCACGGAGCCGCCGGCGAATCTGCTGACCTGGGGCGCGCTGCTGCACATTCGCGTCGTGGTTCCGCGGCTGGGCGCTTGGCTGTCCGGCGCGCCGGCTGAGTACCGCTACCTGCAGAAGTCGATCGCCGGGTTTCCGTCTCCCGCGGCATTTGCCGACCTGATGCGCGCGGCGGGGCAGGATGTCGTTGCCGTCGTGCCGTTGTTGCTCGGTGTGTCGCATTTGTGGGTGGCGCGCGTGCCGCAACAGCTGGGATCCCCAAGATGACCGCGCCCGGGCCGCGCGGATGGCAGCCCGCCGCGTTTGTCGACCATGTGATGGATGTGGTCGGCGAACTCAACCGCCGTCACGATCGCCGGCTGGTGCTGCGTGCTTGCGTCGACCTGCCGGACGATTGGACGGCCGCCGACAGCGGCATCGTGCCGCGCGTCGCGTGGCGATCGCCGCACGGACGGCCTGCGGAAGCGTTGGGGCTGGCGCGGCAATGCCCGGTGACGGAGCTGCGTTGGCTGAACGACGCGCCGCATCCCGATGATCTGCAGGCGATGCAAGCGTGGATGGCGCAGCATCAGCTGCTGGCGGACGCGCTTCTGGCGTGCAGCTTTCCCGAGCCGCGCGGAGGCGAGATCGTGGTGCCTTTGCAGTTGTGGCTGCCGCGCCTGTGGCTCACGACGCTCGCGGACGGCCGGGTTGAGGTCAGTCTGGTGCTCCTTGGCGAGGACGATCCGGACGCGGTGCTCGCGGAAGTGCGGGGGCTCCTCGCGGCGATCCAGCCGCACAAGCGCTCGGTCGCGCCGCTTCAGCTCGCCGACCGCGCCGAGCCGGAGCACATGGCAGCGATTGCCCAACTCGTCACGGCGATGCGCGCGGGCGAGGCGCAGAAAGTCGTGTGGTCGCGCACGCTCGCGGTTTCCGGCGCATGGCCGCGCAGCACGCTCGCGGGGCGCATGCGCGCGGCGCGACCGGAGGCGTGGACGGTGGATGTGCAGCTGGCCAATGGTCAAAACTTCCTGTGCGCGACGCCTGAGCTGTTGGTGGCGTGTCAGGGCGATGAAGTCGCGACGATGGCGCTGGCGGGCACTGGCTCGCGTGCGCAGTTGACAGCGGAGGACGCCCGGCTCGGCGACGAACATGGCCGCGTGCGGGATTTCGTCCTGCAGCGGCTGACTGCGCTTGGCGTCGAGGCGCCGAACGTGCAAACCGATATCGCCAACGCCGGTCCGCTCGCGCACCGGCGGACGCAGATCCGCGGACATCGCGGGCCAAACGTGGACGCGCTGACCGTCGCGCTGACGTTGCACCCGACGCCAGCGCTCTTGGGTCTGCCGCGCAAAGAGGCGCTCGCGCTGCTGACGCGAAGCGAGCCACCACGCGGTCTCTACGGCGGTTGCCTGGGACGCCTCGCGTGTGACGGCTCCGGTACCGGTGAAGTGGTGGTGTTGCTGCGAGGCGTGATGGCAACACCCGAGGGCTGGCAGGCGCGCGCGGGCGCGGGCCTCGTGCCGGGCAGCGTACCGTCAGATGAAGTTGCCGAAATTGCCCAGAAGCTCGCCGCCATTGGCCAATCTCTCGCCGCGGAGGCGCCATGAGCACGCAGGCGACGACCGTGCGCAATTTGCTGGCGACCCTCGTCGCGGGCGGCCTCAAGCATCTGGTGATCTCTCCCGGCTCGCGGTCCACGCCGCTGGTGCAAGCCGCCGCGGAGCGCCCGGAGCTGACGGTCCACGTCGTGCTGGACGAGCGCGCTGCGGGTTTCTTTGCGCTCGGTCTGGCGCGCGCGACCCAGACGCTGGTCGGGACGCTGTGCACGTCCGGCAGTGCTGTTGCCCACGTCTTGCCCGCGGCGATTGAAGCGACGGAATCAGGTGACGCGCTCGTGGCGATCACCGCGGATCGGCCCGTGGCGGTTCGCGGCCTCGGCGCGCCACAGGCGATCCTGCAGCCAGGTTTGCTCGCGCCCTACGCCGCGCATTTTGCCGAAATCGACGCGCAGGATCCGGACGTTGCCGCGCACCTCCTCGCGCTCCAGCGCGCGTTGCGCGATGTGGTCGCGCGTGGCGGTGTGGTGCATGTCAACGTGCCGCTCGCCCTGCCCTTGGCGCTCGACCCGGGCGATCCCGCGCCGCTTCCGCCGACCGCGAACGTCACCGTGACGCCGCCGGGTGACGCGATCCCGCCGCCGCTGCCCGGTGAACGGATTCTCCTGCTGGCGGGTCCGCTGCGGCTGCGGCCTGATTTGCCGACGTTCCTGAACGCGCACTTGCCGCGCCACCAAATCGCCGTGCTTGCGGAGCCGGCGTCTGGCCTGCGCGATCACCTGACGAGTCTCCGCCACGCGGACGCCTACCTGCGCGATGCGACCGTGCGCGCGGCGTTGCTGCCACACCGCATCGTCCGCATTGGCGCGTGGCCGGTGTCCAAAGGCGCGCAGCTGCTCCTGGAGGACGCGAAGCGCCTGGGCATTCCCGTCGATGCGGTCCAACCCGGGCGCGTGTCCGATCCGTTGCGCCAAAATCGCCTGACCCTGACTGATGATGTGGCGACTGCGCTGCGCGATTGGCCGATCGTCCAGAGCCAGCCGGAGTCGCCTTGGACGGCGCGATGGCGGGCGATCGACGCGGCGATTCCGCAGCCTGCTGGGCAATGGCAGGAAGCGGCGGCCGTGGCCGCGCTGGCCAACAGCGTGCCGCCCCAAAGTACGCTCGTGCTGGGCAACAGCATGCCGGTGCGCGACTGGGACAGTTTTGCCACACCGATGCCGCAAGCTGTGCGCCTCGAAGTCAGCCGCGGCGCGGCGGGCATTGACGGCGCGTTGGCCACGCTTGCCGGTCTGGCAGTTGGCGGGCAACGGCCGGTGACGGCGTATCTGGGCGATTGCACCTTCTTGCACGACGTCGGTAGCCTGCAAATCCTCGCGGGTCAGCAGTTGCGCCACGCCGGCGTGCGAATTTGCGTTGTCGATAACGACGGCGGGGCGATCTTTGACTACTTGCCAGCGCGCACCGCGATGCCGGAACCTCTCCACGTCGCGTGTTTCACAACGCCGCACGGCCTCGATCTGGTGGCGATCGCGCGTGGCTTCGGCATCGAGGCGCAGTTGTGCGGGGATCTGGCAACGTGGCAGGCGCTGCTGGCGCAACCCGTGCCGAGGAATGGCGTGCAGGTGTTGGTCGCTCGCTTTAACCGATCGGTCAGTGAAGCGCTCCACCGCGACTATTGGCGGCACGCAGCGCTGGCGGCGCTGGATACGCTGGGGGAACCGTAGTGCAGACCGCGCCGGGCTTGTTGCCCATCCGCACTTCTGGCCCGATCGATGGGCGGCCAGTCATCTTGCTCCACGGCTTTCTCGCCGATAGTCGGCAATGGCGCGCGCTGACCCGGGCGGTCGACGCGCGGACGCACCACCGGATTCGCTGGCTCCTGCCCGATCTGCCGGGGCACGGCCAGGCGGCGGACCTGTTTCCGGTGCAACCGGGCTGGCAGCACCTCGCGCAGCTGCTGGCGGAGTCGCTCAGGCCGCATCTCCACCAGCCGGCTGTGCTTGGCGGCTACTCGATGGGCGGTCGCATCGCGGCGGCGCTGGCGTCGGTAGAATTGCTTGAACTCGCTGGATTGTGGCTGGAATCGGCGCACCCTCCGCTCCCGGATGCGGCTGCGCTTGCGCGACGCGCGGAGGATGCCGAGCGGGCGGACCGGCTGGAGACCGCTGGCCTGCGGGCGTTCGTCGGCACGTGGGAAGCGCTCGCGCTTTTCGCCAGCCAGCAGGAACTGCCGCGCGCCGTGCGGGACCGACAGCGTCGTCTGCGACTCAGCCAGGACGCCGCGGGACTCGCCCGGAACTTGCGCTGGTACGGCACGGGGACGATGCCACAGGACTTGCGACTCAGCTTGCCGACCCGGCTTCTCGTGGGCGCAGGCGACCCCAACCTGATGCGGCGCTTGCCCGAATGGCAGCCACTTGTCGCGGATCTGGAAACGACCGTCGCGCCTGACGCCGGCCACGCCGTGCACTTGGAGCAACCGGCGTTCACGGCGGAACACCTCGACGCGACGCTCGATCGACACTTTACCTAGCAATTGTAGGCGGATGCGCGACAGCCGCGGCAACGCCAGAAGCGCATCCAAGGACGATGGCGGCGACGACCGTTTTTGCCCATACTGAGACTCGGATTGTTGCGCCTGACGCAATGGAAGAGCCGGTGCCTCACGTCATTCTAGCCGCGCCAATGCTCCGCTACGCGCGCCTTCGCGGCCTGGCGCTGGTTTGGCTCGTGCTGCTGGCGGGCTGCACGGCACCGCCGTCGCCGCAGACGGGGTGTCGCTTGGACTCCGAGTGTGCGAGCGGCCGCTGCTTGAGCGGCGTGTGCACGGTCTTGGACATGGACGCCGCCACCGACGCGACGGGCGACGCGGAGACAGCCGGTGACACAGGCGGCGCGACGGATGCGGAGGACGCGCCCGACACGCGCGACACCACGGTTGATGCCCCGGATGCCGTCGAAACGACTGGCGACGGCGCGGCGAAGTGTGCGAGCGACCCCGAATGCGCCGGTTTGCTGGGCGCGCTGGACCCTTGCCTGACGCCGCACTGCAACGGCGGGACGTGCGTCGCCTTGCCGGTCGCAGATACCACGACGTGCGCGACAGCGGCCGTTTGCCCAGAACCAGGCGTCTGCCAGGGCGGCATGTGCAAGGCCGTCGGCAAGCCGTGCGACGACGGCGAGCCGTGCACGAACGACACCTGCGCATGGCCCGGCGGTTGCCAGCACACGGCCAAGCCCGACGGTGTCGGCGGCTGTGACGGCGATTCTCCGTGCACGGTCGGCGTCTGCACCGCGGGCGTATGCAACCCGGGCGTCGTCGCCAGCGGCGCGTGCCGGATCGCCGGCACCTGCTACGAGGGCGGCTCCAGCCAGCCGGGCAAGCCGTGCGCGCGGTGCTTGCCGGAAAGTGCAACTTCGACGTGGACGATGCTCGACGCCAGCCCATGCGACGACGGCAGCGCCTGCACCCACGACGACACGTGCGGCGCTGGCGGCGCGTGCACCGGCGCCACCGTGGTCTGCACCGACGAGAATCCCTGCACGGACAACAGCTGCGACGAGAAGACCGGCTGCGTCGCGCTGCCCAATCAAGCGACGTGCGACGACGGCAATCCGTGTTCGTTGACCGACGCGTGCAAGAGCGGTGGCTGCGTGCCCGTGACGTGGAACGCGTGCGATGACGGCAACCCGTGCACGTCGGACGTTTGCGACGTCGCGCTTGGCTGCGTCCACGCGCCGGCATCCGGACCTTGCCAGTACGACGCGGATCCCTGCACGACGGATGAATGCGTGGGCGGCGCGTGCGTCGGCGTACCGCTGGCGTCCGTGTGCATCATCGGCGGCACGTGCGTTCCGGCTGGGACAAGCGCGGACGGCCAGCCGTGTCTGGTCTGCGATCCGGAAATCGTTGACAACGCGTGGACGCCGCTCGCGGGCAAGGACTGCGACGACGGCAACGCCTGCACTGCCGGCGACCTCTGCTACAACGGCGCGTGCATTGGCGCGGTGGGCTTGTGCGACGACAAGAATCCGTGCACCAAGAACAACTGCACGCCGACCACCGGCTGCGTCTTCTTGCCGGCCAACGTGCCCTGCAACGACGGCAACGAGTGCACGAGCGGCGACGACTGCGCGACCGGCAAGTGCGTCGGCCTGGCGATGCCGGCCACCGCGTGCGACGACGGCAACCCGTGCACGGATGACAGCTGCCTGCCCGTCGCCGGTTGCGCCCACGCGCCGAACCTCGTCAGCTGCAACGACGGCAATCCCTGCACGGCCGGGGACTACTGCACCGCCGGCGTCTGCCACGCCGCGCACGTCATCTGCGCGTGCACCGTCGGGAGCGACTGCGATGACGCCAACCCGTGCACCGTCGACGGTTGCGGGCCTTTGGGCGAGTGCATCAACACGCCCATCGCAGCGGGCTTGTGCAACGACGGCAACGCCTGCACGTCCGACGACCACTGCGCCAAGGGCTACTGCCTCGGCGTGACGATTGTGTGCAATGACAACGAATCGTGTTCGTTGGATGGCTGCGTCCCCGCGACGGGCTGCGTCTTCCTCGCGCTGCAAGGCGTCGCGTGCAGCGACGGCAACAACTGCACGACCGGCGACCTGTGCGTCAACGGCACGTGCACCGGCACGCCCAAGAACTGCGACGACGGCAAACCTTGCACCGCCGATGCGTGTAAGTCCGGCACGGGCAAGTGCGAACACGTCGCGCTGGCAGAGGGCACGACGTGCACGGCTGACGGGTCCTCGTGCACCATCGACGCGTGCATCGCCGGCGAGTGCAGCCACAGCAACATCGTCCCGGGCTTGTGCCGAATCGGCGGCGTGTGCTTGAACGCGGGCGTCGGCCAACTGGGCGAACCTTGCCTCGGCTGCGTCCCGGGAGTCAGCCAAATCGCCTGGTCGGTGCTCAGCGGCGCGGCGTGTAGCGACGGCAACGCGTGCACGCAAGACGACGGGTGCCTCGCCAGCGGCTCTTGCGTCGGCGTCGGCGTGAGCTGTGACGATGGCAACCCGTGCACGTTGGACGTGTGCAATCCGTTGGCGAGCACGGGCGGCGGCAAGGGTCCGTGCTTGTTCGCGCCATCCGCAGCGAACTGCGACGACGGCGATCCGTGCACGTACGCGGACGTGTGCCTCGCCGGCAAGTGCGCTGGCACCGCGATTGTCTGTGACGACGGCAACGCCTGCACGCTGGACTCCTGTGTCCCGTACGTCGGGTGCCAAACCTCGCCTGTCATCGGCGGAACACCCTGCGCGGGCGACGGCTTGGCCTGCACGTTTGACGTCTGCACGGGCACCGCGTGCAGCCACCCCATCGTGCCGGGCATGTGCCTCATCGACGCGGCGTGCCGCGGCGCCGGTCAAGTCAAGAGCACGGACGCGTGCGAGACGTGCCAGCCAGCGCTCCACGCCGACAGCTGGTCACCTGCCAGCGGCGCAGCATGTGACGACGGCGACCCGTGCACCACCAACGACCTCTGCACCAAAGGCCAATGCGCGGGCAATGGCAAGGCGACGTGTGACGACGGCGATGCGTGCACGGCGGACAGCTGCACGACGCAGGTAGGCTGCCAACACACCGGCCTCAGCGGCACGCCCTGCGAAGACGGCAACCTCTGCACGGACGCGGACACGTGCCTGAACGGCGCCTGCCAACCCGGCACATCGACGGTCTGCCAGCAACCCGCGGACAGCACGTGCGGCGTCAGCGCGTGCCTGCCGAGCACCGGCTGCCATTTCGTCAGCAGGTGCAATGCCTTGGAGGGCTGCTTCCAGGGCGCGTGCACCACGCTGGATGCCGCCGACTTGCCCGCGCCGGTCACCGTGCCGCTGGACAGCGCCGTAGCGCCACAACCGCTGGCACCCGCGCTGCTTTGGCAAACGGGGACGGCGGCTGACGAGGCCGGGTTGCCGCATCTGCGCCTTGCCGTGCAGACCCGCGGCTGCGCACCGGCGGTTGGCCTCTATTCCGCAGTGGCCGTCGCGGCGCTGCCGGCAAACCACCAGCCGCTGGCGTGGCAACTTGCGCCATCTTTGCCGCCGCCCGGCGCCGCGGGCTGGTGCGCGTTGAATCCGCAGTTCCTTGCCCAGAACGCGGTCAATCCGTCGCTGCAGTTGGCGTGGACTGAAGGCGGCAACAGCGCGAGCACCTGCAACGTTGTCGCTACCGGCGGCGCGCTGCGGTTCGCGTCCGTGGCAAATGGCGGCGGCGCGCTGCAAGCGGGACCGCTCGCGGCGTGTCCGGGGACAGCGGGCGGATTGGCGCGACCAGCGCTCAGTCTCACGGACACCAGCGCGCCGGGCGGCTTGGCGGGCGTGCTCGCGCGGGCGACGCAAGATGGCGTGCGCGTGTGGCAAGGCGGCGTGACGGCTACGTGGGGCGGCGCAGGCGCGGGTCTCACGCCGGGCGACGTGCCCGCGACAAGCGCACAACTGGTGAGCGTGCGGCCAGTGCTGCTGACGCTGGACGCGATGGCGCCGGTCCTCGTGTCGCTCAGTCGGCATGACGGCGGCATGGAGCCGGTTTATTCCGTCGACGTGACCGCGGTGACAGCCGATCCCGGCGCGGTGGTTGCGACGTCAAGCAAGCTCGCCGGCGTCGACAACACTTCAAGCGCCGTCATCTACCGCGGCGTTGACGCGGTCTGGGATCCCGACACGCAGCGCGTCGCAGTCCTGATTTCCGGGACGCTGCAATACGCGGGGCAGCCGATGGGCTTCCTTGCGCTGGCCCGCACCGCGCTGGACGCGCCGCTGACCACGCCGACCATCCTCCGGCTGTTTGGCCAGGCACCGGGCTCGAACGCGCCGCCAGTCCTGCACGCTTTCCGCCTCGCAGAGGTGCCCGGCAGTCCGGATTTCCTGCTGGCTTTTGGCGCCACGGACGCCACAACGCTGGAGCTCCTGCGCGTGCATCCGCTGAGCGACGCGCAGTTCACCGTAACGGCTGCCAAGATCCTGACGAACGACTTTGTGACGCATGAGACGGGCGACGCCATTCTCAGCTTTGGTGGCTTGTCTGAGCTGGCGATCGCGCCCGATGGCAGCGCGCTTTCGCTTGTCTACGAGACGATTGGCGCCGTTCGCCTCATCAGTATGCCAATGCCGTGACGGCGGTTGACTCCAGCGCTGCCGAGGTCGATCCTGCCGCGCGGTTCAATGGAGGAGCCAACCATGTACGACAACGTCCGCCAGCGCCTGCAAACCACTTTGGATGAAATCGAGGCCGCCGGGCTCAGCAAGCCGGA
The DNA here is from genome assembly GCA_903850505.1 of uncultured Myxococcales bacterium. Classification (GTDB taxonomy): domain Bacteria; phylum Myxococcota_A; class UBA9042; order UBA9042; family UBA9042; genus CAIYBN01. Next base: position 12,236 of record CAINLT010000514.1, on the reverse strand, counting down.
GCGCGTGATCGTGACGCCGCAAGGCGCCGCCATCGCCGTCAAGAACGGCAAGGAAGTGCTGAACTTCTGCGCCAACAACTACCTCGGACTCGCCAATGACCCGCGCATCGTTGCCGCCGCGCACAAGGCGCTGGACGAACGCGGTTATGGCCTCTCGTCGGTGCGCTTCATCTGCGGGACGCAGGACATCCACAAGCAGCTGGAAGCGGCGATTTCGCAGTTTTTTGGCACGGAAGACACGATCCTCTACGGCTCCTGCTTTGACGCGAACGGCGGTTTGTTCGAGACGCTGCTGGACGAAAACGACGCCATCATCTCCGACTCGCTCAACCACGCGTCCATCATCGACGGCATCCGGCTGTGCAAGGCGGAGCGGTTCCGCTACACGCACGGCGATCTGGACGAACTGGAGCGGCACCTGCAGGCGTCGCAGCACCTCCGGACGCGGATGATTGCGACCGATGGCGTGTTTTCCATGGACGGCGACCTCGCCGACCTGCCGCGGATCTGCGAGTTGGCGGAAAAATACGACGCGATGGTCATGGTCGACGAGTCACACGCGACCGGCTTCATCGGCGCGACGGGGCGCGGCGTGCCGGAACACCACGGCGTGCTGCGGCGCATCGACGTGATCACCTCGACCCTGGGCAAGGCGCTGGGCGGCGCGTCGGGCGGCTTCACCACGGGCAAGCGGGAGATCATCGCGCTGTTGCGGCAACGTTCGCGGCCGTACCTGTTCTCCAACACGCTGGCGCCGGTCATCGCGCAGACCAGCCTCCGCGCGCTGGAGTTGATTGATTCAGCTCATGATTTGCGGGTGCAGTTGACCGATAATACGCGGCACTTCCGCGAGGCGATGACCGCGGCGGGCTTTGCCATCCGGCCGGGCATCCATCCGATTGTGCCCGTCATGCTGGGCGACGCGCGGCTGGCGCAGAATTTCGCCCGCGAGCTGCTGGACGAGGGCGTGTACGTGATCGGCTTCTCCTTTCCGGTCGTGCCAAAGGGCGCGGCGCGCATCCGCGTGCAACTGTCGGCCGCGCACAGCCGCGCGCAGGTGGAACAGGCGATCGCCGCGTTCATCCGCGTTGGCCAGCGGCTTGGCGTGATTCAGGCTTGACCGATGACGGCGCAAGAGGAGATCGCGCTCGATGAATTGCCGTTGGCGGATCTCCGCCGGCAGCCCGAGCTGTGGCAATCGTTCCTGGCGGTGCAAACGCCGTGGATCGAAGCTGGCGTGACGCGCTGGCTGGATCTGGTGCGGCCCGATGGCCCTTGGCCGGCGCTCGTCATGGGCGCGCAGCGGCCAGGGCAGACGCAGCGGCTGTTGGGCACGATTGTCGGGATCTGGGCGCCGACGGCGGTGCAGCGCTTTGACGATTTGCTGGAGGGGCGTTGCCCGGATGGGCGCGTCGGCAATGATCGGCCCGACGGCGGCGTGTGGCATTTCATCGCGGCGACCGTTGGACCGGACGGTGAAGGGCTCAACCTCGGTCGGCGGCTGGTCGGCGCGGCGCTGGACTGGCTGGTCGCGCACACGCCGCATGCGCAAGCGCGGACGCTGTCGCCGGCCGTAGGGCTCCCGCGACTCGTGACGCTGCTGCCGGCGCAGGACGCGGTGCGCGAGGCGGTGCTGCATCTCGCCAACGCCAAAGGCCAGCCGGCGCTGGAGATCCTGCGGCTGCACTTGGGCGCGGGCGCGACGCTCGACGCGATTTTGGGGGATAGCCGCCGCGATGAAGTGCGCAGTGGTCAGGTCACGCTGCGGTTTGCCTACGCGACTGACCCAGCCGCGCGTGAGGCGCAAAAAGCCCGCTATCAGGCTTGGCTGGCGCGGCGGGCGGAGCAGATTGCCGCAGGCTCCGCGCGACGACTTGGCGAGGCTTGGCAGGTTGCGGATGCGGCGGATGCCGACGTCACGGCAGCTTGAGCGCTGGTCACTGGACGCGATCAATCATCGCCGCGGTAGCCGCACGCAAATCCCGCCCCAGCTCTTCATTGAGCGCAGTCTGCAGCTTGATGGAGACCGGCCCGGTCCCGCGCAGCAGGCGATGCAGCTCCGGCACCGGAATGCGCACGAACGAGGACAGCATCACGGCCGTCGCCCGCGTCGCCGACGGAGTCCCGCTGAGCACGCTGTCCAGGCCGACGCACTGACCGGCGGCCACTTCGCGCACGACCGGCCACGCGCCATCGGGCGCGCGCACCGTCTCCTCCACGCGGCCGTTCAGCACGAGGTACCACCAGCGCACTTCCTCGTTCGCGTCGAAAAGCTGGACATTGGCCGCGCAACGGACGACTTCCGCTACCTCCGCCAACACGGCACGCTCGCGCGTCGCCATGTCATCCAGGAGCGGCACGGACTCCAGCAGACGCAAGATCTCCCGCGGCTGAAGGCCAAGGCGCGCCATCGGATCGTGAAGCGGTTGGGTGGACACCGTTGTTCGCCTCGGGCCTAGCTGTGCAGGTTCTCAACCCGACCGGGGAAGGTCACGAACAGGACGCAACCCTCACGCGTCGTCGGCGCAGTCCGCGCACCTGCGGGCACATGGGCGTAGCTCCCGCGATGCAGCGCGGTCTCAGCAATCGTCAATTCGCCATCCAGGACGAGGATGTCCATGCCCTTGTGCACCAGGTTCTCAGGGTATTCCGTTTCCGGGCACATGTGGATGAGCACCGCGCCGCTGTGCGTCTCGCCCTCGTAGCGCAGGGACTTGTAGGACACGCCCTTGGCCTGCGCGCAAGTCCATGGCAGCGCGTCTGTGTCAAAAAGAACATCGGGTTGCGCGGCGTGCTGGGTCATGGACGTCTCCGGGGCGAAGCAGAATTCGCTTTTGCAGTTTCAGTGGCCGGCTGCGGTGTGTCAACCGGATCGCCGGCGAGCAGCACCAATTCAACGCCCAGCGGCCGTCGATGGGCCAGCAGCAACGGCGGCGTCGGCAGCGGTTGGGACGGCGACGTGTGCGCGGGCGGCGGCGCCAGACCGGCAATGCGCACCTGCGCGCCGTTCACCTGAGCGTGCGGATAGCGGGACTGGAAGAACTCGCCGACGCGCTGCCACTCCAGCCCCGGCATCCAACAGGTCGTGACGCGCTGGCCAAGGCGCGCTGGCTGACAGGCTCGCGGCACCCGCCAACCGTCAATGGGCTGCGGCGCCTCGCACAGGAGACCACCGGGACACGCGTCGTCCGTCTGCGGCACCGGCGCGGCGACGACGGGCTTGGGCGGCGGCGGCGTTTGACACGCCGGAAGGAACAGCGTCAGCAAGACAGTGAACGGCAAGAGCCTGAACATGGCGATCCCCGCGCTGCGGATTCAATCGAGCAGCAAGTCCCAACCGGTGATCACCGCGGCGGTGCGCGGCTGGGGCGGCGTCGTGGCAATCGTGCCAACTGACGGGCTGCCGCTGCCGGTGGACTTGGGCGTTTGGTACGCCGACTGGACATTGCCGGCAACCGCGACGCTCAACTCGTACTTGGGCGCGCTTGGGCCGAGCGCCGCGCCCTTGGCCAGCAAGCACTGCGGATTGTTGGGCGGACAGCCAGAAATGCACGACGGCTCCGGCTGCAGGTCGACGGGCGACGGCCGATACGCGCCAACTTCCTGGAAATCCACGTTGGCGGAGATGTTGTTGGGCGACTGCGGGTTGATGAACGCGCCAATCGTATCCTGGATATCCGACACCGACTGGCGACGGTCGTACCGCACGCCCCAGAGCCGCGCGATTCCCGTCTGGCAGAGGCCATCCTTGGACACGACGTACGACGCCCAGTACGCGTAGTAGGCGAAGACCAGCGGCGGGCCGATGAAGCGCTCGCCCGCGTCCAGCACTTTCAACCAGTTGACCGTTCCGACCGGCGGCTTGGCCGTCCCGTCATCGGCGACCGTATAGGCCTCCGTGAGCGAGACGACGACGTCGCGCGCGATTGTGCCAGTGTCCAAATCGCCGTTGCCACTGCCAATCACGACTGCCAGGCTGCCATTTTGCATCATGCTCATGCTGGGCGGCGTGGTGATCGGCATGCGCGCCGTGCTCGACAGGTCGAATTGCAGCGTGTTGGGGAGCGACGGGCCGTTGTAGAGGTCAAAGAAGTACCGCATCGTCCAATCGCTGGGATTGGCCGCCGAGAGGTCGATGCGCCACACCATGCCTTTGGAATCGCCGATGATGCACCGCGTGGCGACCTGACCCGCGGAGTTGTTGAAGCAGCTCGGCTCGGTCCAGAAGTTGCCCAAGAGCGACTTGTCGGTGATCGCGAACGGCGCGCCGGTCGTGATCAGGTCGTCCGTGAGGAACTTGCGCAGGAGGTCGCCGTTCTGCAGGTCCAGGATGTAAACGCCGCGCTGGCCCGTGCCCTCGACGCCAAGGTTGCTGACCGTCGAATCCGCCGGCGCCTTGCCAAACGGCACGATCACGACCGCACGCTCCGCCGTCACACCGGCCGCATTCGTGTAGTACAGGTTGGCGATGACCGGACGCGCCGTGGACCGTCCCATCTCGGCAAATTTGCTGGACACAAGGCACGCCGGGCCAAATTGCAGGCCAACCGTCACTGCGCCAAAGCACTGGCGATCCGGCGTGATTTCCCACATGACCTGCGGATCGTCCGGCGAAGTCACGTCCAGCGCCGTGTAGCCAGAACCCGCCTCGCCCGCACCGGCGATCACGACCGCGCGCCAGTTGCCCGACGTCGAAGCCGCGGTGGCGCCTGACGAAATATCGCGCGACAGGAGCACATGCTGCGCGGTGATCGGCGCGTTGAGATACGACGCGTCAGGCGACGTCACCAGCTTCATCTGGGCGACGCGCGACAGGCTGAAGCGCGGCAGGAACGACCACATTTCGTCGCCGGCGAGCGACGCGTCCTGGGTGGTAATCGTCGGGTCCTCATCCGTGCGAAACGCGTGCAGGAGGCCATCGTGCGTCGCGACGAACAGCATCGTGGGGCGGAGCGCCGAGCCGGGCTGGTTCGCGGTCGTGTAGATGCCATTGGGCGGCACGACGGTCGTCGCGTACGTGCGGAAAGACGGATCGCGAATCGGCAGACGCGCAGCCGGCTCCAGCAGCGCGGGCTGGGCGCGGGACGGCGCGCCGAGCGGGTGATTCTGCCGGCAAGTGCCCAGATCGCCGCGCAGCGTCGCCAGGACGTCATCGCGGTACGCCAGGCGCTGCGCCGGAATGGACAAATCGAACACGCCTGACGTCGCGCAGCTCGTGTCGGACTGCAATTGCAGGTGCGCAATCTGGCCCACGGTCGCAATGCCCAGATCGAGCGGCGAAATGGTCAGCTTGTCGAGGTTCCGCCGCACGCCAAACGTGTGCGTGTACAGACGGCGCGCGAGCGTGCGGGCCTTCAAGCGGTCCTGATAATTGATGATCGTGCAAGCCTGCGCGCGGTTGGGCTGGGTGTCCGACTTGCACGCGGCGTCGCACTTGAAGATGCGCTGCTCCACGATGCCGCGCGTGCGCAACGGCTGGCTCAGGTCAAAGATGCTGATGGTCTGGAAGCTGTGCTGCACGTCGTTGACGGCGCCGGTCGACGTCGTGAAAACCGGCCGCGTCAGGACCACGCCATTCAGCGCCGCCGCATCGATGGCGGGCGCGAGCGCGGAGATGGCGTCATCAGGCGTGTTCACAATGCGCGGGTACTGCGTGCCGCCCGCCGCCGCCAGATCGCTCAGGAACTGCCAGTCGGGACCGGTCGGCGTGCTGCCCGCGTCGTAGCCGATGGCAAACACGAAGACCTGGATGTTCTTGGCGAAGAGCGTCGCCGCCGCCTGCACCGCCGCGGCGCGGCCATCGCTGGTGCCGTTGTGCAGATTGCCGCCGCCATCGGTCAGCAGCACAACGATCTTCTTGCGACAGGAGAGGTACGGGTCGCCATAGGTCGGGTCCTGCACCGCCGTGTGGAAGTGCGGGTCCATGAACGTGCTCGGGCCGATGTACGCGAGCAAGTCCAGCAGCGCCGAGCCGGTCGGCGTCGGGCCGTTGGGGCGAATCTGGCTGAGCGCGCTCTGGATGGCGGCGTACGTGGCCGCCCGATCGGACAGCGCATCGGGACCGGTGATGGGCACGCTCACCGTGCCGTTCAAGTACGGATCCGCGAGGCCCAGGTTGATGGTGCCCCAGATGGACGCGAGGTCGTCGGCGTAGCTGAAGCCGGACACGGCCGTCGTGCCTTTGTTCATCACGTTGTCGCCAGCGAGGAGGGCGAACTTGGCGTTCAGGCCAAAGACATCCATCACGCCGTCCATGCCGCTCGGGACGGAGGCGAGCGAGCCATCCGCTTGCAGCCCGATCGCGATGGAATGCATGTTCGGGCCTTCCGCCGGGCAAGGCACGCCGGTCGCGATCGTCAGCGACGGCGAGGCCGACGAGAGCGGGCTCGTCGAACTGGGCACGAACTGCACGTTGGTCTTGGGCCCGCCGGACACGTTGTTGCAGCTGTTGTCAAAGGTCAGTCCGGCCGGGACAAGCGCCACGGACGCCGCCGACGCACCGCTCTGCCGCATCCCTTCCAGGATCGTCGCGCCTTGCGCGGTGAGCGGCATGGACAGCGTCGTCGCCTGGAACGACGCGCCCGTCGACGGCAGGGTGAACGGCGCGGTCAGCACCGTCTGCGCCGCTTGGGCGATCCCGCAGAGATCCACGCCTGCTTGGGGCGGATTGTACGGCGAGAGCACCAGTTGCACTTGCGTCGTCTGCGCGTCGAGGTTCAGGAGGTTGCCGGGGATGTCCACGCTCGCGCCGGCCCAGAGGCTCGCTTGCGGCACCGCGTTCAGGTCGAATTGCATCCACATCGTCCGCAGCGTGTACGCGCCGCCACCCCAGGTGGTCTGGAACGATGCCGCCGGGTCGTCCGGGCCAGTCGCGCCGGCAGGAAACGTCCGCGACGCCATGCCGCTGGACAGCATCGGCCGCGCGACGTACGGCGTCGTCAGCGTCATGCCCAAGCCCGGAATGCACTGCGGCGTCCCCAACAGCTGCGGCGGCGGATTGACCGCTTCAGGCGGCAGCGGCAACGACTGGACCTGACACTGGAAATTGGCGAAAGTGCCGCCGATCACCTCGCGCACGATGTTCCAGCGCGACCGCTCGTCCGGCACGGCGGGATCCGCCGACTGGCAGACCGGCAAGTTGTTGCTGCCGACCTTGTACTGCATCGACTGGGAGGTATCGACGACGAACAGCACTTCTGGCAGCGCGGTTGTCTGGGCAAATGCGCCCGGAATCGCGACGAAGGACACAAGCAGGAGAAGCAGCAGCCGCATGAGACACCTCGCTCAGGGACCGCAGAGGACGGGGCCAACCGTCAGGTAAGTCTGGATCGCCTGCTGGCCCGATTGCTCGATTTGCAGCAGCGTGGTCGGCGTCGCTTGGCCAATCTGGGACGTCGTGACCATCTTGTAGGTCTTGAAACAGTAGCGCGCGGCGTCGTAGCCCGGCACGGCCGCGGACATGTCCGACTCCGAGACGAGCGTCGAGAAGCCAATCGGCGAAATCGCGGCGAATTCACGGCCAAACGAGCCGTCGGGCGCGGTCGTGTCAATCGTCGAAGCGCCGACGTCAGCCATCGTCAGGATGTTGTTGCGCGCCGCGACGTAGTCGCCAAAACCGAGCTGCATCTGCGACGCCAGCGCCACGGTGCCCATCGCGCCCGCTTCGCTCAGCCGCAGCGCCGCCTGGCTGATGCGCTGGGCGCCGCCTTCGCGAATGTCATTGGAAGTCCGCACAATCGCCGCGCTGCACAGCACGGTAATCAGCGACAGGAACACCAGCGTCGTCACGAGGATCATCCCGCGTTCGCGCAGGCGATGCTGCGGTGCGGGCACGTTTGGCGTCTCGGTCTGCGTCGTCACCATCGTCGGCCTCACAGGTTGCGGGACATCATCGTCGGCATGGCAATGCGCCCCGCGAGCGTGATTGTGGGGTAGATGCCGCGCTGGTCGTCGGCCACTTTCCAGGTCTCCAGCGGGGCAAAAAGCTGCGAACGCGGGCGGTGCACCAGGTTCTTGTCGGGCCAGCTCGACCGCACCGTCACCTTCACCGTCATCGACCGCAGCGCCTCGGGCGTCGCGCCGCCTTGATAGCCCAGCACGCCGCCGCCTCCCGCCAGCACGACGTCCGCCGCCGTCGGCATGTACTTGATCTTCAGCGTCTGCGGCGTCGGATCAATGTCCAGCAGCATATCAAAAACGCCGAGGTCCACGGCGTTTTCCGCCAAAATGGTCTGCGCCACGATGGTCACGCCGTTCAGGTCCAGCCGCTCGCGCACCAGCAGCGTGTTCTCCGGCTGGCCATCGGGCCGCCGGGGCGCGCCGGGACGGTTGTCCGTCACGATGCGGTAGCGGACGAAGTTCTGCACGTCGACCGTGTAGTTGGCGCCCATGCCCAAATAGCCGCAGACCTGGCCGTTGCCCTGGCGCGGAATCGTGCCGACAACGTTGAGCGTCTTGGCGCCGAAGTTGGTCGAGGCGATCGGGAAGTACATCATGGTGCCGTCCGCGCCGCCGAGCCGGACGTAGCGATCGGGGGAGAAGATGACGTTCCACGCCGCTTCAGTGGTGGGCAGCGTGCCGTCGTCGAGGAACCGCACGGTGGTGCCTTCAATGGCCGTCGTGTGCCAGCGCGTCTTGACGTCCATGCTGCCAAACAGCTTGATCGACACCGGCTGCACAAACGGATCGAGCGCCACGTCCATCGAATAGCTGTCATCCACGCTGAGCTGCAGCGCCCGCAGGTCCAGCGCCGGCTTGGGACATACCAGCGGATCGACGCCGGAATTGGGCGTGCTGTTCGACCCGAGCGAGGTCAAGTCCTGGCGCAGATGCTCGAGCGCAAAGCGCGCTTCGCGGTTCATGTCGATGAGGTCGTTCTGCTGGGACATCACCTCAGACTGCTTCACGAACATCTGCACGGACGCCATGAAGACGATGGTCGCCAACGCCAGCGCCATCAGCAGTTCAATCAGGTTGAAGCCGCGCGAAAAGCCGAAGAAGGGCCGGGGATTTTGGCGGTTATTGAACATAGACGTTCTTCATGACCATGGCCGGCAGGGTCATCGTGCCGACGTTGCCTACATCATCTGTCATCGTCACCGGGCAATCCTTGTACTTGTCGACGTTCAACTGCGGCCGCTGCCACGCCACTTTCACGTCAGCGCGCGCCAGCGAATCCGTCACCCACGTCAGGCGCCAAAAGCCGCAGTAGCTCACGCCGCGCTCCGCCGGGATCTCAAAGCGGATGCCGCCGTCGTACACCCAGTCCGCGCCCATGCGACCGACGCGCTTGTCATCGGCCTGATCCACGCCCGGCACGAGCTGCCAACCCGTCGTGGCGCCTTGCGCGAACGAGGGCAGACGAAACAGGTACCAACCGACTTGCGGCGGCAACACGTCGGTCCAGAACACCGCCTCCGCCTGGATCGTCGAGAGCACATGCTCGGCGTACTGCTCCGCGGCGATCGCGTCGCGGCGCTCCTGATTGGCGTGCAGCGCGTAGATCGCCATGTTCAGGCTGGCGTAGAGGCCAATGAGCGCGACGGCGGCACCGACCAGCAATTCCACCATCGAGAAGCCGCGCTGGTTGCGCAAGTGCGTCATGGCAAGCCTCCCGCGCCGCTGCCGAAGAGGTCTTCAATCGGTCGTCCGACGACGATCCGCGCCGTGCCGTTGTAGCCAATCTGCACCTGCACCGGATTGCCCAGTACCGTGCCGCCTTCCACGCGCGCGAGCTCGATGACCACGTCGCCCGCGCCGAGCGTACTGCCGATCGGCGGCGAATACGGGAGCGACAAATCCGCGCGCAGCACGCGGCCATCGGGCTTGATGCACAGGTGCGCCGTGTTGTTGGCCAGATCCAGCGGCGCGAATCGGCTGATCTGCACCGGGCTGAGGTTCTTGGGATTGGTCGGCTTGTAGTTGATCGACCGGACTTTTTGCCCGCCGATCCAGCTTGCACAGCCGGTGCCGGTGCCCTGCCAAACGTCAAAAGCCAGCGGCGCGTTGTTGGACGTCCCGCCCAACGTGATCACGTACGCGCGCCGGTTGGCCTGCGCCTGCGTGCGGGCGTAGTCAACGGACTGAATCAAATCGTCGGCAGCCGCGCGGACGTTGTAGCTCCGCCACAGCGACATGACGCCCGGAATCGCCAGCCCCGCGAGCACGCTCAGGATCGCCAAACCGACAAGCAGCTCGAGCAGCGTCGTCCCGCGTTCTGGATGTCGGACCTGCGTGTTCATGGATCCCGTCGCCGCGCGCCTGCGCGCCACTTCATGCACTGTACAGAGCAAGTGCCGTGCCAGAATGCCCGCATTGACGTTTTGACGCAAATTCACGGGCTTGCCATGCACGGCGCAGCGGTAAAGCCCGCATTATTTGCGCACTTATGCGGCAGTTTGCGGACTTCCCGGCGCGGGTCAGTCGCCCAGATCAGCGATAACTTCGCCTTGCCACAGCGCTTCCAGCGTCTCGCGCGGCCGCACGACCGCCCATTGCGCGCCGCTGACCAAGACCTCGGCAGGACGCGGCCGGCTGTTGTAGTTCGACGCCATCGCCATGCCGTACGCGCCTGCGCCAAAGACGCCGAGCAGCTCGTCTTCCTGCACTTCCGGCAACGGCCGATCGACGGCGAGAAAGTCGCCCGATTCGCACACCGGACCGACAACGTCCACCGTCCGCACCGGGCGATTCGCGTGTGGCGCCACGGGCTCGATGGCGTGGTACGCGTCATAGAGCGCGGGCCGAATCAGGTCGTTCATCGCAGCGTCGACGATGACAAATTCCTTGTCGTCGTGCTGCTTTTTGCCAATGACGCGGGTCAGCAACAGGCCGGCGTTGCCGACGATCACGCGCCCGGGCTCGACGATGACGTGCAGCCCCGTGCCCGCGACGAGCGACTTGACGGTCTGGCCCCAGAGTTCGGGACTGGCCGGCTTCTCGTCGTCATAGGGAATGCCCAGGCCGCCGCCCACGTCGATGTGTTCCAGCGAGATGCCGTCCTTGCGGAGATCCGCCACGAGTTCCAAGACCTTGGCGATCGCTTCGGCGAACGGCGCGACTTCCAGGATCTGCGAGCCAATATGGCAATCGACCCCCACGACGCGCATGTGATCGCTCGCGGCGGCCTGGAAATAGAGCGCGCGGGCATCCGGCATCGCGATGCCGAACTTGGACTCGCGCAGCCCCGTCGCGATGTACTTGTGGGTCTTGGGATCGACGTCCGGGTTCACGCGCAGGCTGATCGGCGCACGCACGCCCAGGTTCCGCGCGACGCGTTCGATGCGCGCGAGCTCGCCCGCGGACTCGACGTTCAGGCAATGCACGCCAGCCGCCAGAGCCGCCGCGATCTCATCGTCGCGCTTGCCAACGCCGGAGAAGACCGCCTTGCTGGCATCGCCGCCCGCCGCCTGCACGCGCCGCAGCTCGCCGAGCGACACGATGTCAAAGCCGGAACCGAGGCGGCCCAGCAGCGACAACACCGCCAGGTTGGAACACGCCTTGACGGCATAGCAGATGGTGTGCGGAACGCCCGCAAGCGCCTGATCCACCGCATGAAAATGCCGCGTGATGGTCGCCTGCGAGTAGACGTACGTCGGCGTGCCGACTGCGGACGCCAGCTGCGCCAAGGAGACGTCTTCCGCGAACAGTTCGCCATTCTTCCGATTGAAATGATTCACGTGGTTTCGCCCCGGGACAGCCGCGCTGTCTAGAACATCAAGGACATATGGCCCATGATGCGCCACGCGTTCTCCGGCACGATGACCTTGACGCCGTTGACGCTCGTGGTGCTGTCGACCTGCGCGCCGTACCAGCCGTTCTTCAGGTTGAACGCGTCGCCGGTGATGGCGTAGGCGAACGAGACCTGCGCGAGGAAGAGGCCCTTCTGGCCAAGGAAGCCGCGCGCGTCGAATTCCCAACCGATGTCGGAGCCGCCGCCGGGCGTGCCGGCCGCGTTCATGGCGATCGCCTTCATGACCGAGACGTCGACACCGAGCTGCTGCTGCGAGTAGAACGGGTAGGCGTTGAGCGAGAACGTCGGCTTGAAGTACATCGCGTTGGTCACCGCGCCGATGATGTCGCGGAACAGCAGGTTGTCGACGCGGTAGTTCTTGTGGAACTTGAACGCCGTGATGGTGTTGTTGGCCTTGCCGTCGGCGGTGGACAGCGTGCAGGACGCATCGCCGGCGACCGGATAGACGCCAAAGCAGCCGGTGTCGTCGCCGCTGGCGAGGCCG
>CAINLT010000513.1 GCA_903850505.1 uncultured Myxococcales bacterium | reverse complement strand
GCTGGCGGAGTCGTACTGGGAAATCTCCCACTACCACTACCTCGCGCAGATGTCCGAGTACAACAAGGCCGTCGACGCGTGGGTGAAGTCGCCGGAAGCGCACCGCCCGACCAAGCCGGGGCCGCCGGTGGAGAACTACCAGCAGTCGCAGTACATCGCCAACACGCACCTCGCGCTGGCGGAGCACTTTTTTGAGGCGAACAACCTGACGCTCGCCAAGATGAACTACGAGAAGATCACCCAGAACTACAAGACCGCGGGCATGTACAACTACGCGCTCTACAAGCTCGGCTGGGTGTACTACAACTTGCGCGAATTCCGTCGTACGATCGAGACGTTCCAGCAGGTCGTCAAGGAAATCGGCGAGGACCGCGCGGCGGGCAAGATCGAGTTCCGCGATCAGGCGCTCAAGGACCTGGTCCAGGCGTTCGGCGAGCTGGATCACGGCTGGCCGGAAGCCAAAGAATACTTCACGTCCGTGGAAGGCGAGAAGGGCATGTGGCTGCGGTTGGAGAAGCTGACCGACATCTACATCGCGACCGACAAGGATGAGAACGCGATCGAGCTGCTCCACCACTTCATCGAGAACAAGCCGACCGACAAGCGCTGCGTCGATTGGCACGAGCAGATCATCGACGTGCGCAAGAAGATCGGCAACTTCCCGGACATCGAGAAGGCAGTGCGCGAGTTCCTGGCGTTCACCGACGACCGGACCAGCCCGTGGATTGCCGCCAACAAGGGCAACGCGGAGTCGCTGGACAAGGCCCAGAAGATGGGCGAGACGCTGCTGCTGTACGTGGCCAATCACCACCACCAGGCCGCGCAGAAGATCGAGGAAGAGTCCAAGGAGCCCGAGCGCGCCAAGCCGGAGTACGCGGCCGCGGCCAAGGATTACAACGAGTTTGTGCGGCGTTACCCGAACTCGAAGAAGGCGTACATCGTCAACTTCTACTACGCGGAAATCCTGTTCGACCAGTTGAAGGACTACGAGGGCGCGCGTCAGCAGTACAAGCGCGTCATCGAACTGGATACGGCGGGCGAATACGTGGAAGACGCGGCGCTCGGCTTGCTCTACTCCGTGGAAGAGTTGATGCGCAAGACGCACGTCTGCCTCGAGAACGACAAGTGGGTGGAGAAGGCGACTTGCCCGTCGCTCGTGCCGGACAACGTCCGCGCGGATGACGGCAAGGGCGTCAAAGTCACCAAGGTCAAGAAAGAGCCGAAGACGGAAGAAGAAATCCGTCAGGCGGGCACGCCCAAGCGCGCGGAGCCGCTGCACCCGCTGGAAGTCGACTACATCAAGGGCGCGGATACCTACGTGAACCTGATGGAGCAGCTCAAGGCCAAGGGCAAGCTGGGTAATCGCGGCGCGAAAGTGCCGGAAATCATGTATCTCGCCGCGGCGACGTACTACGACCGTGGCCAGTATGACGAGGCGCTGAAGCGCTTTGAGCAGGTCTACTCGTTCAAGTCGGAGTCCAAGACGGCGGAAATCGCGGTCAAGACGATGATCGACATCTACGCCCGCCAGAAGAACTGGGAGCGCATTGAAGATTGGTCGCGCAAGATGCTGGCGCGCAAGGGCCGCATCGTCCTGGAGACCGCGGATCTGCGGAAGTACATCGTCGTGGCGATGGCCGAGCAGGCGCGTGAACTGGCTGAGAAGAAGGACTTTGACGGCGCGCACGCCAAGTACGACACGATCCTCAAGGAATTCCGCAAGGATGAGCCGGAGCTCGCGGCGCACTCGATGTACTACAAGGCGATCCTGTACGAAGAGCAGAAGGAAGACGTCAAGGCGATTAAGGAATACGAGCAGGTCGTCAAGGAATTCCCGAAGGCCAAGATTGCGCCGGAAGCGATGTTCGCCATCGGTCTGGTGTATGAGCAGATGACGCAGTTCCGCGATGCGGCTGACGCGTTCCTGAACATGGCCAAGCTGCGTGACAACGCGGACGCGGCGCAGGCGCTCATCAACGCCGGCGCGATCCTGAACGCGCTGCAGAACTACAAGGAATCGGCGGCGGCGTATGACAAGTTCATCGGCGTGGCCGGTTCGCTCAAGCCCGATGGCGCCAAGGACACGGCCCGCGCCGCTGAGCTGAAGGCTGCGATTCCGGACGCGGAGATGGAAAAGGCCCACGTGCTGGAGAAGATGGGCACCGATGGCGCGAAGGCTGCGGCGACGCAGTACCAGGCGGTCGCGACCAAGTACGGTACGGCGCGTCCGGATCTGGCGGTTGAATCGCTGGGTCGTCGCTCCGAGGCGCTGCGCACGGACAATGCCGCCAAGAACCGCAAGGACGTCGTGAAGACGGCTGACGCGGCGGTCAAGGCCTACACGTCCAAGGATGGCGCCAAGGGCCGCGCGCCTTACTACTACGGTGAAGCGGTGTTCAACAAAGCCGAGTACGACTTTGACGACTTTGACGCGGTGTCGCTGAAGAACGTCAAGAAGATGTCCCAGCTCGGCGGCGTGCTGCAGAAGAAGGCGGAACTGCTCAAGAAGGCGGAGAAGAGCTATCACGAAGTGATGGACGCGACGCTGCCGACCAATGGCCGCTCGTGGGCGGCGGCTTCGGCGTTCCGCGTCGGTCTGCTGTACTTCAAGTTCAAGGAAGACCTGTTCAACGCGCCGATTCCGCCGGAGGTCAAGGCCAACCCGGACCTGGAAGACAAATACCGGCAGGAGATCGAGAAGTTGGCGGTTCCGATCGAAGAGCAGGCGCTGGCCGGCTTGAACTTTGCCATCACGCTGGCGCACAACGCGGGCGTGTACAACAAGTGGTCCAAGGAGGCGGGCGACTACGCGGCGCGGGTGAACCCGAACGCGTTCCCGACCATCGAGAAGGATCCGAACCTGCCCAAGGCGACGACGGCGGTGAAGTCGGACAAGGCAACGGATGCGGCGACCTCTGCGGCGTTTGTGACGACCGTACGGCGCGGCAAGTTGACGGCGTCCTACAAGCCCAAGGCCGACGCGCCCGCGCCGAAGTAAGAGCACCAGAGATACCGGCAGCCGCCCGCTTGGCTGGCGCTGCGTGGCACCGCGAGGAACCCGATGAAGCTGATTTTGATGACCACGAGTTTGATTGCCCTGCTGGGGCTGACCTGCGCCGCGCCGGCTTTCGCCGGTGGTGAGGACCACTTGCCGAGCCTGACGCCGGAAGTGGAAGGCTCCATGCGCGCTGGCCTTGCCGCCGCGCTGCGCAAGCTGCCCAAGTGCAACCCGTACCAGCTGCTGGAAAACGGCGAGTGCTGCAACCCAGGCTTTGTGTCGCTGGGCAAGGAGTGCGCGCGAATTGCGCCGCCCGCGTGTGTGAGCGTGGCGATCGACGCTCCGGAGTCGTGCGCGATTACGCGGTGCGCGCGGTTCTCGCGTTCGGTGGAAAAGGACGTCCCAGCTCTGGACGACGCCGGCCAGCCGATTCCGGGCAAGATGGAGAAAAAGAGCGAAGACGTGCCGTGCGAGCCCTGGGTCGCCGGCAAGCGCGACCTGACGTGCGAACAGGACACCTACGAGTGCAAGCCCGAAGAGCTGAAGTCGGGACCGCCGCGCTGGTGCGGCGATTGGC
>CAINLT010000512.1 GCA_903850505.1 uncultured Myxococcales bacterium | reverse complement strand
GCCAATCGCGATGGCTTCCGCCTGCTGGCCGTAGGCGTCGATCAGCGACGCGCCCCAAGGATCGGGCAGCGTCGAACGATAGAGCATCAGCACTTCCCGGTCGGCGCGCAGGTCCACGATGCCCAGCACCCGCTGCAGCAGCGTGGATCGCGCCGCGCGCTCGTCGGCGATAAACGGAAACTGGTAGGTCTCGATTTCCGCCACGTCCGCGCGGATCTCCACGACGAGCGCCTGCAAGTCAGCCAGCGCCGCCCGCCATTCCTGCCGGGTCCGCCGCAGCCACGCCAGACGCGCCAGCGTCAGGAGCGGCGTATCCAGCAGCGCGACCGCGTCGTCATGCGGCGCCTCGATGTCCAGACCGACGCACGCGAACGTCAGGTCGTTCTGCCGCAGCCACGCGCGGATTTGCCGCCAGCGTTCGCGCGCCACTTGCACGTTGTCGAGCGTCAGCCAGTAGCCGTCCATTTCGTCGAGCACGAGCCATGCCGTCACCGGCACGCCAGCTGCAGTCAGATCGCGGACCACCGTCGCGCGCTCCGCGGACAGGTCGATCAGCGCCATCGCCACGCCGCAGCCGTGTTCGGCCAGCAGCGGAATCAACGCCGGATCAGCGAAGAGCGCCTGAAGGCGTTCGCTCGACAACTCGCAGAAGAAGGTCAGTTGCGCGGCCATCACCGACTAAAGAAAGGCCGGATCGCGGTAGACGCCAAATTCCTCGCGGAAGACGTCGCAGATTTCACCCAGCGTCACTTCCACTTTCACCGCCGCGAGGATCGCCTCAACGAGGTTCGCGTCCGTCTGGCACGCCTTGCGCACGCCTGCCAGCGCGTCCGTCGCGAGCGGTTGGTTGCGGTTCGCCTTGACCGCCTGACAGCGGGCGATCTGGTCGGTCTCGACCTTGGCGTCGATGTGCAGCAGCGGAATCGGCGCGCCGCGCTCTTCCACCGCGCTGTTCAGGCCGACGATCTTGCGCTCGCCCGACTCCACGCGCTGCTGGAACCGGAACGCGCTCTCGGCGATCTCGCGCTGCGGATAGCCGACCTCGATCGCGCGGACGATCCCGCCGATGTCGTCGATCTTCTGGATGATCGCCGCCGCTTCTGCCTCGATCTCGTCGGTCAACTTCTCGATGTACCACGAGCCGCCCAGCGGATCTGCGACGTTGGTGACGCCCGACTCCTCCGCGATGATCTGCTGCGTCCGCAGCGCCAGCTTGGCCGCGTCCGCCGTCGGCAGCGCGTACGTCTCGTCCAGGCTGTTCGTGTGCAGCGACTGCGTGCCGCCCAGCACCGCCGCGAGCGCCTGCAGCGTCGTCCGCACCACGTTGTTCATCGGCTGCTGCGCGGTCAGCGACACGCCCGCGGTCTGGCAGTGCGTGCGCAGCATCCACGAGCGCGGATTTTTGGCGTGGAAGCGATCCTTCATGATGCGCGCCCAGAGCCGCCGCGCGGCGCGCAACTTGGCGATTTCCTCAAAGAAGTCGTTGTGCACGTCAAAGAAGAAGCTCAGCCGCGGCGCAAAAGCGTCAACCTCCAGCCCGGCTTCAATCCCCGCCTGCACGTAGCCCACGCCGTCCGCCAGCGTAAACGCCAGTTCCTGCGTCGCCGTCGCGCCGGCTTCGCGGATGTGGTAGCCGGAAATCGAAATCGTGTTCCATTTCGGCAGCTTGTGCGTGCAGAACGCCAGCATGTCGCGGATGATGCGCATCGCCGGCCGCGGCGGGCAAATCCACTCCTTCTGGGCGATGTATTCCTTGAGGATGTCGTTTTGCAGCGTTCCGCCGATCTGGTCGTACGGCACGCCGCGCTTCTCCGCCACCGCGACGTACAGCGCCAGCAGCACGATCGCCGGCGCGTTGATCGTCATCGAGGTCGTCACCGCGCTCTGATCAATACCGTCAAACAGCGCTTCCATGTCGTGAATGTGGCTCACGCTCGTGCCTTCGCGGCCCACTTCGCCCTGCGCCAGCTCGTGATCGGGGTCGTAGCCCATCAGCGTCGGCATGTCGAAAGCGGTCGAGAGCCCGGTCTGGCCGGACGCGAGCAGGAACTTGAAGCGCTCGTTGGTGTCCTCCGGCGTGCCAAAACCGGCGAACATGCGCATCGTCCAGCTTTTGCCGCGGTACATGTTGGGATGCACGCCGCGCGTGAACGGGAATTTGCCGGGCACGCCGATCTGCCGCCAGTAGGATTCGTCGGGCTTGTCGGGAAAATACGCGACGTCGACCTTGCGGCCGTCCAGCGAGATAAACGGGCCGGGCCGCGTGCTCGCCTTCGCGACGGTCTCGTGGTACGCGGCGATCTGCGGATCGGTCGCGGGTTTTGTCTGCAGCGTGTCGTTCGCCATGTTGTCCTCTCGGAGTTTCCCGGGCCGTTATGGTACGCTCCCCGTCCGACTGCGTGCAACGACATGACTCCGATTCCGACTGAAATCCGCCGCGTGCTTGACCAGGTTCGCCGTGACGTGCGGCGTCATCAACTGTGGCAGCCCGGCCAACGGGTGCTGCTGGCATGCAGCGGCGGTCGCGATTCGATGGCGGCGCTCGCCTTGCTCGACGCGCTGCGGCCGTCGCTGGGCCACGCGCTCGTGGTGGCGCACGTCGATCATGGGCTGCAGGTCAACCACTGCGAGACGGCGGAGATCGTCCGCGCGGAAGCGGCGCGGCGCGGGCTGCCCGTGGTCATTCGCCCGGTGACGCTGAAGCACGGCGCGGATCTGGAGGCGCGGGCGCGGACGGCGCGGTATCGGGCGCTCGAGGTGTGTCGGTTGACGCTTCAGGCCGATTGCATCGCGACGGCGCATCACGCGGACGATCAGGCAGAAACTGTGCTTTTGCGGCTCGCGCGCGGCGCGGGCATGGACGCGCACGCCGGCGTCAGGCGCGTGCGGGCTGATGCGATCGTGCGGCCGCTGTTGGCGCTGACGCGTGGGCAGCTCGCCGCATCCGCCGCGCACTTCGAGGTTCCGTGGCTGGCAGATCCATCCAACGACGATCTGGCCATGAGCCGCAACCACCTGCGCCACGTTGTGCTGCCGGCGCTGGAAGGCGCGCTGCCCGGGGCGACCGCGGGGCTGGCCCGGTCGGCGATGCTGGCGGCGGCTCAGGAAGGTGCGCTGGCGGCGTGGATCGATCGCGCGCTGGGCGATCGCCTGCACATTGACGCGGCGGCGGGCGTGGCGCGCGTGCCGGTCGCCGATCTGCCCGAGCATCCGGCCGCACAAGCCGCGCTGCTGCAGTTGGTTTGCCAGCGGCTGGCGATCCCGGCGCCATCGCAGCGCGCGGTGGCGCAATGGCTGGCGCTCGGTTCCCGCGGTACATGCGATTTGCACGGGCTAACCGCAATCGGAGACGGTATCTTGTGGCAGTTTTTTGCCAAGAACGTTGCGCGACCCGCACCTGCGGACTAACCTGACTACGTGGGGTGTTCGCAGTTCGTGCGCATCTCGCGCGCACTTCTTTGACGGTTTGCGCGTCTAACGGGATGCGGCCTGCCGAGCGAGAGCAGCCCATCAGGAGTCGATCTTGAAGCATACGAAAAGTCTTTTGATCTGGGCCGGCGTGTTCTTGCTGGTCGTCATGGTCATCCAGTATTCGACGGCAACGGGCAAAACCAAGCAGCTGTCGTTTACGCAATTCGTCAATAATTCTTTGAATGTCGACAAGGTGCCCGCCACCGATCGCGTCCGCGACATCACGGTGCGCGGCAACAACATCGACGGCACGCTGGGCAATGGCGACTTGTTCCGCACGACGGGCGACATCACCAGCTTCCAAAAAGACCTCATCGCCAAGGGCGTGGAGATCAACTACGAGCGCGAGGAGGCCAACACCTGGCTTTTCCAGTTGTTGATCAACGGTTTGCCGATGCTGGTCATCATCGGGCTGTTCTTCTTCTTCATGCGCCAGATCCAGTCCGGCGGCAACCGCGCGATGAGCTTTGGCAAGTCCAAAGCCAAGATGCTGACGGAAGCGACAAATCGCGTGACGTTTGAGGATGTTGCCGGTATCGACGAGTCCAAACAGGAGCTCGAAGAAATCATCCAATTCCTGAAGGATCCCAAGAAGTTCACCAAGCTCGGCGGGCGGATTCCCAAGGGCGTGCTGCTCATGGGCCAACCGGGTACGGGCAAGACGCTTTTGGCGCGCGCGGTCGCGGGTGAAGCGGGCGTGCCGTTCTTCTCGATCTCGGGTTCAGACTTCGTTGAGATGTTCGTTGGCGTTGGCGCGAGCCGCGTGCGCGATCTGTTCGAGCAGGGCAAGAAGAACGCGCCGTGCATCATCTTCATCGACGAAATCGACGCTGTCGGTCGCCACCGCGGTGCGGGCATGGGCGGCGGTCACGACGAGCGCGAGCAGACGCTCAACCAGCTGCTCGTGGAAATGGACGGCTTTGAGAACAACACGGGCGTGATCCTCGTCGCGGCGACCAATCGGCCGGACGTGCTGGACCCGGCGCTGCTCCGCGCGGGCCGCTTTGATCGGCGCGTCGTGGTCCCGGCGCCGGACGCCAAGGGCCGCCTCGCGATCCTCAAGGTGCACACGCGCAAGGTGCCGCTGTCCCCGGACGTCGATCTGCAGACGATCGCCCGCGGTACGCCGGGTTTTGCCGGCGCGGATCTGGAGAACCTCATCAACGAAGGCGCGCTGCTGGCGGCGCGCAATGACCACGACTTGGTGTCGATGGCGGATCTGGAGCACTCCAAGGACAAGGTCATCATGGGCGCCGAGCGCCGCGGCATGATGCTCAACGCCGACGAACTGAAGCTCACGGCGGTGCACGAAGCCGGCCACGCGCTGGTGTCCAAGCACCTGAAGACCTCGGATCCGTTGCACAAAGTGACCATCGTGCCGCGCGGCCGCGCGCTGGGTTTGACGCAGCAGCTGCCGGAACGCGATCGCTACTCGCACAGCGCCAGCTACCTGCTGGACCGCATCGCCATCATGATGGGCGGGCGCATCGCGGAAGACATCGTGCTGGGCGAGATCACGACGGGCGCCGCCAACGACATCGAGCAGGCGACGGAAATGGCGCGGCAGATGGTCTGCGAGTGGGGCATGTCGCGTCTCGGTCCGCTGGCGTTTGGCAAGAAGACCGGCGAGCCGTTCCTTGGCCGCGACTACGGCCACACGCAGAATTTCTCGGAGTCGACCGCCGTGCAGGTGGACCAGGAAATCCGCCGTCTGGTGGACGAGAACTACAACCGCGCGCGGCAGATCCTGACGGATCACCGCGATCAGCTCGACATGCTGTCTACTGCGCTGCTGGAATTCGAGACCCTGGACGGTGAAGAAGTCGACTGGATCATCGAGAGCAAGGACATCAAGGAACTGCGCTCGGGCCGCGAGGCCAAGGTGCGGCATCGCGTCGCGCAGGATCAGGCCAACAGCGCCAACAAGAAGCCGACGCCGCCGCCCGTCATCGACTCTCTCCCCGGCTTGCCGGAACCGCTGACGCACTGAGGCGTTCGGGGGCAACACATTGCTGGTTGGCGCCTGTGCGCACCGCGCGAGCCAATGATGAACTTGCGCGACCGCCACTTCGACCTGCACAAACCGTTGCTGGTCGGCATCGTCAATCTCACGCCCGATAGTTTCTCCGATGGCGGCCAGCTCCCGACGCTGGACCATCTGCTGCGCCGCGCCGAACAGCTGGTGCGCGACGGTGCCGATATCCTCGATCTCGGCGGCGAATCGACGCGTCCCCACGCGGCGCCGGTGTCGGCGGACGAGGAAGCGGAGCGCGTGCTCCCGGCGCTGGCGTCGCTGGCCGACCGGCTGGATGTGCCGCTGTCCGTGGATACGCGCCGTGCGGCGATTGCGGCGGCTGCGCTGGATCTGGGTGCGGCGATGGTCAACGACGTCAGCGGCTTTGGCGATCCGGCGATGGGCGACGTCGTCGCGCGCACGGGTGCGGCGTGGGTGCTCATGCACATGCCACACGCGGTCGGGCAGATGGGGGCGTCGCAGAAGGTCGCCGCACTGCCGGACGACCCGCTCGCCGCGATCCGCCAAATCGCTGCGGAGCTGGCAGATGCGGTCGCCCGTGCGGAGGCAGCTGGCGTGGCACGTGCGCAGCTCGCGATCGATCCGGGAATCGGCTTTGGCAAGTCGCTGCAGCAGAATTTGGCGTTGTTGCGCCCGTCCGGGGCGCTTGCTAGGCTCGGACTGCCGCTCTACGTCGGCCCGTCGCGAAAGTCCTTTCTGGGTGCGATCACGGGCGCGCCGGTTGACGATCGGCTGGGGGCAACGGCGGCTGCAGTGACGGCGGCGGTGCTCGCCGGAGCCGCCTTTGTCCGCGTGCATGACGTGCACGTGATGCGACAAGTGCTTGACGTTGCAGCGTCCATCCGCGAGGCTGCGGCGGAAGCTGCTTGTTGAACAGAGAATAGGCCTTGGACGGCATTTCGCCGTCCGTGGCGGGATCCTTGACGAGACAACGAGGCGCAGTGCCCGAATTCGACTTCTCCAGTGCATTCATCTCCAGCTCGGCCCCCGCCGAGTGGCGCTGGATATTGGACATCGCGCTCGTCGCCGCGCTCATCTATCAAGTGCTCTCGCTTCTGCGCGGCTCGCGCTCGGGCGCCATGCTCACGGCCGTCGCCGCGCTCTTTCTGCTCTACTACGCCAGTCAGGAGGACGTCCTTGATCTGCCGACAATCCACTGGATTCTCGGTCGTTTCGTCTCGTCGATCGTCGTGCTCTTCGTGATCCTGTTCCAGGAGGACATCAAGCGCGCGTTGACGACGATGGTGCGTTCGCCGCTGGTGTTCTCGTCCAAGGATTCGGCGAGCAACGAAGTGCTGGAGGAAGTGCTGCGCGCCTGCGCGGTCCTGAGCCAGAAGCATCTGGGCGCGCTGATCGTGATCGAGCAGGAAGCTGCCCTGGACCGCTACGTCGCGGACGGCGTGCGGGTGAACGCGGAAGTTTCGTGGCAGCTGTTGGCCGCGCTGTTCAATCCCGAGCACGCCAATGCGACGCACGACGGCGCGGTGATTCTGCAGAAGGGCAAGATCGCAGCCGCGGCGTGTTTCCTGCCGCTCGCGGGCGGCGCGGGCATTCCGGGCACGCTCGGCTCCCGGCACCGCGCGGCGCTGGGTCTGGCCGATGAGACCGACGCAGTTGTCGTCGTCGTCTCCGAAGAAACGGGGACGTGCGGGATTGCCTACATGGGGCAGCTGGACCTGAACCTCCAGCCCGCCGACTTGCGCGAGCGGTTCCGTCTGCTGTTTGGCGACCAGCCCGAAGCCATGGCGCCGTGGCGTCGCGCGTGGAAGCGGCGCATTCACGTGCACGGTGCGACGGCATCGCCGGTCCGCCCCGGCAGCACCGTCATGACCGTTCACAGCCGCTCGGCCACCGACTCAGACGACATCGACATTGGAGGCGGCCCCGCATGATGCCGTTTCGCCTCCTCAGCGGTTTCTTTGCCCGCCTGCGCACGCTGGTGACTGCCAACCTCGGTCTGAAGCTCATCTCGATCGCGCTGGCGGCGCTGCTGCACATGGTCGTGCAGCGCGACAGCGTCAAGGAAAGCGAACTGGCGGTGCCCCTGACGGTCACCAATGTCGCCAAGAACAAAGTCTTTGTCGGCGAAGCGCCAGAGGCGGTGAAAGTCCGCGTGCGTGGGCGCCGCGGCGCGATCCAGCAGTTGCTGCGCGAACACGCGGGTCGACTGTCGATGGATCTCGCGGCGTATCGCGATGGCGAGCGCTACGTTTTTGACCCGCGGACTGTGGAAGTGCAGCTCGGGTCGGCGCAAATCGAAGTGCTGAGCGTGGAGCCGCCTTCGCTGCTGGTGCGTCTGGATCAGGCGGCAGAGGTGATCGTGCCGGTCGAGGTGCCGATCTCCGGCGAGCCCGCGGCCGGTTTTCGGCAGGGCCCCAAAGGCGTCATCGTGGACCCACCGCGCGTGAGAGTCTTTGGCCCGGCCAGTCAGGTGCGGCAGGTGCGCTCGGTGCGGACCAACCCGCTCGATCTCCACGGCGCGGATCACGACGTCCGCGCGCTCCTGCGGGTCGTGCCGCCAGGCGATCGGCGGGTGCAACTGTCGGTTGATGAAGTCGTGGTTGAGGTCGCGCTCGAGGAGCGCGAAATCAGCAAGAATCTGGAGAATCAGCCCATTGCCGTGCGCGGTTGTCCGCCGCAACAGCGGTGCGTGCTGGCGCCCGGCGAAGTGACGATTCACGCCGAAGGCTTGGCGCATGCCGTGACAGCGCTCGCGGAAAAACCGCCGGTCAACTTGGTCTTTGCCGATCTGGCCGGGGCCAGCGCGGAAAACCCGGTGAAGCTCTCGATCCATCCGGTGCCAGGTGTGACGTTGACGCTCATGCCCCCGGTTGCAAAGTGGTCGATGCTGCGCGAAAGTCCCGCGCCGCCAACGGCCGCCGCGACCCATTGACCGGGTCGGCTGGCCACGGCCAACGAAGCCCCACGAGCGATGCCCCCCACGATGCACAAGTCGCCAGCCACCAAGTCGCAGAAGCTGATTGTCCAGAAGTTCGGCGGCAGCTCCATGGGCAGCATCGAACGCATCCAGAACGTCGCCCGCCGCGCGGTCAAGACGGCGAGTGAAGGCCATCAGGTCGTCGTCGTCGTCTCGGCGATGCAGGGCGAGACCGACCGACTGCTGAAACTGGCGGCGGGCGTCTCCAGCCGACCGGCGGATCGCGAAATTGACGTGCTGCTGGCCACGGGCGAGCAGGTCTCCATTGCGCTCCTGGCGCTGGCGATCCGCGAACTGGGTTTTCAGGCGCGGAGCTTCCTCGGCCATCAGGTGGAAATTCGCACGGACTCGATGCACGGCAGCGCGCGGATTCGCTCGATCAAGGCGGATCCGGTGCACGAATGCCTGCAAAATGGCGAGATTGTCGTCATCGCTGGTTTCCAGGGCGTCGACCAGCACGGGAACATCACGACGCTCGGGCGCGGTGGCAGCGATCTCTCCGCGGTCGCCATGGCTGCGGCGCTCAAGGCTGACGCCTGTGAGATCTACTCCGACGTCGACGGCATCTACACGACCGACCCGAACGTCTACGCCAAAGCCCGCAAGATCCCGCGCATCGGCTCCGAGGAGATGCTGGAGTTGGCGAGCCTGGGCGCCAAGGTGCTGCAGACGCGCTCCGTGGAGTTTGCGCTCAAGTACAAAGTGACGTTGCACTGCCGGTCGTCGTTCAGCGACGGCGAGGGCAGCTGGGTCGTGCCGGAGATTTCTGGTCTGGAGGGTGCGGAAATGAAAGGCATGGAAGGTGCGGTCGTCACCGCGGTGAGCTGCGACAAGAACATCGCCAAACTGACCATCGTCGGCATGGCGGACAAGCCCGGCGCGGCGGCTCGTTTGTTTGCGCCGATGGCGGACGCCGGCATCAACATCGACGTCATCATCCAGAATCCGCCGGAGAACGGCCGCACGGACGTGACGTTCACCGTGCCGCGCAACGCTGCAGATCGCGCAGTGGCGCTCATTGAAGGCCTGCAGGGAGAGCTCGGCTTCGTGCGGTGCTCGCTGGACAAGCGGCTCGCCAAGGTCTCCGTCGTTGGCGCGGGCATGGTCTCCCAACCGGGCGTCGCGCAGCGGACGTTCGCCGCGCTCGGCGACGCGGGGATCAACATCGTGCTTGTCTCCACCAGCGAGATCAAAATTTCCTGCGTCGTTGAAGATCAGTTTGCGGATGCGGCCGTGCGCGTGCTGCACGACAAGTTTGAGCTCGAGAAGACCTGACGCCCCGCGCCGCTTCCGGCACATGCTTGCCGTCAGCCGTTCGCGCAGCACGGGGCCGATGCCGGACAAGACGGGGATCTGCCGTTCGCAGTCCGAGTTGCGGCACGCTGTCGCGAGGCCGTCGGCGACCCGCCGCGTGACCCCGGGGATGATGCGCCAATCGCGCGCGGTCGCGGTGGTTGGATCGATGCATCCTGCGGCAGCCCATGCGCCTCCGTCCGCGCGCGCCAACGCAGGTGGCCGCGTGCGCAGGCAGGTGAGTGCGCTGGCCCACAGCAGCGCTGCGGCGCAAGCGGCCAGGAAGACGGCAACCGAGTCGCGGCGGCTCATGGCAACTCCAGCCAGCCGGCGTGCCGCAAGCTCAGCCAGCCGCCGCCCGCCAGAATCACATGGTCCAGCAACTGCAGGCCGCACAGCGCCGCGGCCTCCTGGAAACGCGTTGTAAACAGCAGATCGGCGTGAGACGGCGCCAGCCGGCCGCTGGGATGGTTGTGGACCAGCACAGCGGCGACAGCGCCCGCTGCGAGCACGGCTGGGAGCAGGTCGCGTGGCGTCGCAGGCACGCCAAATCCATGGCCGTGGAGCCGACGCTCGCACAGGAGAAAGCCCCGGTGGTCAAGACCGGCAATGGCCAGCACTTCGCGCTCCAGCAGCGCCAGGTCGCGAAAATGCGCGGCCACGGCCACGGCGTCGCGCAATCGGATGGGCAAGTTCAGCATGGCGTGTTGCCTCGCAGCCGGCAGCGCGCCGGGCTGGTCAGGGCAAGGC
The DNA here is from genome assembly GCA_903850505.1 of uncultured Myxococcales bacterium. GTDB lineage: Bacteria > Myxococcota_A > UBA9042 > UBA9042 > UBA9042 > CAIYBN01. The sequence goes on along the minus strand of CAINLT010000512.1, from coordinate 40,969 downwards.
AAGGTCTATGCCAACTTGCGAAAATAGATGAAACGTTTTGTAAACGAGATGTTGCGAATATTCTCGACGTGCGGTCTCCGGTCTCAGTTTCGGTATCGAGACCAGTACCGAGACCGAATCCGGGACCACCGTCGCCGTCACTTAGCTTGACCTTGCGTCCGCGGCTGGCACAATGAATTCGGGGGTTCCATGCTCGTTTTCGTCCCGACAAGCCACCACGCCAAATCGCCGCTGCAATCGCGGCTGGCCGGCCTGTGGCTTTGCGCGTTGGTGGCCTGCGCGGCATGCAGTCCGACGCCCGCGGCTGTGAGCGATTCCGGCACTGCGACCGGCGGCATCGCCGTCACGTTCGACAAGAAGACGACCGCTCTCCTCACCGGTCCGGTGTCCACAAGCATCGCGGTTTCCGGCAGCCTCGTGCTCGACAAGGGCGTCGCCCTCAAGAAGACCGGCGGCGTCGTCGTCACGCTCGGCGACAAGATCACCGCGCCCTGCAACGTCAACGGCGCCAATTTCACCTGTGCGGTCGACACGACCGGCGTAGACAAGGATGGCAAGCCGTTTGTCGGCTGCAACGAGACGCTTTCGCTGGTGGCTACGGCCAGCGGCACGCTGTCGGGTTCCGACGTCTTTGGCAACGCGAGCGCGGACGTTGAAGTCGACAACTGCGCGCCGACCATCAAGATCACGACCGATCCGTCCAGCACGCCCGGCGCCGTCCCTACCTTCGTGGGCACCAAGATCCTGCATGTCCTCGTCAGCGACGGCCACCTCGACACCGCGCATCTGGACGTCCTGGGCCCGGATGGCAACACGATCCTCACCGGTGGCCAGTACGTCATGCCGGCGGGGACGGGCACGACATGGAAGTTCGACTACAAGCTCGATACGACGCGGCTGACCGCGACGGAGCAGTTGACCGTCGCCGTCACTGCCAAGGACAAGACGAACGACGAAGTCACGGAGTCGCTCGACGTATTTAGCGTCAAGGCGGCGAGCTTCCTCGGTCAGGCCAACGATCAGTTTTCCCATGCGATCAACGATTTCGTCATGCCGACGGTCGCAGACGCAGCCGATGGCTTTGTCGCTTTCACGACGGATCCGACGCCGACGTCCGGCCTGGATCAGCTCGCGGATGTGGTCGTCGGTGCGAACGACGGCGTGTACATCCGCGCGGGCATGCCCAAGCGCAACGACCTCGGCCAGCCGGTTGACAAGGACGGCCAGCCGCTGTCCAACGACGCAAATACCCACGCGCATTCGCTGAAATTCGAGGATCTCAAGCCGGAAGACAGCCTCGCGAAGTACCGCGTCCTGCACTATGGCTCGCCCGCTGAGGCGGCCGCGAAGATCAACGCCAACATGGCGCGCGTGTTCCTGCGCGATCTCGACGCCGATGGCGATCTGGACATCATCGCGGTGGGCACCATCACGGGCGACGGCAAGCCGCGCGGCGAAGTGTGGGCGATCCTGAACGTGCCCGTGAACATCAAGAAGTCGACGATTGGCGCGGACGGCAAGACGGTGGAAAGCACGGTGACGATTCGCGGCTTCAAGGTGATCGACACGCTCGTGTTGCCCGCGCCGCCGTCTACCGCTGAGATGGCCAAGCTGAACGACGACGATTTTGACGACCTGTTGATCGGCGCGCTGAAGACGACGAACGACGCGGGGCAGGACCTTGACCTTGGCTTGATGACGCTGGTGCTCACGCCGTCGCCGACTTGCGTGACGTCCGGCGATGCCAATCCGGGTGAGAAGCCGTGCGGCGATCCGAGCGTCGAGTATGAGTACCTGAAAGCGGGCAAGGTCTTCAGCGCGGGCATCAAAGTGGCGCCAAACATGGGCGTCACCGGCGTCGTGTCGATCGCCACCGGCGATTTCTGGGACGGCGACGGCGTGGACGTCTGCGTTGGCTCGTCCAACCGGCCGATCGTGTCGTGCTACCGCAACGTGGCCAAGGACGGCACGTTGAATCAGGCGCAGGACGCGTACCAGTTCAAGGACGGCACGGACACGCACCTCATCATGCAGGTTGACCTTCCGGTCAAGACGGGCAAGAGCGGCCCGGATCTCCTCGTCGCCAGCGGCACGGGCCACTACTTGCGCTGGCTCAGGACCAACCACGCAGGCCAGTTCACCTTCATCGAGCAGCAGAACGTCGCCAATCGGCAGATCTTGCACATCGACGTGCAGGCGATGGATGTCGGCACCGTGGGTGCCAAGGGCGAGCCCTACGTGATCGCCGGCGTGGCCGGGCGTGAAGTCGAGGTCATTCCGCTCGATCCCGCCGACAACGAGTACGTGCGGGCGTGTTTCCGCAGCTGGATCATCGGCGGCGGCTCGGTCAAGGTCATGGCCCGCGACGTCGATGGCGACACGGTCCTCGATCTGGTCAACGCGAGCGACAGCGGCATCCAGATCGCGCCCGGGCACACCAAGGCGGGCAAATTCACCGGCGGATTCGTCGCGCCGACCGCCCACCACCTCTGCGCGAGCTATTGGCCGGCGAGCAGCCGCGGCGTGCAGGAAATCGTCGCCGCCAAGGTCGCCGATTTCAACAAGGACAAGTTCAAGGAATTGCTGGTTATCGGCAAGGAATCGGCGTCCGACCAGCCAGGTGAGGCCGGTGCGTGCAAGACGCCAAGCGGTCCGGCGGCCATGCCGGTGTGGCCGATCGCGACGTTCATGAACGACGCCGGCATCCTCAATCCGGAGCCGCGGCAGACTGAATTCTCGCCGTACCATCCGATCAATACCAAGAACGCCGGCCTGGTGACCGATTGCGCCAAGGGCGGGCCGCAGCTCTTTGGCCACGTCAACGCCGCCGTGCTCGCTGACGTCAATGGCGACGGTCTGCCCGATCTCGTGACCGTGCGCACCTCGAGCTCGTATGCGATTGGCCAGGAAACGTCCACGGCGAAGACCTGCCAGTGCCTCTTTGACGAGCAAAATGAAGTGACCAACAGCTACGGCGAAGAGATTCCACCCGGCGACAAGCCCGACCCGAGCAAGTGCTGCAACAACTACTACGGCGACGACGCGGCAAAGTCGGTCCCGCTCGTCGGCTTTGGCGGCGGCGCCCCGATGCTGCGCGCGTCCGGCCACGTGTTCCTCTCCAATGCATCCGGACCGCTGGGCATGAAAGCGACCTGCAACGCGCTGCCACCGGCAACCGGCGGCAATGGCGTGTGCGTGACCGCGCCGGCCTACGCGTTTTCCGCGGGTCGCAATCCGGTCGACGTGCAAGTGACGGACGTCGACGGCGACAAGCATCCCGACATCATCACGGCGATGGACAATGACGGCACGCCCTGTTTCAAGGTCGTGCCCGGGTATGCGCCGTACCTGCAGGCGCGCGTGCGGGTGTTCCAGAACGTGCCGCAGACGGATCCGACCAAGGCGATGTTCAAGCCGACTTTCATCAGCGATTCGGTCGACAAGCTGAGCGTCCGCGACAAAGTGCAGGTCGCGTCGTGCACCGATCCGGCCGCGCTCGGGCTGTCGATTGTGAGCTACCGGACCATGCCGGATCAGCTGACCGCGATCGTGACGGGGCCGTGGCCCAATCCCAAGGACGGCAAGAAAGACCCGGCGGCGATCTTTGGCCTTGGCCACGCGTACGGCCAGATCGGCATCCTGCCGCACCTGGACAAGTTCAACTACGTGGCGCGGACGAGCGCGCCGATGGGCGGACCGCCGGACGCGTTCAACGCCGCAGACATCAATGGCGACGGGATCGCGGATCTGCTCGTGCTGTCCAATGGTGGCACGCAGTTGGCGATCCTGACGGGCAAACTGAACAACGACAACCCGAAAGACGCCGCTTTTGACACGCAGACGGCGCTGAACCTTGTGACCGCGTCCTTCCCCGGCGCGGTGTCGGCGGCGATGGGCGACGTCAACAAGGATGGCAACCTCGATCTGGTGCTGCTGAGCAAGTCGTCGCAGATCACGTTCCTGCTGGGCACCGGCGGCGGCAACTTCATCGCGTACGACGGCGGCTCCGTCGCTGCGGACGCGGCTGGTCTGGAGATTTCCGACATGGACGGCGACGGCTGTCAGGACCTCGTCGTGCGCTCCAAGACGTCCGTGACGATCATCCAGAACGAAGGGCCGTCGCTGGAAGAATGCGGCAGCGCCCTGCGGTGGGCGCACGACGCGGCGATCGCGACGCCGTAAGCGTCAGCGGTTGCGGGCGTAGAAAGCGTCAATCACGTCCCCGTCCACGACGACGCGCACGACGCGTTCGCGGCTGACGTACACGCTGCCTGCGGGCGCGCCCTTCACTTTGCGCACGTCCTTGCCGGCACAGACGGTGATGTCGCAGGCGTCGCCTTTGCCAACGCCGGACAGATGCCCCGCCAGCATCGCGCACGCCTCCAACTCCGACTGTTTGACCAGCGCCGTGCCCTCCACGCGCAGCATGACGTGCGCGCCCGGCCGATCGCGCAGGTGCAGCCACATGTCCCGCCCGCGCAGGAGCCGGGTCACCAGCGCGTCGTTGCCTTCCGCCGTCTTGCCGGCCAGCACGACCGCATTTAGCGGCGAACGGAACAGCCGCACGCCGTCAGGCAGCTCCTTGCCGCGGGCGACCTTGCGCAGTTCCGGCGCCGGCTTGGGCAACTCCTGGAGCCGCACGCCCATTTGCCGCACCGCCAGCAGCCACGCAGCGACCTGCCGCAGCACGTCGCGGGGCCGCTGGGCGTTTGGCGCGTGGTCGTCAAAGGCCTGGGCCGCCTGCAGCAGCGTCTCCAGCGTCCCAAGTTGCGCGGCCACCTGCGCGAGCCGCGCCTGGGTCTGTGCCTCGCGCTGCCGGACGATCTTCAAGCCGAGCGTCAGCCCTTTGGCGCGGCGAAACAGCTTGTCGACGTTCTGCTGCGGCGACAAATCGCGCTGGAGCGGCACGTCGACGGTCTCGCCATCCAGCCACGGCACCGCCAGCGTCACCCGATCGGCGCCGCGCGGCACGCGCTCCAGGGACACCTTCAGCACTTCACCGGCCAGCCGCAGCGCTTCACCGCCCGCACACGCCGCCGCATCCGCGGGCAGCTTGTCCAGCAGGCGCGTCGCCTTCTTGCGTTCCGTGGCGAGCGCGCGGCGGGCATCCGCAGTCTCGGCGCGCACGCGTTCAGCAAGCGGTGGCAGTTCGTCGATCATCGCCCGTGCGGCCGCAGGTGCCCGGACTTGCCGCCGCTCTTCTCCAGCAGCCGGATTTCGCGAATTACCGCTGCCTTGTCGACCGCCTTGATCATGTCGTACAGCGTCAGCGCCGCGACGGTCACCGCCGTCAGCGCCTCCATCTCCACGCCGGTGCGATCCATGGCTGCGACTTCGGCTTGCAGTTGCACGCCGTCGTCCAGGAACTCCGCGGTCAACGCGATCTGCGTCAGACGCAGCGGATGGCAGAGCGGAATGAGCTCGTGCGTGCGCTTGGCGGCCTGGATCCCGGCGATCCGCGCGACCTGCAGGGCATCGCCCTTCTTGGTGCCGTTGCGCACCGCGGCCAGCGCTTCAGGCGACATGGTCACCCGCGCCTCCGCCACCGCCCGGCGCGCCGTCTCGGGCTTTTCACCGACTGCGACCATGTGCGCGCGGCCGTGCTCGTCCAGGTGCGTCAGCTTCACTTAGCTGTGTTCCGCCAGCAGCCTGCCGTAGCGCTCGACTTCCTGCTTGTTGCCGATCACCAGCGGCACGCGCATGTGCAGCCCGGTCGCCTCGATGTCCATCATGCGCTGGCGGCCATTGGTCGCCGCGCCGCCGGCTTGCTCCACCACGAACGCCAGCGGATGGCATTCATAGAGGATGCGCAGCTTGCCGTTGGGCGACTTGCGGTCATCCGGATAGATGAAGATGCCGCCTTGCAGGAGATTGCGGTGCACGTCCGCGACGAGCGTGCCGACGTAGCGGAGGCCGGTCTTCTTGTAGCGGTCCTCGTTGCCGTTGGCGATCCCGTCCCAGAACGCCACCGTGCCGGGCAGCCAGTTCTTGCGGTTCAGCACGTTGCCTGACAGGCAGCGCGGCGAATCGGGAATGCGGATGTCCGGGTGCGTGAGGACGAACTCGCCGATGCTGGGATCGAGCGTGAAGCCGTCGACGCCGTCGCCGGTCGTGTAGACGAACATCGTGGAGGAGCCGTAGACGGCGTAGCCCGCGCAGACCTGCTCGCTACCGGCGCCGAGGAAATCCTCGACCGTGGCTTCCCGGCCGGTTTCGCGGCGCTTGCGGATGCCGAAGATCGTGCCGATCGTGACGTTGACGTCGATGTTGGACGAGCCGTCGAGCGGATCGAAGCAGACCAGATACTTGCCGTCGAGACGGCCCGCTTCCGTGACCTGAATGAACTCCTCTTCCTCCGACGCGATCGCAGCGACCATCGGCAGATCGTTCAGCAGCTCGATCAGCAGATCATTGGCGATGACGTCGAGACGCTGCACTTCCTCGCCCTGGATGTTGTCCTTGCCGGCCTTGCCGAGCACGTCCAGCAGGCCCGCCTTGGCCACTTGCCTGGACACGACCTTGGCGGCGAGCGCGATGTGGTTGAGCAACAAGGTGAAGTCGCCGGTCGCGCCTTCATAGGCCTTCTTGCGCTGCAGGATCGTGCGGGACAGGGTCATCAACTCGGACATGGGGCGCCTCGCGTGAATGCCGGGCGAAGCGTGCAAGACCCCATGCGATCCGTCAAGGCGCGCGCGACTACCTGCGACGCGTCGGTGCGGGCGCGGAAGGCGCGGCCGGCCGGGAAGCGGGCGGCGAGTAAGACGGCGGCGGCGAGAAACGCTGCGCTGGCGCCGGATTGTAGCTCGGCGTCGCCGGACGGTACGCCGGCTGCGGATTGTACGCCGGCGCGGGATTGTAGCTCGGCGTGGCCGGACGGTACGCCGGCTGCGGATTGTAGGCCGGCGCGGCAGTATTGGTCGGCGGCGTGTAAGCGGGCGGGGCGTAGCGCGTCGGCGCCGGCGCGTAGTTGCCGCGATCCACGGGCGGCGGGGTCGGACGCGGCACAGTCGGCTGGGGCGGCAGGTTGATCGGGCCGGGACCCGTGTAGCCCGTTCCGGGACGCGTCGGCGGATCAACCGTCGTCGTGCCCGTGCCCGGCCGCGTCGGCGGCTCCGTGATCGGCGTGCCGGTGCCCGGACGGGTCGGCGGCGTGTAGCTCGGCGGCGGCGTGACCGGCGGGGTGCCCGTACCCGGGCGCGTCGTCGGCGGAATGGGCGTCGTCGGCGTCACTGGGCCAGTCCGCGTCGGCGGCAGGCCCACGTTTGGATTGCGCGGATCCGGCGTGCCGGGATTGGGCACGGTCGGATTGGGCGTCGTCGGCGTGATGGGCGGTACCGTGCCCTGGCGGGTCGGCGGGACTACTTGCGTCGAATTGCGCGGATCGGGTTGCGTCGCCGGGCCAGGACCCGTGTAGCCCGGACCGGTACGCGTCGGCGGCGGCGCGGTCGCCGTGCCGTTCGTTCCACCCGCCGGCGGCGGCGTGTTGTCCGGAATCCGCCGCGGCTGCACCTGCGGCACCTGATTGATCGGCCGCACGTCCACCGGGCGCGCCGTCCACTGGGCAACCTGATCGCGCTGCGGCCCCGGGCTGTAGGTCACGACGCTGCCGTTGTTGCCGCGGATCTGCGAGGTGTTGTCGATGACGACCGTCTGCTGGTGGATGCGCGGCACGTCCGCTGCGGACACCACGACGTGCTGCACTTTGCCGCTGCCGAATTGGCCGGTTGGCACGTAGGTCCAGTAGGTCGAATGCGCGTGGATATCGCCCCACGTCGCGCCGCCCGGGCCCATGGGCGCCCAACCGACGCAACCGCCGCCATGGCTCCACGTCACCCAAGCCGGACCCCACGTGTAGTCGGGGATCCACACCCAGCTCCGGCCGTTCAGCCAGGTCCAGCGGCCGTAGTGGTACGGGCCTGCGCCCCACGCTTCGTCGCTGACCCAACTCCAGCCCCAATCCGTGTACTGCCACTGGCCGTAGAAATACGGGCGCCAGCCCGGCGTGCGATTGGCGTACGGCACCCAAATGCGGCCGTACTCACCGGTCATTTCCCACTGGCCGTACGGCGACAGGTCGGTGAACTGCGGATCCGGTGCGATACCTGCCTGGACCGCAACTTGCTGCTGCGGCGCGGCATAGGTGGTCGCGGCAGGATGCGCGTAGTAGTCGCGTGCATACCAGCGATCCTCGGTGTAGACCGGGCCGCAGCCGCTCATGCATGCGACGCTCGTGGCGAGGACGGCCCATGCCAGGTGCTTGTAAGTTGAGGTCTTCATGTCTTCTTCCTCCAATTGGTGCCAGGCAAGTCAGGCGGCTTGCAACCAGCGGTCAGGAATTTCGCACCTGACACCATGGACAACGCACAACAAGAACGCGTATTCAATGCGCCCCGCGTACCATCTTTCCACGCAGATGGCATGCGGGCGTCGGCGAACGAGTGTACCATCACCGTGAGCGGACGTGCAGCCGCCGACCGACGATTTTGAGGGAACTGCATGGCCTATGTGATTACGCGCCTCTGTGTTGACTGCCTGGACCAGGGCTGCGTGGAAGTGTGCCCGGTCGAGTGCATCTACGAGCCCAAGGACGCCTCGCCGCCCGAACGGCCGAACATGCTCTACATTCATCCGACCGAATGCATCAATTGCGGCGCGTGCGAGCCCGAGTGTCCATGGCAGGCGATCTTTGAGGACCGCGAGCTGCCGGACATGTTCGCGGGCGACTTGTCGCTGAACGCCACGACGCAGGACACGCCCAAGCAGTTCCGCGTGGCATCGCCGCACCGCGACGCGGAAGGCCGTCTGCAGCCCAAGCATCGGCCGACGACCGAACAAGTGCGGGCCAATCGCCTGCGCTGGGATGAAAAGCCGTGAACCGTCACCTCGCCGTGCTTTGCCTGCTCTCCGCGCTTGGCCTGTGCCAATGCAGTGCGCCACAAGTGGCCAAGCCGCTGACGCCGATGGAGCGCGCCCAGCATCTCCGCGACGAAGGTCGCTTGGCGGACGCGGAGCTCGAGTTCAAGGCCCTGGCGGACCGCGGCGACGACCAGGCGCTGCTGGAATTGGCGGAAACGCAGATCCTGCGCGGCCATCACGCGGAGGCGCTCGCGCTGCTCAAGCCGCGGCTGGCGGCGAACGTCAACGACGCGGAGGCGGCGGTGCTCGTGGCGCGGGCGTACGACGGCCTCGGGCGGATTGACGAGGCGATCGCGACCTACGCGCGGCGGTTGACGCTCAAGCCAGACGACGTGGCCGCGGCGGTGCGGATGGCGGAGCTGCTGCTGGGCCGCGGCGATCCGGAGCACGCGTCGCGCGTGGCGTATGCGGGACTCAAGCTGCACCCGGACGAGCCGCGGCTGCTGGTGATTGCGGCCCGGACGATGCTGGCGCGCGGGCGATTGCCGACGGCGCTGGATTTGGCCAAGCATGTGACGGAGTTGGCGCCGCGCAACGCCGATGCGTGGCTGGTGCTCGGCCAAGTGCAGGCGATGAGCGGTGACCTCGCAGAAGCCGAAGCGTCGCTAAAAGTGGCGCTGGAGATCGTACCGGACAGTCGCGATGGCCAAAGTGAGCTGGCCAGCGTGTGGATGGAGCAGGGTGCGACGGACAAGGCGCTCAAGCTCCTGCAGAAGCTGGTGGGTGCGCTGCCCGGCGATGCGTCGCTGTGGAATCAGCTCGCGGCGGCCAAGCACAAGAGCGGCAATCTGGAAGGCGCGATCGCGGCGTTGGACACGGCCATCAGCCTGCAGCCGCGGCGACCTGTGCTGTACCGCAATCTCGCCGAGGTGGCGCTCGACGCGGGCTGGCCGGATCGCGCGGTGCAGGCGGCCGGGCAAGCGCGGGCGCTCGTGCAGGCGCGCGTGCAGGACAACGTGGCGATGCCCGAGCTGGATTCCCTGCAACTGCGGGCGATTATCGCGGCGATGATGACCCAGCGTGTGTGCCGACATGACCACAATAGCGCGGGGTTGGAGCGGGAACTGCTGACTGCGGCGGAAAAATCGGCGATCAAGACGACGCCCGCGGAATTGACCGCAGCGGCCAACACTGTGGAAGATGCCGTGCGCGCTGCCGTAGCGCGTTGCCGCACCGCACCGACGCCGGCGACACCGGCCCCAGGACATCCATGACGGAAGCTGTTTCGCCGGAAATTCTCTGCCGCCGCATCATCGCCGGCGTCGAGCAGGCGTTCGTCGGCAAGACGGAGATCGTCGAGCTTGTCATGGTGGCGATCCTCGCGCGCGGTCACGTGCTGTTTGAGGACGTCCCCGGCGTGGGCAAGACGACGCTCGCGCGCACGTTCGCGCATGTGCTCGGCCTGTCCTGGCAGCGCATTCAGTTCGCCAGCGACCTTTTGCCCGCGGACATCGTCGGCATTTCGATCTACGACCAGAAGACCGGCCGCTTCGAGTTCAAGCCCGGGCCGGTTTTTGCCAACGTGCTGCTGGCGGACGAAATCAACCGCACGACGCCGCGCACGCAGTCGGCCCTGCTGGAGTCGATGGCCGAGGGCCGCGTGACCGTCGACGGCGTGACGCACGCCCTGCCGCAGCCGTTCATCGTGCTGGCGACGCAGAATCCGCGCGAGTTTCACGGCACGTATCCGCTGCCGGAGTCGCAGTTGGACCGCTTCCTGGTGCGGACGTCGGTGGGCTATCTGGAGAGCGCGCAGGAAATGGCGCTGATTCGCCAGCACGGCGCGCCGGAGACGCTGCCAACCGCGGTGTGCGGCCCGGGCGACGTTGCGGCGCTGTGCACGGCGGCTGAACAGGTCCACGTGAGCGATGAAGTGCTGGCCTACCTGCACGCGTTGACCCAAGCGACCCGTTCGCACAATGCGTTTGAACTCGGTCTGTCGACACGCGCCGCCATCGGCTTCTATCGCGCGGTTCAGGCCCGCGCTTTGGTCTCAGGCCGGACGTTTGTTACGCCGGACGACGTGCGGCGGCTCTTTGTGCCGGTCGCTGGCCACCGGGTGATTCCGACCGGCATGACCGGATCCGCCAGCGAACGTGAGACGATCGCAGCGCTTTTGCATCAAATTATCGAATCCGTGGTGCCCCCGGTCTAGCGTGATCGGCCAAGCATGGAGCGAGAGGGCATCGTGGAAGATCTCGTACGCAAGATTCTGGTGGACCTGGGTGAAGACCCGGAGCGCGAAGGCCTGGTCAAGACGCCGCAGCGCGTGGCCAAGGCGCTGCGCGACTTGACGAGCGGGTACGCGGAGGACCCGCTGGCGATCCTGCGTTCCGCGCTGTTCAACGTCGACAACGACGAGATGGTGCTGGTCCGGGACATCGATTTTTCCAGCCTGTGCGAGCACCACATGCTGCCGTTCATGGGCAAGGCGCACGTCGCCTACCTGCCGCGCGGCAAGGTCGTGGGCTTGTCCAAGCTCGCGCGCATCGTGGATACCTTCGCGCGGCGCCTGCAGGTGCAGGAGCGCATGACGACGCAGATCGCGGAAGCGCTGCAGGAAGGTCTGGACCCGCTGGGCGTGGCAGTCGTCATCGAGGCCAAGCACATGTGCATGGTCATGCGCGGCGTGCGCAAGCCCAACGCGGTGACGATTACCAGCGCGATGAAGGGCCAGTTCCGCGACAACTACGCGACGCGGTCAGAGCTTTTGAAGCTGCTGCGGAACGGCTCGAACATCTGAGCGCGCGTTCCGCGGTTGCCTGAACGTCGTGGGCTGAGGCCGTCTGGGCGCTACGGCTGGCGAATCGCGAAGAAGCGCGCGGAGATCGCCTTGGGCGTGCCGCCGCCGATGCCCAACGTCATGTCCCACTGGCACTGATTGACCGTCGAGGTCGTGTCCGGCGAGCCGAGGTCGTCGACGATGTTGTCGCCATTCGGGTCGAGAATCGGGCACTTGTCCGTGCCGAGCACGAGGCCCTGGCCGGTCGCCGGATTGCCGCTGACGCCGTCCAGGCTGTTCAAGTAGCCCTCGAGGAACGAGGAGCCGAGCGTCGTGGCAGCGTTGCACGCGCCGGTCAGGAGTGAGCTGGCGAGGCCGGTTTGCGACGTGATGCCCGCGACGAAGTCCGCGCAGCAGGTGTCCTTGATGAGGCACTTCTTGCTGCCGCCGAGCAGGTACTTGATGAGCTTCTCGTAGCTGTCGATCGTCGGCGCGGTCGGATCCTTGGGATCGTAGGTGACGAGCGGCAGCAACTGCTTCTCAATGATGAAGTTGATCAGCGCGCCCCACTTCACGTTCAGCGCGTGCTTGCCGAACTTGATCGTCCCGTCGGGCACCTGCGAGTTGGGCAGGAAGTTGCGCCACAGGTCAAACGAGCCGGTCACCGCATCGGGCTGGAACTGGTCAAAGTTGATGGTCTTCTTGCCGCAATTCGGGTCGGTCGCCGGGCAGCTCTGGCCGAGCGACCACTTGTAGGTGATCGAGGCCCATGTCTGCTTGGTGTACGTCGCGGAGAGGAAGCCCGTGGAGTCCGGCTCGGCGTTGATTTCGATCGTGCCGTTGACGGTGAAGTTCTCGAGGATGGACTTCAGGTCCTTGGTCGTCGTGATGACTTGCAGGACTTGTGGCGGCAAAAGCGCGTAGATGATGTTCTTGAGGAACGTGACGATGATGCCGCCCACGCCGGTCACCTGATCGGGATCGGGGTTGGTTGGATCGGCGAAGATCGCCGCACAGATGTCCTGGAGGCTGCCGTTGGTCAACTGGCAAATCGTCGCGAGCAGGCCCGCCACGGGATCGGAGACGATGTTCAGCACGATCTTGACGAACTTCTCCACCGTCGGGGGCAGGAGCGTCAGCAGGTCGATGAACGTCGTCATGTCGTAGACGCCCTTGAGGCGCAGCGGCAGGTCGCGCACGTTCACGAGGACGGCGTCGCCCTCAATGCCCTTGGTCGATTTGTTCAGGTGGACGGTGAAGCCGGTGTCCGCGCAGCCGCCGATCGACGGATTGCCGCTCAAGGAGCCGGTGCCGAGCTTCCAGCCGAGCGCGACGACCGTGTAAGCGACCGACGACCCGTCCGCGGGCAGCGTGCCGACGTAGGCGCTGGAGACCGACCAGGCTTTGTCGAATTTCAGGTTCGGGCTCGTGGACACCGCGGGCGGGAGGTTGTCCTTGTCAAAGAGATCCAAGTTCTTGCACGCCGGCTCGCCCGCGACCTGCTTGATGAGGCGCACGTTCAGATCGCCAAAAGCCGAGAGCGAAGTCGCGCCTTGGTAATGCAACGTGATCGTCGGCGGGCCCTTGACCTTGCTCTGTGCGGACACCGTGTACTCAATCGGCGTGATCTCCGCGTGATCGACCACGGACACAACGACGGTGAAGAAGCCTGTCTGCATGCCGGCTTTCACCGACGTCGTCGCGCGACCGTCCTGATCGGTCGGCACAGTGCCGCTCAGGATCGTCGCGTCGGTCAGCGTCGGATCCTTGATCTCGAATTTCACCATGGCGTTGGCCATCGGGAACTTCTTGTCGGCCAGCAGCAGCGCGCCGATCGCCCGCGAACTGTTCTGCGTCACCGCGACCTGGCACTGATCAAAGCAGGGCAGGCCGTCGTCGCCCTTGGGCGGCTTGCCGGCCGCTACACCGAGGTCGAAGTACAGGAAGCCCGGTAGGTTGGAGATGTCGTCCGTGCTCGCTGCGTCATCTTCCGTCGCAGTGGCGTCGTCGGCGGCATCCGTGGCCAACCCGTCGCCTTTGCCGTCTTTCAGGTTGAAGTTGATGCCGTCGCCCTTCGCGTCGGCAAAGTAGATCGAGCCGCCGGTCGTGTTGTCGCTGCAGCCAGCCAGCGCCCCGAGGACCAGCATGGTCAGCAGTGTCGCCACTGAAGCTTTCTTCATGTTCATCGTGACCTACCCACTTGAAACCGTTGCGTTCCCACCCACGCGCGCACCTGAACTTGTCAGTCCAAAGGCGTCCAGCGCAGTACTGTACCAATATCGCCTACCAAAAGCGCGTCTTTCCCGTAACCCGTGATGCCAAAGAGCGTCGCGATCGTATCGGGATGCAGTTCCTTGAAAGTGCCTTGGCCGTCGAAGCGGAGCACCATTCCTTGCGTGCCGGCCATCAGGATCTTGTCCTGGCTCCAGCCCCACATGGCGCGCACGGTGCGGCCTTCGTCGGCGAAGCTCGGGTCGTAGCCCCACGTGCTGCCGTCCCAGTGGACGAGCACGCCCTTGCCCTTGCTGTCCGGTTCGCCGACCGCCCAGACGTTGTCCCAGGTCGCGCCCCAGATCGCCAACAGGGTGGGTTTGATCTTGACCGGTTTGGCGGTGTCGTCGGCTTTGTAGTCAGGAATCGGCGTTTGGGTCCAGCCGGTGCCGTCGTTGTGGTAGATGAGGCCAAGCTCGCCAATGGCCCAAACGTCGTCGGGCGTCAGGCCCCACACCGCGCGCATGCTGCCGTCGATGTGCGTGCCGACGGCTTTCCAGGTCCATTTGGTGGTGTCCTTGCCGTCCCAATGGGCGACCTGGCCGCCCTCGCCGATGGCGTAGACGTCGTCCGGACCGTTGCCCCAGACCGCGTACCAGTTCTTGACGGACGGGCTGAGCATCTTCTTCCACGCCTTGCCGTCCCAGCGCACGATCGCGCCCTGCAGGCCGACGGCGTAGACCAGCGTTGGGCTGGCGGCCCACACGGCGCGGAGGTTGGCGGGCGTGGCGGTCTGCATCGCGGTCCACGTGCCGTCCTTGAAGTGTCCGGCGGTGCCGCCTTCGCCGACCGCCCAGATGTCGGTGTCGCTGATCGCGTAGACGCCCCAGAGGTTGGTCGAGGTCCAGTCGCCAAGCGTCATGTTCCAGCCGGTCGTTCCTGACGTCCGCGTGGAAACCGAGCCGTAGTCGCCGACCGCGATGACCTGGCCCGTCGCGGTGTGCGTCACGGCGTGCATGCCGATGCCGTTGGAGCTGACGTTGGCCCACGTCTGGGCCGTCTTGGTGCGCTCGTAGATGCTGCCCGCGGGCGAGACGGCGATCCAGCCGCCGCTGCCGTTGGACGTCACGCCGGTGAGGTCGACGCCCGCGCTGGGGCCCAGCTTCCAGCCCGTCGCGCTGCTGCCGTCCAACGTTGCGCCGCCGGTGCCGACCGCGCACGCGGTGTATTGGCCGCTGCCCGTGGCGTCGATCGCGATCGCGTACAGGTGACTCTGCGTGGGGACGGTCGTGGGCGCGACGCCGGTGGCCGTGACCGAGCCGATGACGCCCTGATCGCCGACCGCCAACAAGCCAATGCCGTCAGCGCCGGTCATGCCGTCCAATTCGCCGGTTGTCGCGCCGGCCTGCAAGCCCCACGCGTGGCCGTCCCAGTGGGCGATGACGCCGCCGTCGCCCACCGCGTACGCGTCGTTGTCGGCGAAGGCCCAAGCGCCAAACAGCGTCTTGTCGGTCAGGCCCTTGCCGGTGCCGGCGCCGCTCTGGCACGTCGTGCTGACCAACAGGTCGTCGATAAACACACCTTGGCCGCCGTTGTCGGAGCTGCTGTAGGTCTCAAAACGGATTTCCAGCTTGACCTTCTGGCCGACGTACTCGGTCATGTCGAGCGTCTGCGGCGCGAATTTGCCGTTGGTGCTGCCGGTCGGCCAGACGCTCTGCTTGTCGGCGAGGGTCTTCTTGCTGCCGCCGTTGCTGGGAATCACGCTGATTTGCAGCGCGTCGTAGAAGCCGGATTGCACGTCCAGGAACAGCTGGAACGTCAGCGTCGCGCTTTGGCCAGTGGGAATGCTGAATTCCTGGCTTGTCATCACGGAGCCGACGGTCTTGCCATTGTCGTAGGTGGCGCAGGATTTGCTGGCGTCGTCGGCGCAGGGCACGTCGGTGCGGCCAAAGTACGCGGCGGAAGGTGGGCTGGACGCGCGCAGGATGCCGTCGATGCCATAGACGCCGGCGGACTTCCAGACGATGCCGCCGTAGGACGGGTTGCCCGCGTAATTGTCCGTGACGGTCCATTTGCCCATGCCGCTGTCAAAGCTGTCGGCGAACACCACGCCGCCGCAGCAGCCGGGCGCGCCGGAGCTGCTGTGCTGGCAGACGCCGGAATCGCAGACGTCGGTTGTGCAGATATCGGCGTCGTCACAATCCGCGGGGGCGAGGCAGCCGCCGGGGGGCGCCCAAACTTTGCCGAGGGTGCCGTCGCTGCCGGCGCTCTGGACGACGGTGCCGCCCATGCCGACCGCGCAGGCCAAGCCCGCGCCGGGTGAACCTGCAACGGCGTTCAATGTGGCGAATTTGCCGGACGTGGCGACTTTCCAGCCAAGGCCATCCCACGTAACGATGGTGCCGTTGGTGCCGGCCGCGACGACGCGCGTGCTGCCGTCCGACCAGACGCCGTGCAAGCTGACGTTGCCGGCGCCGGGAAGCGCGATGGCTGTCCACAAGCCGGTGGAGCTTGTGTCATTGGTTGGTGTGGCGTCGGCGCTGCCGGTATCGGCCGTGACGTCGTCCGCGACATCGACAACGTCGTCGCCAACGCCGTCTTCTGTCGCAGCGTCATCGGTCTTGGCCGCTGTGGTCTGGCCACAGGCGCTCAGGCCCGCGAGCGCGAGCGCGCAGATGCGCAAGGGAAGGGTGCGCGCGCTGCCGTTCATGGAATCGCCTCCGCAACCTGGAAGATGCCGCCCTTTTGACCCACGACGACGCAACCGTTCGCGCCGCATGCGATGCTGCTCAGCAGATTCGGGACGTTCTTGGCATGGTTGGTGAACGGTCCGCCGGGCTGGCCAGTCACCAGCGTGCCGGCATAGCCAACCGCGAGCAGCAGCCCATCCGTCCGCCGCGCGATGCCGTAGAGCAGTTGCCCCGGCGTCTCCGACATCTGCTTCCACGTGCCGCTCGCGCCCGCCGTGCGCACCAGCAGCGTGCCTTCTTCTGTCACCGCCGCCGCTTCGCCATCGCCCCACGCGGTCACGCGCGAGAATTGCCCGAGGTTGCCGGTCGATTCCTTGGTCCACGTGCCCGCGGCGTCGCGCCTGAGCACGGTGCCCAGCTCGCCAACTGCATAGGCTATGTCGCCGGTCGCCGCGACGCTGCGCAGCTTGAACTGCACGCCCGTCGACTCGGCCTGCCACGCGCCATCGGCCACCTTGTGCAGCG
This sequence comes from uncultured Myxococcales bacterium, assembly GCA_903850505.1. Taxonomy (GTDB): domain Bacteria; phylum Myxococcota_A; class UBA9042; order UBA9042; family UBA9042; genus CAIYBN01. Next base: position 23,905 of record CAINLT010000512.1, on the reverse strand, counting down.
CCACGCCGCCGTCGCCGACCACAAGCAGGTCATTGCCCAGCCGCGCGATGCCGCTGAGTTTCTTGGTGTTGGCTGGCTTGTCGAGACTCCAGGCGCCGCCGCCGGTCTGGACGTTGGCGTGCAGGATCGCGCCGGTCGGGCCGACCAACCACGCTTCGCCGTTGCGCAGCGCGCAGTCGACGATGTCGGCCCCGGTGACGGGCGCCGCGAGGTCGTAGAACGGCGCCTGACTGTCCTTGGCGAGGAGCGCGACGCCGCTGCTTCCGCACGTGATGAGGCTGCCGTCGGTGTCCGCCTGGATGGTCTTCAGGTCAGCGACGGTTTCCGCGCGAAAATCGAGCCAGCGGTCGTCCTGCAACTGCGGATCGGCGTTGTCGGGTTGACCGGCGGAGAACTGCAGGCCAGCGCCCGCGATGCCGACCGCGAAACCAAACGGTTGGCCATTGCTGTCGTTGCTGCCAAACAGGCCGGAGAAGCTGGCGGTCTTCATGTACGTGCCAGCGATGCTGTCCACCTGCCATTTCTTGCCGACGAAGTGGAGCAGCGCGCCGGAGCTGCCGATCGCCCACGCGTCCGTGCTGCTGCGCGCCCACAAGCCTTTGAGGTCGCGCGGGTTGTCGCCGTCGTTGGCCAACGTTTCCTGCCATGTCGCGGTGTCATCGGTCGCGGCGAGGTAGCCGCCGTCGCCACAGGCAAACATGCGACCGTCGAGCGTCCCGACGACTGCGCGCATGGTGCGGCTGCTCGCGCCGGGCATGTCGGTTTCGCCCCAGACGCCGCCGGAGAGCCGCAGCGCGCGGCCCTGTTCGCCGACCGCCCAGATTTGGCTGGCGCTGCTGGCCCAGATCGCCTGGAGGTTGAGCTTGCTGGCGGTCTCCTCGTTCTTCCACTTGCCGGCGCTGTCCCGGCGCAGCACGACGCCGCCGTCGCCACACGTCAAGACGGTCGAGCCGTCGGCGGGCATGTGGACGCCGCGGAGGATGCCGGTGCCGTCGGGCGCCTCGTTGCTCCAGCTCTTGCCATCCCAGCGCAGGATCACGCCGTCGCCGACGATGTACGCCTCGTTGGCGCTCTTGCCCCAGACGCCGAAGAGGTCCTTCTTGGTGCCGGCGTCGCGCGGGCTGAGCGTCGCGCCGTTCCAGTGCAACACGCGGCCGGCTTTGCCGACAAACCACACGTCATCGGCGTCGCTGCCCCACGCCGCGGACAGGTCTTCGTCAAAACGCAGGGAGCGCGCGGTCAACAAGCTCGGCGGGCCCACGTCGGCGTCGCCCTTGCCGGCGTCGCCGCTGTTCGCGTCGCCGATCGCGCTGTCGCCGCTCGCGTCGCTGTTGGTCGTTGCGTCGTTGCTGGTGCTGCTGGCTGGCGTGCCGCACGCCGCGAGGAGCACGAGCAGCGCGCCGCATGTCCAGAATCGCCAATGGATAGTCGAGTTCGTCACGGGGATTCCACAGCGCCGGCACGGGCCGCGCGCGGTTTGCTTACTGCGCGGTAAAGAAGAAGGAGTGCTCAGCCCATGCGTGCCAGTAGTACGCGTCCAGGTCGTTCTCCGTGTACGCGTCGATGTCAAAGCCTTCCTTGTAGCCGCGGATGATGGTCAGCCGCAGCGGCTTGCCCTTGGGAATCCCGGGCGTGCCCTGGATCGACGGGAAATCGGGCAGGTCGACTTCACTCACGCTGCCTTTCTGCACGATGTTCCACACCGGCGTGTCCTTGCTCGGATCGCCCGGCGCCATGGGGCTGGGCGATCCAATCGACACCCAGTTGAAGTGCGGCTCCGGATAGCTCGTGTCCACGCTCCACTTCAGCTTGTTGCCCGTCAGCACGCCCAGCTGCGCGGGATCCGCGAGGCTAAAACTGGGATCGCTCGGCAGCAGCTGCAGCGACGGCAGCGATGGCATCACGGCCAGCGGCGGATAGATGAGCGGCGTGATCAGCAGTTCCTGCTCGCCCAGGGCAAACAGATCGCCCGCGGGCGACGTCCACACCGCGTCCAGCAGCTTGTCCAGCGCTTGGCCCGGCACCTTCTGCCACGTCTTGCCGTTGTAGTGCAGCACCACGCCGCGCGCGCCGACCGCCCACACGTCGTCGCCCGCGTTGCCCCAAACCGAGGACAGCGTCGTCGTCACGCCGGAGTTCATCGGCTTCCAGGCTTTGCCGTCGTACTTGAGGATGATTCCCTTTTCGCCGACCGCGTACACGAGCGTCGCGCTCGCCGCCCACACGTCGCGCAGCGCGATCGACGTGCCGGATGCCTGGTTGGTCCAGCTCGCGCCGTCCCATGCGGCCAGCGCGCCGGTCATGCCGACGGCCCACATGTGCGTCGCGTCGCTGCCGTGGATGGCCAGGAAGTTGTTGTAGAGGCTGTCTTTTTGCCAGCCGCTCGCGGCGCCGTATTTGTAGATGCCGGATTGGCTGGACGCGAAGGCCACGATGCCGGACGGGCTTGTCGCGGCGAAGACGCCGGTGAGGTTCTGGTTGCCCGCGACGGCGGCGACTTTCCACGTCATGCCGTCAAAAACGGCGGCGGTGCCGGCCAAGCCGACGGCGAAGATGTTCTGCGCGTCGACGCCGAAGATGCCGCGCCAGTCCGCCTTGGCGACGGTCGCTTGCTGCGTCCAGCCGCCGCCGTCCCAGTGCCACAGCGATCCGAGCGCGCCGACCGCGTAGACGTTCTGCGCGCTGGTGCCCCACATGCCGTAGATGTTCTTTTTGACGCCGGTTTCGACGGACTCGAAGTCGCCGCCGACCATGCGGCGGATCATCCGGTCGTCGGCCAGCGTGCGCACGTTGTCCTTGATGTTGATGGAGCGCGGCAGCTGCGTCGCCTCGTTCAGGTCAAAAACGAAAGTCTCCAGCGTCAAGGACGCATCCGCGAGATCGCCCGAGAAGCTGTTGGGCAAGTTGGTCAGCGTCATGAAGTCGGGATCGACGTCGAACTCGAACTTGTAGGCGCGGGTCGGCCAGCGCAGCGCGCCATCGGAGCCGAGGATCAGCTGCGGCTGGACGTAGTTGATGATGGTCGACGCCGGCGCGCCCCACGTCGGCGGCTGGTCGAGGCGGACGGACGCGGTTTGGCCCAGCGGCGTGTCCAGCTTGACGTCGACGCCGGTGACCTGCTCCTCCGGCTGCACCATCACGTGGCGCTTGATGCCCATCACGGTCGGCGTGAACGCGGCCATGGACGTCGCGTCGTCGGCCTGCAGGACCGCGCCAAAGGTCTTGTAGCCGCCAAAGCAGATGACGGCCTGCTCGCCAGGCGCGACTTCGATCTTGTAGGCGTAGGCCTTCAGCGGATCGGCGGTGAAGCCTGGTCCTTCGGCCGGATAGTCGTCCTGGCTGAACAGCGCCGGCTTGGAATGCAGGCAGAACGACGCGATTTCACCCGCGGCGGGGATGCAGCGGAAGCCGGACGTGCCGACGCCCGCGCACTTGAACTGCGCCGGGCAGCCTTGGCCCTGGCTGCAATCGGCGACGCAGCGCTTGCCGTTGGTGTTGCCGCTGCCGTCCGCGCCGATGTCCAGGCACGCGAAGCCCGCGCCGCACTGGCTGTCCGCAGAGCAGGAGTTGCACGTCGCGCCCGGACCCTGGCCGGTGTACTGGTTGCAGTCGCCGTTGGGCACAAAGACGTACTTGTCGACGCCCGTCACGTGGCCGGAAATCGTCGGCGGAATCTGACCCGGCGGCGGACTGCCGGGCGACGGCGGCGAGGTCGGATGCAAGTGCACCGTGACGTTCTGCGCGTCAAACAGCACGACGGACGCCGCGTCGTAGCCGGTCTTGGACGCGGAGATCATCTGTTTGCCGCTCAGGTCGTCGCCGGAGAAGGTGATCTGGCCGTCGGCGTTGGTGTAGCCCTGGTACGGCGTCGTCGGATCGGTCCACAGCATCGTGAACGCGTCGGGAATGGCGGCGTTGCTGCTGGCGTCGAGGACGGTGATGTTGACGGAGCCGTCGACGGTGCTGCCCCACGTGCCGCCGTTGCCGGACATGGGGTTGAAGTACGCGTAGCCATTGGTCAAAGTGGCCTTGCCGTCCTTGACCGTGACGCCGACGTCGACGGAGCCGACCTTGCCGGGCGGCGTCTTGACCGTGACGTGGCCGGGATCGACGAACGTGAAGTGCGTTGCCGGATTGCCGCCGAACGTGACGCCCATGCCTGCGTCAAAGCCCTGACCGTAGACGTGGACCAGCGTGCCGCCAGCCTGCGCGCCCATCGGCGGGTAGACGACGTAGAGCGCCAACTTGCCGCCGGTGTACGTATAGCCGGCCGTGAGCGTGACCGCGGCGACGTCGTTCAGCACGGTGACGTCGGCATAGCCGGGCTGGCCGGGCGGCGTGATGGCCTGAATCTCGCTGTCACTGACGACGGCGACGGCGCTCGCCGCGAGCGCGCCGATCTTGACGTTGACGCTGCCTTTGCTGAAGCCGCTGCCGTGGATGACGATCTTGGTGCCGCCTTCGCTGGGGCCGGCCGAGGGCGAGATGCCGGTGACGGTGAGCGCGTCGTTGTAGCTGTAGCCGCCGGTCGCCTTGTCGGTGCCTTTGGACGTCATGAGCGTGACGTCAACTGCGCCGACTGCGCTGCCCGCGGGCACGGTGACGAGCGCGGTGTGGGCGACGGCGTCGACGCTGACGATTGCCGCGAGCTTCTGGCCAAACAGGATGGTCGTGTCGCTCTTGGCGATGAGCCCCGTGGCGATGAGGGCCACGGTGTTGCCGCCGGCCAGTGGGCCGCTCGGCGGGGCGATCGACAGGATTTGCGTGGCGGCGGCGCCCGTGTCGTCGGAGTAGACGTAACCGCCCGGCAGGGTGTTGGCGCCAAACGCGGTTGTCGCGGTGACGTTCGCCTTGCCCGCAGCGCCCGGCGGCGTGGTGATGTGTGCTTCCGTACTGCCTTTGACGCTGATGACGGTGGCCTTGCCGACGCCGATTTGGAGATCGACGTCCGCGCTGAAGCCGGTGCCGTAGACGATCGCCTGCGTGCCGCCGGCGGTGGGACCGGAAGCTGGCGCGACGGAGGTGACGGTCGGGGCGGCTGTGTAGAAGAAGCCTTTCTTGAGGAGTCCCGTGCCGCGCGTGTTGATGACGTGAACCGGCACCGCGCCAAACGCGCCCGGCGGCGTGATGGCCGTTACCGTGTCGTCGGACACAACCTGCACATTCAGCGCCTGCTTGCCGCCGACCAGGACCTGGCAGTCGCCCGTGAAGCCGGTGCCGCGAATGCTGATAGCCGTGCCACCGGCGGTCGGACCCTGCGGCGGATCGACCTTGGTCACGAGCACGTCGTTGAAGTAGAGGTACGCCTTGGGCAGCGAGGTAGACTTGGGCTTGTCGCCCGGCAGCACGACCGTCACGTCCACAAGACCCGTCTCATGCGGCGGCGTGGTGATCTGGATTTGCGATTCGTCGATCACGTACACAACTGCCGCGTCGAGCGGCGCGCTGCCGAAGATCACCTGCACGCCGTCCGTGAAGCCGTGGCCATTGAGCACCACGGATTCGCCGCCGCTTGCGCGTCCCTCCGACGGGCTCAGCGATTCAAGGGAGAATCCGCCTTGTGTCTGCGTGCTTGCGTCGGACGTGGCAATCGCGTCCTTGCCCGCGATCGCGTCGGTTGCCGCTGTATCTCCGGTCGCGACGTCCTTGTCGGCCTGATTGCCCTGACCGCCGGAAGACGGCGAACTGCAGGCTGTCAGCGCGAGGCCATGGACGATACCCAACAGCAGCAACACGTGGGCAAGCGGTCGGAACGACTGGCGTTGCGGATTCATGGCGACTCCTTCAAACCGCACGGTGCCGAGGGGACGGCCAACGTGACTCGGCAAACAGCGGGACAAGGCAATCGGGGCGCGCCGCGATGGCTCACTGTCCCGGTTGCTTGACGTACTTCAGGTCCTTCAAGTCCAGTCCGGCGGGATAGCCGTAGGACACGTACTGGTCAAAACCGTAGACGTCGACGGCGACGCGAGATTCCGCGGGCTTGCCGTCCGTGCCCAGCACCGGCAGGCCGCGCACCGTGTGCGGACCCGCGTTCACGGCAAAGCGCGCGCCTTTGTAGCTCTTGGAAATATTGAAGAATTGGTCGGGCGGCACCGGCTGGCCGTCAAACGTCACGACTGTGTCGTCCGCGCACGCGTTGGTCGCTGCGCCGTCGCCACAATCGCTGTCCGTCGTGCAGGTCTTGCCCTTGTTCGCCGTGGTCGCGCCGCAGACGCGGTGGATCGGCGCCGCGACGGAGATGTAGTTGAAGCGGTATTTGTCCGGCGTCAGGAACACGTATTCGGAGCGCCACTGCGCCGACGGAATCGCCAGCAGGAACGCGGGATCGCCTGTGCCCGCGTCATCGGGTTGCGCGCCGGGATCCGGTGCGTCCTGACTGGCCATGAAGTGGCCGATCAACACCGGCGCGGGCGTCTTGTCCTCGTGGCGGGACAGGATCTCAAAGTTGTCGATGGTTTCGAACTCGTACCATTCGCCCTTGTTCAGCACCGGCACGCTGATCTTCTTCAGCCCTTTCGGGTCCTTAGGATCTCTTGGCGGCGGCACCAGGTTCACGATTGTCCCGTCCGTCGCCGCCAGGACGCGCCACGAATCGCGCTCCTTGCCGCGCGGAAACAGCTTCACCGCCACGTAATGGTTGTCCCAGACCGGCACCGGAAACATCTGCATTTCCAAGTGGTCAGCGCAGCAAATCACGAAGGCGCCGCAGTCGTCGTTGCTCGCGCACTGGGTCTTGCCGTCCCACACGCAATGGCCGCACTTTTGGCCGGTGCTCAGGTCGCCCGGCTTGCACTTGGAGACGTCGCAGTGGTTGGTGTTGGGCACGTTGGCGGCTTCGCTGCCGGCGAACACCGCGACCTTCTTGTCGGCCAGGATGACCGCGCCCGTCAGATCGCTGCCGACCATGTTGGTCTCGATGTTCAGTGTGCCCCACTGGCTCAGCGTGAACGACGCAGATTCGCCGCTTTTGTAGGACTTGATCGCGCCATCCTGGCTGGCGAGCGTCAGCAGTGGCCACGTTCCGCCGCTGACGTCGTTGTCGGGCGAGGGGAACGTCACGGTCACGTTGGTTTGGCCGCCCTGGGTGGCGACGATCGTGATGAAGCCGCGCAAAATGGAGAACGTCTCCTCGCGCGTCATGGCGATGTAGTAGGTGCCGAGCAGCTCTTCCGGCAGCAGATTCGTCGCGTCGTTGGAGTAAACGCCGACGTTTTCCAGCGGGTTGAACTGATACGCCGCGATCGGCGCCGACGACGTGACCCGCCACGCCTGGAACGTCGACGACGTGGCGTCGATGTTGCGCGGCGGCAGCAGGAACGTCCGCAGATCGCCCGGGCCAAGTGGCGACAAATCCAGCGGATTGTTCTGGGAGTCGAGCGTCTGCTCCTGTTCCTTGCCGTCCTCGAAGTAGCTGATCTTGATCTGCGAGGTCAGCTTGTCCGACGGATTGGACACGACGATGGCGTACTGTGCGTTGGCGGCGTCAAAGTAGCTCCGCGCGCCGCCGGGGACGAACGCGTTGTCGAGGTCCGTCGCCCAGAACGCGCAGCCGACGTAGCTGTTGGCTTTGACGTTGATGTCGCAGGCTTTTTGGCACAGTCCGCCGGGCGCGCATTGCTGGCCGCTGGCCGCGTCGCACTGTTGGTCGGTGACCCAGCGGCCGGTGTCGTCGCAGTGCTCAACCACGGTCGAGTCGGTCGGCGCGCACCGTTTCCCAAGGCCTGGTACGCACTCGCTGCACCGGCCGTTCTCAAAGCATTTGGTGGGTTCGCCGTCGCTGTTGGTGCAGAGCACGGTCTCGATCGCGGTGCCGCCGTCGTTGCAGCGCGTCACGTAGTCGTCGGTCGCGCACGAGGTCGCGCTGCCGGGCAAGCAGATCTGCCCCGGACCAAGTTCGGCGCCGGTGTCGCCCGTGGTCGCGTCGTCCGCGATCGCGTCGCCATCCGTGTTGGCGGCCGGCGTGCTGCACGCGATGGCTGTTGCGACGCCGATCAGTGCCGCGGCGAGGCGGGGCAACAGGGCGATAATCGGGCTGTTTTGAAAGCTGGTTGGCCGCATCCGCATGGACAGTTCACCTCGCCGGTTTGTCACCATCGGCGCAATCCCTCAGCGTAACGGATCGCAGCCTCCAGCGGCAAGTAAACTCGCGGTGAACCAGCACGCAAACTCTGGAAGTTTACGGCGGACTTGCGGGACTTCACGGCCATCCTCAGGTTTCGGCGGCTGCGGGCGTTGAGCGACAGCGTCAGGCGCTGGTCGCCCGTGGCCGTCCAGACGGCGCCCATTCTTCCCGCGGGTAACGGATCAGATTGACACGACCTGCGATCCCCATTAGACTTTTCACCCCCGCGCCGTGTCCCGGTGCCGGTCAAATTGTTGAGGTCTCATGTCGGTTCGCATTCGTCTGGCCCGCTTTGGCGGCAAAAAACACCCGTACTACCGCATTGTTGCCGCGCCGAATGAAGCGCGCCGTGACGGCCGTTTTCTGGAGCAGATCGGCACGTACGATCCCGCCGCCAAGGGCGCCTTCCATGGTCGCGTGACGCTTGAACGCGCCCGTTATGACCACTGGGTGGGCGTTGGCGCGACTCCGTCGGACACCGTCGCCTCGCTCGTCCGCCAGCTCGACCGCGCGTAAACCGCCCGTGCTCGTCCGCTGATTGGCGGCGAGTCCGTTGCAGGTCTGGAGAGCTTCAATGCGCGAATTTCTGCATTATCTCGCCAGCGTACTGGTCGATCACCCGGAAGACGTGCGCGTGGACGAGGAGAATGGCGACCAAGGGGTCGTTCTCCGTCTGTTCGTGCGTCGGGAAGACATCGGCAAAGTGATCGGCAAGCAGGGCCGCACGGCTCGCGCCATCCGCAACCTCGTTCACGCCGCGGCGGCTTTGCGCCAACAGCGGGTGACGGTCCATTTCGTTGACTCGTGAGTGACCGTCCCGGCGCGCGCGACCTGCCGGCTGCGCTGACGGTTGCCGCATCGCGGCCTTTGCCTGACGTTCTCCTCGACATTGCCGGTTCACCCCAGACGCTCGCGGTGCTTGCGTTGCTGTGGTCCTGCGTCGCGTGGCTCGGCACACAGGTGCCGCAACTGCACGCGGCGGGCATGGCGACGGACGGTCTGCCCCGCTCAGAATTGTTGGCGCTCCATGCGCTCGGCCTCGACAACCTCGCTTGGTCGTTGGCGGTTTGTCTATTGGCCGGCCTGACGGTGTTCGCCGCCTTGACCGCGTTGCTCGCGGGACAGGTGCACGGTCAGCGGGGCGCGATTCTGTTGGCGATCGCGCTGCCGGTCGTCGCTGGCTACTGGCTTTGGACGACGATGGAGCTGCCGGTTGCGCTCGATGTGACCGTTGGCGCCGATCTGACGACGGTTCCCGCATGGCGCTTGGATGGTGGTGGGCCCGCGTCGGCGCCGGGTCGCTGGCAGGCGTCATGCCGTGAGCGCGCCGGCCTGGACTCGCTCGCATGCCAGGTGGAAGGCGCTGGCCTGCGCCACGACCTGATCCTCGCGCCGGGCATGCCGGCGGTGAACCAGGGCGTGCAGTTCACTTGGCTGGCGAGCGCGACCGCGCCGCTGCCTACGAACATGACCCTGAATTGGCAGGCGAAGCTTCCTGATCCCAGCGTGTTTGCGCTGACGATCGCCGATGGCGTCCTGTCTGAAGCGCCGTCGATGGCCGCGCGGCTGCAGCCGAGCGTTGCCAAGGAAACCGGGCCGCTGGTGCTGGTCAGCGACGGCGGCAAGAATCCGACAATTCGCGTCCTCGCCTCGCCCGAGCTCCTTCCCAAGGGTCGGGCGTCCGCGCAGGTGTCGGGTGAGTCGCTCATTCGGCTGCAAGTGGCGCCGGCCCGCCCGGTCATTCCCCTGCTCCTGGCGTTCCTCGGACTCGCCGCGGCGTTCTTTCTGGGCGCGCGCCAGCCGCATCCCGAGGCGAACTAGCCGTGCTCCAACTTCCGTCCTTCGCGCTCGGCGCGGTCGAAATGTCGCCGCTCGCGCTCCTGCCGCTGCCGTTCATGGCCTGGTTGGCGATGCGGCCGCAGCGTGCGATCGCGCTCGTCGCGTGTCTCGCAGCGCTGCCGTTGCTCCTCGGGGCGCCGGGTCCGGGCCTCGTCGGCGGCGTGGTCGTCTTCGCGCTCCTGCTCCGCGGTCTCGCGTCGCCGCAGCAGTTGTCGACCGTGGTGCGCATCGCGCTCCTGTGGTTGCCGGTCGCGGTACTCCAGCCGCCCGCGCTCCTGACCGTGTGGCCCAACCTCGTCTGGCTGCTGCCGGCGGCGCTGACCGCGAGCTTCGCCCTTGCCGCGGCGCTCCAGTCCGACCTCCGCTGGCCGCTGGCGCTGGTTCTGGCCGTGCTGCCGTTTGCGCCGTTTGGCGATGCCTTGCTGCAGCCCGCGCACCTGACGGCCGCGTTGCCCCTCCCGCAAGTTGCCGCTAACTGGCACTTTTCCGGTCCTGGCGAGATCGCCGCGGCGCCGCTCGCGGGCCTCTGGTTCCTGGCGGATCGCATCGCGCGCTGCTTGCAATTCGTCGCGCTGCTGCTCGGCTGGATCGCCGTCCGTCGCCCGTTGCCGCGTCTGAAGGTTGCAGCGTCGCTGCTCCTGCTCGTCGCGCTGCTGCTGCTGGCCGGGCAGACCTTCGCTGCGCTGGCGCTGCCGGCCCATGCGCCGGGCTTCGCGCATGTTGCCGGGCAGGCGCAGGGTTGGAATCTCGCTGGCATCGCGCTCGCCGTTGCCCGGATCGGTTCGCTCGGGCTGTTGCTGGCCGTGGATCTACCGTCGACGGTGACGCGCCTCGACGCTTGGACGGGCATCGCCGCGAGCCTGACGCTGGCGCTCCTGACGCTGACCGCGCCGGCGTTTCTCGGCCCGGTGTGGCTCGTCGATCCGCTGACGTTCGCCTTGCTGGCCGTGCTGCTCGCCGCGCTGGTGCGGACGCGCGCACCCGGTGGTTGGGCCGCGCGCGCCGCTGGCCTCGTGCAGATCGCGGCTGCGGCGGCGCTCGCGGGCGGTGCGTGGTCCGGTTGGGCGACGGCGAGCATGCTGCAACCCTGACCGTCAGCCCTGACCCAGGATCTGCGCGAGGATCTGCGGCCGCGCATCGGCCAGGCAGATCGCCGCCTTGACCGGTTGGCCCACCGACTGCAGCGCGGCGCAGGCCGTCGCCAGCGTCTGGCCAGTTGTCACCACATCATCGATCAGCACGACCGGCAGCTTTTCCCCCAGCGCGCGCGCCCGGAGCACGGGCGGCGACCGCACCCGCTCGCGGCGCACCGGCGCGCGATCGACGCGTTCCAGCAGCCAAGCGCGCGGGGCCTCGCGCGTCCGCAGGCGATCGACAAGCAGATCGGGCAAATGCAGCCCGCGCTGTCGCAGCCGCGTCCGTTCCGGCGGAATCGCCACAAGCGCCACCGGACCCGCCGCGGTCAGCTGCTTCAACAGCCGCTGCAGCGGGGGAAGCAGCAAGTCCGGGTCGCTGAAGATGCCCTGTTTGCACCGGCTGATCCACGCCTGCAGCGGTCCGGTGTACGCCCAGCCCGCGGCGACGGGCAGCGTCGGCGCGCCGAGCCAGGCCTCTGCGCACTCCAGCGCCGGCGAACAGCCATCGCAGAAACCGCTTTGGGACAGAAGTTGCAGCCGCGCGCCGCAGCCCGCGCACGTCGTGCCAAACCACCACATGGTCACCTCCGGACATTGCGCCCAGAAGGTGTTCGGCGATTGGCGGATTTTGCCGCGCGGATCGTTGAAAAAAGTTGCGGTTATGGTCCGGTGGCCACGCCGTGCAGCAGGATGACCGTCTTGCCGGCGTTGGAAGTCACCCAAACCTGGGCGGTCTTGGGGCTGCTGCTGGCGAACTTGGGCGTGAAGTAGAGCTCCAGACCCACGGTCGTATTCGGCGCGAGGCAGCAAGGCTTGGTCACGGACGGTCCGCTCTTGGTGTCAACGCCCGGGCAGACGGCTTCAAGACCCTTGGCCGTCACGCCGTACTCGCCGACGTAGGCGGACTGCAACTGCAGGTCGATGTTCGTGATGCACAGGCCCTGCAAGCCGCAGTTGCTGAGCTTGACGGTCGCCATTGCGCCGCTGGCCACCGCGGTCGGGTCAAACGCCACGCCGGTTGGTGACGCGGCCAGGCACAACGCCTGCACGTCCGCGGCGGCAACTTCAGTCGCTGCATCAGCCAGGATCAAACCGTCGACTGTGGGATCGCCATCGCTCAGCAGTGTCGCATCGTCCAACGCAGCGGTATCCGTCTGCGCGTCCGGTGCAGTCGCCGGCGTGCTGCAGGCCATCAAGCTGGCGCCCATTCCGAGAATCCAGAAGGCGTGGCGGCACTTGGGGGCAAATGAACGCATGACGTGGGCCTCTACGGCTGTTCGCCGTCGGACGTCAGCGTCAGGATTTCCACGCCGGCGTCGGTGATCGCGATCGAGTGTTCCCAGTGCGCAGACGGCTTGCCGTCGTCGGTCACGACGGTCCAACCATCGCCCAACGTGTGGACGTCGTCGCCGCCGAGGTTGACCATCGGTTCCAGCGCCAGACACCAACCAGACTGGATGCGGGGGCCGCTGTCGGGCTTGCCGTAGTTGGGCACTTGCGGATCTTCATGCAGCGCGCGGCCGACGCCGTGACCGCAGTAGTCGCGCACGATGCCGTAGCCCTTCTTGTTGATGACCGATTCAATCGCCCAGCTGAGATCGCCCAGCCGCGCGCCGACCTTCGCTGCCGCGATTCCGGCCATCAGGCTGAGCCGCGTGTGCTCGACCAGCTCGGCGACCTCTGGCGCGACGGTGCCGATCATCACGGTGATCGCCGCATCGCCGACGAAGTCGTCTTTTGTCGCGCCGCAGTCGATCGCGAGGATGTCGCCGTTCTTCAGCTTGCGGCCATTGGGGATGCCGTGCACGACTTCACTGTTCAGCGACAAGCAGAGCGTCGCCGGAAAGCCGTGGTAGCCCTTGAACGTCGGTTTGGCGCCGCGGCCGCGGATGAACGCTTCCGCCGCGCGGTCGAGGTCCTTGAGCGTCGCGCCTTCGACGCACAGCCCGCGCAACATCCGCAGCGTGTCGCCGACGATGGCGCCTGAAGTGCGCATCTTGCGGATTTGGTCACTGGATTTGCGCTGAATCACGTTCGCCTCAAGCCGCCGTGGGCCATGGAAGGGCCGGAGCGTAAAGGCGGGGCCGCTCGCGCGCAAGGGTTCAGTGGCGATCCCAGCGATTCGCCACGCAGATCGCCCGGTGATGCGGCCGCGGCTCCCGGCGTAGCTGCGTCAACGGATCCGACGCATTGTTGCGGGATGATCCAATGTCATGCCGGCGCGGATCACGGAAAACTGCATCCCCGATGGCTGTTTTTGGCCTTATTCCGCTCAAAATTGACAGAGATCAAGATCTGACTTGATGCGGCCCAAATGCGACCCTTTTGGACCCTTGTACCGGTGTGCCATCAGCGTGACAACGACTTGTGCGTAGCCGGTGGAATGTGCTGCGCACCGTGCCCACGGCGCTTTCCGCGAGCCAGATTCAGGGGGATCCCATGCCAGAATTGACCAAGCCGACCATCGCAAGGATCGGAATACTTTGCGGATTACTTCTGGTCTTGGGCTGTGGCGACAAGGCTTCGACCACCAGTTCGACCGGCACCGACGTGGTGGACGACGCGCCAATCTCGCAACTGGATGGCGACGGGCAGACGGACGCCAAGCTCGACAGTCAGGTGGATGCGCACGACGACGTGCAGTCCACGGACGTGGCGGGCGATGCGGCGACGGATGCCAGCCAGGATGTTGACGCGGCTGAGACGGCGGACGCGCAGTCCGATGTCGCGGACGATATTGATATTATCCTGATTCCGGACGTGGCTCAGGACGTTGTGCCTGACGTCGCACTGGACGTTGCGCCGGATGTTGCGCTGGATGCCGCCCCAGACGTTGCGCCGGATGTGACGGTCGATGTGCCGCCGGATGTGCCCGATGACGTGGCCGTGGGTACGGACGTCATCATCACCCCGGATGACATCGTGGACGCGACCGACTTGACCGAGGTCATGGACGATGCGGCGACGCCGGACGTGCCGGTGGATGACGTGGCCGACATCGCCGCGGTGGACGACGTTCCGGCGACGACCGATGTGCAGGTTCAAGACGCCGCGGGCACTGATGCGGTCCTGGAAGATGCCGCGACGGATGCGAGCGTGGACGTGGCGCTGCCGGACGTCGACGCGGGCGTGGATGCGGGCGACGTGAAGATCAGCCAGTGGCTGCCGACTTGTTTCATGTGTCACGGCGATCAGCTGCGGGACGATCCGGCGCCGCCGTATGACCTCGTCGGCCACACGGACACGAGCTACGCAGGCGTGGGCGCGCACCAGTCGCACTTGAAGAAGGCGGATTGGCGCCATGATGTGACGTGCAATGAATGTCACCCGGTGCCGAATCCGTACGCTCCGACGCACTACAACAAGAAGGTTGATCTTGTCTGGGGACCGCTGGCCAAGCAGGGGACGTTTGATCAGACGACGCTGCAGTGCTCGGGGTCCTACTGTCACGGCGGAACGCTGCCAGCCGCCGATGCGCCTGGCGCGACGTCCAATAAAACGCCGACCTGGACCGTCGTGGACGGTTCGCAGGAAGCGTGTGGCACGGCTTGCCACACCGTGCCGCCCGGCGGCAAGCACCCGCTGGACAGCAACTGCGCAAATTGCCACGGAGAAGTGATCGCGACCTTTGACCCCGTGACCAAGAAAGCGACGTGGGCCAATCCGAACCTGCACATCGACGGCTTGCTGGAAGTGGGCAACCTGAACTGCACGTCCTGCCACGGCGATGCGGCCAACAACAACCCGGCGCCGCCCAAGGGCACCAAGGGCGAGACGCTGACAAGCCAGGCGGCGGTTGGCGCGCACACGGCGCACTTGGCAGGCGGCAATTGGCACCGTCAGGTCCTCTGCACCGACTGCCACGCGCTTCCGGACTCGACGGCGCATTCCAACGGCGTCTTTGATTTTGCGTTCAGCGCGGTCGCTTCTGCCAGTGGCGCCAACCCGACGTTCGACGCGGGAACGGTGACCTGCTCGAACACGTACTGCCACGGCGTGACGACGGGCAACCCGAAGGTTGGCGGGATCGTCAAACATGAGCCGATCTGGAATCAGGTCGACGGCAGCTTTGAAACGTGCGGTGCGAGCTGCCACACCAATCCGCCGGCGGAACCGCATCCGCAGGCGAGCAATTGCAGCCAGTGCCACACGGACGTGATCGCCTCCTATGATCCGCAGAGCGCGACGGCGAGTTGGAACAACCCGGCGCTGCACGTGAACGGCAAGATTGAGGTTGTCGGTCTGACGTGCACGAGCTGCCACGGCGATGCGTTGGCCAACGACCCCGCGCCGCCCAAGGGCACCAAGGGCGAAACGCTGCCGACGCAGGCGGCGGTGGGTGCGCACCAGAAACACTTGAAGGGCAGCGATTGGCACCGGCAGGGACAGTGCGCGGATTGCCACACGGTGCCGCAGTCCACGACGCACACCAATGGCGTGACGGAGTTCAATTGGGGCACGGTTTCGGCGGCCGATGGCGCGCAGCCGGTGTTCGACAGCCAGACGTTGACCTGCGCCACGGCGTATTGCCACGGCACGACGCTGAAAGCCGGACCGAACGTCGGTGGCACGCTGAAGCAGACGCCGGTGTGGACGCAAAACGACGGATCGTTCGAGTCGTGCGGCGCGAGCTGCCACACCAATCCGCCGGGCGGCAAGCACCCGAACAACAGCAAGTGCGAGCAGTGCCACACGGACGTGATTGCCAGCTACGACGCGACGACGTTGGTGGCGACGTGGAACAAGGCGGAACTGCACATCAACGGCAACGTCGACGTGATTGGCCTGACCTGCACGACGTGCCACGGCGATGCGGCCAGCAACAACCCGGCGCCGCCCAAAGGCACCAAGGGTGAGACGCTGACGACGCAGGCGGCCGTGGGCGCGCATGCGCAGCACTTGACCGCGAGCGCGTGGCACCGTGACGGGCAGTGCACGGACTGCCACACCGTGCCGGCTTCAGTCGGACACTCGAACAACCAGGTCGATTTCACGTGGGGCGATGTCGCCACCGCCAGCAGCTCGGTGCCGACTTTTGACGCCGCGACCACGACGTGCTCCGGCGTCTACTGCCACGGCAACACCCTGCCCGGGCCAAAAGCCGGTGGCGCCATCAAGACGCAGCCGAAGTGGACACAGGTCGATGGCACCTTTGATTCGTGCGGCGCAAGCTGCCACACCAACCCGCCCGGCGGCACGCACCCCAAGAACGACAAGTGCGCGCTGTGCCACACGCCGGTCATCGCCTCGTTTGACGCGCAGACGCAGACCGCGACGTGGGCCAGCCCGAGCCTGCACATCGACGGCAGCGTGGAGCTGACCAGTCTGACGTGCACGACCTGCCACGGCGACGCCGCGACCAACAACCCCGCGCCGCCCAAGGGCACGCTGGGCGAGACGCTGACTTCCCAGGCGGCCGTGGGCGCGCATGCGCAGCACCTCGGCGCGAGCGCGTGGCACCGCGACGGTCAGTGCACGGACTGCCACGTCGTACCGACGTCGATGACGCACACGGACGGCGTTGTGGAATTCCTGTGGGGCGCGGTCGCGACGGCTGCCAACAGCACGCCGGCTTTTGACACCGGCACGCTGACCTGCAACGCGGTGTACTGCCACGGCAACACGCTGCCCGCGGCCAACCAGGGCGGGTCGACAAAGAAATCGCCGGTGTGGACCACGGTAAACGGCACGTTTGATTCCTGCGGCGCAAGCTGCCACACCAATCCGCCGGGCGGCAGTCACCCGCAAAGCACGGCGTGCCAGATTTGCCACACGGAAGTCATTGCCAACTACGACCCGGCGACCAAGAACGCGAGCTGGAACAGCCCGGGCTTGCACATCGACGGCATTGTGGAGGTGAAGACGCTGACGTGCACGACGTGCCACGGCGACGCGGTCAAGAACGACCCGGCGCCGCCGACCGGTACGCACGGCGAGCAGGCTACGAGCGCGGAGGCGGTTGGCGCGCACCAGAATCACCTGAGCGCGAGCACCTGGCACCGTCAGGGTCAATGCACGGATTGCCACACGGTCCCGGCTTCCGTCACGCACAGCAACGGCACGACCGAGATGAGCTTTGGCGGTCCGAGCACGGTGGGCGGCGCGCAGCCGACGTTTGACGCCAGCACCGTGACGTGCAGCAGCGTGTACTGTCACGGCGTGACGCTGTTCGGTCCCAATCCGGGTGGCACGTTGAAGCAGCAGCCGATTTGGACGCAGGTGGACGGCACCTTTGATTCCTGCGGCGCGAGCTGCCACACGACGCCGCCGGGCGCGCCGCACGTGCAGAGCACCAAGTGCGAGCAGTGCCACGGTGAAGTGATCCAGTCGTTCACGCCGGGCGTCAATGGCGGGCTGCCGACGGTGGTGTGGAAGGACGCTTCGCGGCACGTGAACGGCATCATCGACGCGCCGGCGCTGACCTGTACGGCGTGCCACGGCGATGCCGCCACCAACAATCCCGCGCCGCCCAAGGGCACCAAGGGCGAGACGCTGACGACCCAGCCGGCTGTGGGCGCGCACGCCCAGCACCTGAGCACGAGCAATTGGCACCGCGATGTCCAGTGCACGGATTGCCACAAAGTGCCGGCGCAGACGTTGCACTCCAATGGCGTGGACGACGTCGATTTTGGCCTGCTGGCGACGACGGGCGGTACGCTGCCGCAGTTTGATCCGGCGACCGTGACCTGCAATGCGGTCTACTGCCACGGCGCGACGCTGCCGGCGGCCAATCCGGGCGGCACGACGCAGAAGTCGCCGATCTGGACGACCGTCAACGGCACGTACGACTCCTGCGGCGCGAGCTGCCACACCAATCCGCCGGGCGGATCGCATCCGCAGAACAGCAACTGCCAGATGTGCCACCCGGCCGTCATCCAGAGCTATGACGCCAACGCCAAGACGGCGGTGTGGGTCGACAAGGGCAAGCACATCGACGGCACGGTCGAGGTCATCACGCTCAGTTGCACGACTTGCCATGGCACGGCGGCGACGAACGATCCTTCGCCACCGCTGGGTACCCACGGCGAGACGGCGACGAACCAGGCGGCGGTCGGCGCGCACCAGCAGCATTTGACGGCGAGCGCGTGGCACCGTGACGGCCAGTGCGTCGATTGCCACACGGTCCCGCAGAGCATGACGCACAGCAACGGCACCGCGGACATCACGTGGGGCACGGTTGCCAAGACGGCGGGCGCGAATCCGACGTTTGAGCCCAGTACGGTGACGTGCAACGCGGTGTACTGCCACGGCACGACGCTGGCTGCGGCCAATGCGGGCGGCGCGACCGCAAAAACGCCGGTTTGGACGACCGTGGATGGCTCGTTTGACTCCTGCGGCGCGAGCTGCCACACGAATCCGCCCGGCGGATCGCACCCGCAGAATACCAACTGCGCGACGTGCCACCCGGCGGTCATCCAGAGCTACGACCCCATCGGCAAGTTGGCCGTATGGAAGGACAAGGCGCTGCACATTGACGGCATCCTCGAGGTCAAGACCTTGACGTGCACGACGTGTCACGGCGACACCGCGAGCAACAACCCGGCACCGCCGCTCGGTACCAAGGGCGAAACGCTGACTTCACAGGGGGCGGTCGGCGCGCACAGCCAGCACCTGAACAGCAGCAACTGGCACCGTCAGGTGAAATGCGACGACTGCCACGTGGTGCCGACGTCGACAAGCCACAGCAACGGCGTCTATGACTTTGGCTGGGGAGGCCCCGCGGCGGTCAACGGTGCGACGCCGAGCTTTGACTCCGCGACGGTCACGTGCAGCGGCGTCTACTGCCACGGCAACACGCTGCCGTTCGGCGCCAACGCGACCGGCACGCTGAAGATGACGCCGGTGTGGACGAAGGTCGACGGGACGTACGATTCCTGCGGCCAGAGCTGCCACACGACGCCGCCGGGCGCGCCGCACGTGCAGAACAACAACTGCCAGGACTGCCACGGCGCGGTGATCAGCTCGTTCACGCCGGGCGTCAACGGCGCGGCGCCGACGGTGGTTTGGAAGGACGCGACGCGGCACGTGGATGGCATCATCGACGCACCGGCGCTCAGTTGCACGGCTTGCCACGGCGACGCGGCTACCAACAACCCCGCGCCGCCCAAGGGCACCAAGGGCGAGACGCTGACGACACAGCCCGCAGTGGGCGCGCACGCGCAGCACCTGAGCACGAGCACGTGGCACCGCGACGTCCAGTGCACGGATTGCCACATCGTGCCGGCGTCGTCGCTGCACTCCAATGGCGTGGATGACGTCGACTTTGGCAGCATCGCCGCGACCGGCGGCACGACGCCAGCGTGGGACGTCAGCACGGTGACCTGCAACGCGGTCTACTGCCACGGCGCGACGCTGCCCGCGGCGAACTCCGGCGGGACGACAAAGAAGACGCCGGTGTGGACAACGGTCAACGGCACGTTCGACTCCTGCGGCGCGAGCTGCCACACCAATCCGCCCGGCGGCACGCATCCGCAGAACACCGCGTGTGCGACTTGCCACACGGACGTGATCCAGAGCTACGACGCCGCCACCAAGACCGCAGTCTGGGCGGATCGCGCGCTGCACATCGACGGCCAGGTGGAAGTGAAGGCGATGACGTGCACGTCCTGTCACGGCAACGCCGCGACGAACGACCCGGCGCCGCCGCTCGGCACCAAGGGCGAGACGTTGACAAGCCAGGCGGCGGTGGGCGCGCACCAGAATCACCTGACGCCGAGCAGCTGGCACCGCGATGGTCAATGCACGGATTGCCACGCGGTTCCGGTCAGCATGTCGCACAGCGATGGCACGGCGGACATGAGCTTCGGCAGCGTCGCAACGGCGGCGGGTGCGACTCCGGCTTTTGACGTCGCGACCGTGACCTGCAACGCGGTGTACTGCCACGGCACGACGCTGCCGGCGGCCAATCCGGGCGGCACGACGGCCAAGACGCCGGTTTGGACGACGGTCAACGGCACGTTTGACTCCTGCGGCGCCAGTTGCCACACCAACCCGCCCGGCGGCACGCACCCGCAGAGCACGGCGTGCGCGACCTGCCACGGCGAGGTGATCCAGAGCTACGACCCGGGCACCAAGACAGCGGTTTGGGCGGACAGGTCCAAGCACGTCGACGGCGTGCTGGAAGTGAAGACGCTGACCTGCACGTCCTGTCACGGCGACGCGGCGACCAACAACCCGGCGCCGCCGATGGGTACGAACGGCGAGACGCTGACCACGCAGCCGGCAGTCGGCGCGCACAGCCAGCACGTCAGCGCCAGCAATTGGCACCGTCAGGTCCAGTGCGAGGATTGCCACGTGGTGCCGTCGTCGACGTCCCACAGCAACGGCGTCTTTGACTTTGCCTGGGGCGGCCCGGCAGCGGTCAATGGCGCGACGCCGAGCTTTGACATCGCCACCGCGACCTGCAGCGGCGTCTACTGCCACGGCAACACGCTGCCGTTCGGTGCCAACGCGACCGGCACGCTGAAGATGACGCCGGTCTGGACCAAAGTGGACGGCACTTACGACTCGTGCGGCCAGAGCTGCCACACGACGCCGCCGGGCCTGCCACACGTCCAGAACAACAACTGCCAGGATTGCCACGGCGCGGTAATCGCGTCGTTCATCCCAGGGGTCGGCAATGCCCCGCCGACCGTGGTGTGGCAGGACGCGACGCGGCACATCGACGGCGTGATCGACGCGCCGGCGCTGAGTTGCACCGCTTGCCACGGCGATCCAGTCAGCAACGATCCCGCGCCGCCCAAGGGCACGCAGGGTGAGACGCTGACGTCGCAGGCGGCGGTCGGCGCGCACCAGCAGCACTTGGGGACCAACACGTGGCACCGCGACGGGCAGTGCACGGATTGCCACACGGTTCCCGCGCAACCGCTGCACGCGAATGGCACCGATGACATCAACTTTGGCACGATCGCCAGCAGCGACGGCGCAACGCCGACGTTCAACGCCAGCAACGTCACCTGCAACGCGGTCTACTGCCACGGCACGACGCTCGCCGGCGCCAACGTCAGCGGCACGATCAAGCAGACGCCGGTGTGGACGACGGTCAACGGCAACTTTGACGCCTGCGGCCAGGCTTGCCACAGCATTCCCGTCGGCGGCACGCACGTGGCGCATACGGATTGCAGCATCTGCCACACGGCGGTCGTGGCGTCGTTTGATCCGGCGACCATGGTGACGACGTGGAAGGACCGCAGCTTGCACGTCAACGGCGTGGTCGAGTCCAACAAGTACCATAATCTCGCGGGCTGGACGACGCCGAACTACGGCGCCAACCACCATGGCAGCAACTACTTCATCCGCAACCAGATGCGCGACGAGCACAACGTGGCGTGCACGACTTGCCACGGCGCGAACCTGGACGGCGGCACGGTGAACGTCAGCTGCAACAACAGCACGATCAACTGCCACGGTCAGAATGCGCCGGCCAACGGCACGGGCGGCGACTGGAAGGCCTGCAATTTCTGCCACGGCGGCGCGACGCAGGTCAATCCACCGCACGGCGTGGCCAATGAGACGGCGACGACAACAATGGGCGTGGGCAAGCACGCACAGCACCTGGCGGCGAGCGCGACGCACGTGGCGTTCAATTGCATCAACTGCCACGTCATTCCGGGCGCGGGCGACATCGCCCACATCGCGCAGTACGTGTACTCGGCGGATCTGACGACGGCGGGTCACCACGGCGACGTGGCGTTCCCGGCGCTGCCCACGACGCCGCTGGGCTCGCCGACGAGCGCGATGGCATGGGATCCGAATGCGACCGCGGGTACCGGTCCGACCGGACGCGGCACGTGCCTCGGCAATTGCCACTCCAGCGGGCGCACCGGCACGGCGACGACCCAAGCGCCGCTTGTCACGCCGTACTGGGCGGGCACCGGCACGACAGGGTGGACGGTCGGCAGCTGCGCGACGTGTCACGCGGCGTCCCCCAACACCAACCGCCACAGCACCCACATGCAAAGCGGCAACACGGTGGGCTGCGCGCCGTGTCACCCGGCGGCTACGGCCTCCACGCACATGAACGGCCTGCGCGACGTCAATGTGACCATCGTCGCGCCCAGTAGCTGGGGAACCGTCACTTCATCCCGCACGACTACGGGTCGGGTCTATTGCACGGGCAGTTGCCACGGCAAGACCCACAGCTCCTCGCAGACGCAGTGGTAATCGGTGTGCGGCGGGGTGAGACGTTGACGTTCACCCCGCCGCCTCCTACCCTGCTGCCGGTTGATCTGCCGGAGCGTCTATCTGTGAGCCACTTGCCTGAAGCCTTGCGAATGGAGACCCGCGCGGTGCTGAAACGCGCGCGTGAGGCTTCGTGGGCGCTGGCGCAGGCCTCAGGTGCGCTGAAGAATCGCTGGCTGATGCGGCTGGCGGAGACGCTGCAAACGGGGCAGGACACGATCATCGCCGCCAACCGAATCGACCTGAAGAACGCCGTGGATGCCGGGCGTTCGGGCGCAATGGTCGACCGGCTGCGCCTGGACGATCGCGGGATCCAGAACCTTGTGACGGCGCTGCATGAGATCGCCGCGATGCCGGATCCCGTGGGGCGCGTGACGTCGGGCGAAGTGCGGCCGCAGGGTTTTGAGGTGCGCAAACAGCGCGTCCCGCTCGGCGTGATCGGCATGGTCTACGAATCGCGGCCGAATGTGACGATCGACGCTGCGGCGCTGTGCCTCAAGGCGGGCAACGCCGTGGTCCTGCGGGGCGGTTCAGAAGCGCAGCACAGCAATTCGGCGCTTATCGAGATGCTGCGATCGTCGCTGGACGACGTTGGCCTGCCGATGGACGCGGTGCAGCAGCCAGCGACGGCGGAGCGTCAGGCGATTGAAGCGCTGGTGTCCGAGCGCGATGGGCTGGACCTGTGCATTCCCCGCGGCGGCACGCAGTTGATTGACTTCATTATGCAAGTCGCGCGTGTGCCGGTGATCCAGCACTACCAGGGCGTGTGCCACCTCTACGTGCACAGCGCGGCCGATCTGGCGCAGGCGACGCGCGTCGTCGTGAACGCGAAGGCGCAGCGGCCGGGTGTGTGCAACGCGCTGGAGGCGGTGCTGGTTGACGCGGCGATCGCCGATGAAGCCGTGCCGATGCTGGTGCGGGCGCTGACGGCGGCCAACGTGCAGGTCCGTGCGTGCAAGCGGACGATGGCCCACGCGGGCGGCCGCGCGGTGGCTGCCCAACCGGATGATTATGGTCAGGAATTCCTCGACCTCATCTGCCTGATGCACGTCGTCGACAACCTTGACGGCGCGCTGGCGCACATTCGCCAGTTTGGCTCGCGCCACACGGAAGGCATCCTGACCCGCGACATCGCCGCGGCGCACCGGTTCACGCAGGGCGTGGACGCGTCGTGCGTGGTGGTGAACGCGTCGACCCGGCTCAACGACGGCAGCTGCCTCGGCTTGGGCGCAGAAATCGGAATTTCAACAACGAAGTTGCACGCATACGGGCCAATGGGCCTCGATTCGCTGACGACTGAGCGCTGGCTGGTAGTCGGCGACGGCCACGTTCGGCAGTAAACTGGAGCAGAAATGACAGACAGCGTAATGGTAGACAGTTCCGTGTATTCCAAGAAGCTCTCGCTTGCCGTGGTGGAAGCGATTTGGGAGAAGAAGGGCTTTGACGTGGTGGCGCTGCGCGTCAAGGAAATCGTCCAATACACGGATTACATGGTGATTGCCTCGGCGCGCAACGAGCGCCAGGCGATGGCGATCGCCGACAACGTGGAAGACGAAGTCCGCAAGAAGCTCGGCCAGAAAGCGATTGGCGAGGAAGGCCGGCGGACCGGTCGCTGGGTGCTGAT
>CAINLT010000511.1 GCA_903850505.1 uncultured Myxococcales bacterium | reverse complement strand
TGATCATTGGCGACGTGCTGGAGCGGGTCGACCAGTTGAACGCCTCGCTCAGCGACCTGCTGCGCTACGCACGGCCACAATCCCTGAACAAGGCACCGGCCAACTTGAAACAGTTGCTGGACGACGTCGTCGAAGCCACCGCCGCCGATCCGCGGTTCGCTGGCGTCACGGTCACCGCGGAAGGCAACAACTCGATGTGCACGATTGACGCCAACCTCGTGCGCGGCGCGGTGTTCAACCTGGTCTTGAACGCCGCCCAGGCGCTCAAGGGCCGCGGGCATATCCGCCTCAGCAAGGAATGCAGCGACCACAACTGCGTGGTCCGCGTGCAGGACGACGGCCCCGGCATCGACAAGCAAGTGCTCGAGCGCATGTTCGAGCCCTTCTTCACGACCAAATCGCGCGGCACGGGCCTCGGATTGCCGATCGTCAAGCGCGTCGTCGAACAACACGGCGGCGAAATCCGCGTCGAATGCCCGCCGACGGGCGGTACAATCGTCCATCTCGAATTTCCACCGTAGTCGATTCACAGGGAATGCACCGGTCGCGCTTGCTGGGCGGGCGGCGTGTACGGGAGCGTCACCAGCGTGCTGTGCCGGTGCGCGTCGAGGAAGCGGTCGAGCCGCTCAGGCGTGCCCAGGTCCGTCCAGCCGCACGGCTCGGTCGGCGACACCCACAGCCATTCAGGCAGCTGTTCCAGCACGTCGCGCGAGAAGTCGACGGTCGGGATGTGCTCATAGAACGCCGTCAGATAGTCCAGTTCAAAACCGCGGGTGTTGTGCAGCTGCGCGACCGCGAGGGCGAACAGCAGCGGCTGCGCGCGGGCGACCAGCGCCAGCAAGGCATCGAGGCGCGCGGTCAGGATGAAGCTCGACCACAAGGCGCCCGCGTCGCGCAACTGCTCTGCCACTTCCGCCGACGGCTTCTCGACGAAGCGCTCGACGCGATACAGGCTGCCGTCGTGGTGCAGCGCCGCGCCCGGGACAATCCAGCCGTAGCTGTCATCCGGGCCATCGGGCTCCATGCCCAGAATGACGACACGGCCCTGACGCGCCTCCTCCAGACACCGGCGCAGACGGTAGCGGAAGATCGACTCGTCCAGAATCCCGTGGTCCGCAGGCACCAGCACCACCAGCGCCTCCGGATCCAGCCGGCGAATGTGCATCAAGGCCAGCAGCGCGCCCATCGCCGTGCCGCGATCCGTCGGCTGCACCAACACGTTCTCGTCCGGCACATCGTGGCGCTGCGTGCGCCAATGCTCTTCATGCTGCGCGGCCACGACCAGCACGGTGCGCTCCGGCGCGACCATCGGCTCCAGACGGTCCAAGGTCGACTCGAGGAGCGAGCGCTCGCCCCACAGCGTGCAATACTGCTTGGGCACAATGACCCCGTCGCCGCGCCGCGTCCGCATTGCCAGCCGCGAGCCGACGCCGCCCGCCAGAACGACCGCCCACACATCGTGCATCTTTCCCGCCTGACTTCGCGATTTGAACATCTGTCCCCCATGTGTTGCGCCACGGGCCTTGAATCCGGGCATCGGAGGTGTATCCACGTTTCGTGCCAAGTCGCAGAGTTTTTGGATCCGCTGATTTTGCTAATGGTTTGAATTGGACCCAATCGGCGGGTCCCGTAGGCGTGGGGAATTTTCCCCACTTGCCATGGCAGAATCCGCAAAACCGCGATCGGGCGAGCACTTCGCCGCATATGCGGGTTTTCCACCGACGGATCGGGGCAGATTCCGCATCGGGCGCCGGCATGACCCGGTTCACGCCGCACGGCACAGCCAATCATCGCCGTATTGACAAGGTTTTTCCCGCCAGATCGGCGACTCGGCACGCGCCTTGCAATGAGGGCCGCCAGCGTCGCGATGCGCGGCGGTTGGCTGTGGCGTTGCCGCCTTCTCCGTTTGGAAGGCGTCGATGTCGTTGTCTTTTTTTGCCCTGGAGGCTTGTCATGTATCGTTCCTGGAAGCAACTCCTGCGTCGGTTGACAATGGCGCTGACGTTGCTTGTGCCGTTGGCACTGCAATCCTGCGGTACCAGTGGCACGAGTACCACCACGGACGTCGTGGCGATCCGGCTCTCGCCGGACCACGCGACGCTGCATCCCGGGGACAAACAGACGTTTGCCATCCAGCAGGTCTGGGCCGATGGCTCGGAGACCGCCGGCGTGGTGACCGATGCGACCTGGGCTTCCAGTGACACTTCCATCGCGACCGTTGACGCCAAGGGCGTCGCGGCGATGCTGAAGGTCGGCACTGCAACCATCACCGCGAACCTCGCTGGCAAGATCGCTACGGCGGCGCTGCAGGTTCAGGACAGGCAGATTCTGGCCTTGCACGTCACACCGACGCTGGCCACTTTGGCGGTTGGCGGCCATCAAACGCTGGCGGCGACCGCCGTCTATGAGGATGGCTCGACAAATGACGTGACCAACCTGTGCCTCTGGACGAGCAGCGACAGCACCATCGTGTCGATCGATCAGACCGGCAATGCGACGGCCATCAAGGGCGGCCAGGTGACGATGACGGCCACGTACGGGACCGTGAGCGACGTTGCGGCGGTCACCGTCACGCAAAAGAGCATGGTCGCGCTCGTGCTGGAGCCGGCGCACCAGGACGTGACGGTCGGCGGTCAGGTGCAGATCAACGCCTATGCGATCTATGACTTCGGTCCGCGCGTCGACGTGACGACGCAGGCGACGTGGAAAT
This sequence comes from uncultured Myxococcales bacterium, assembly GCA_903850505.1. Lineage (GTDB taxonomy): Bacteria > Myxococcota_A > UBA9042 > UBA9042 > UBA9042 > CAIYBN01. The sequence goes on along the minus strand of CAINLT010000511.1, from coordinate 2,759 downwards.
CCTACCAAACGGAAATCGCGGCGGTGAACGCGTCCGGCAAAGTCACCGGCGTGAAGGAAGGCACGGTCAACATCGGCGCACAGCTGGCCGGTATTGAAGCGACGTGCACGGTGGACGTGCGCGCCAAGAAGCTGGTCGCCCTGCAGGTGACGCCCGCGCTGGCGACGGTGGCGATCGGTGGCACGCAGGCCTACCTCGCGACCGGCAACTACGATGACGGTTCGACAGCGGATGTGACGGCCCAGACACAATGGTCGTCCTCAGACGCAAGTTCCGTGTCGGTGGATGCCACCGGCCAGGCCAAGGGCTTGGTCGGCGGCAAGGCTGCGGTGATTCTGGCGACGTTTGGCGGCAAGACCGGCGCGGCCTCGATGGTCGTTTCGTCGGCAACCGTTGCCTCGATCGCGCTGACACCGGTTGAAGCCAAGCTGGCCAAGGGCCAGGCCAAGAACTTCCAAGCAGTCGCAACGATGACGGACGGCGCGCTGCTCAACATCACGTACCAGGCAATTTGGACCTCGACCAATCCGTCGGTTGCGACGGTGAACGCGCAAGGTCGCGTCATCGGCGTCTCCAAGGGCGATTGCTCGATTCGCGCGACAATGAACGGCGTGATCGGCAGCGCTGGCGTGGCCGTCACCAACGCGACGGTCACGGATGTGATCGTGACCCCGTCCATCGCGACGTCGTTCGTCGGTGGCCCGGTCATCGCGTTCAAGGCGAAGGCGGATTTCACGGACGCGACGTATGGCGACGTGACCACGCAGGCCACGTGGCTGTCTTCAGACCCGAAAGTCATGACGATTGACGCGCAAGGCAAGGGCGTCACGATCGCGCAGGGCGTCGTGCAGATCAGCGCCAAGTACCTGGGCGTCACGTCCACGTACGCGCTTGTCGCCGTCGGTCCCGCCGTCGTGTCGACGCTGGAGATCGTGCCGCCGTCCGCGACGCTCGCCAAGGGCACCTATCAGGCGTTCAAGGCGCTCGCGACGCTGAGCGATGGCACGACGAGCGACCTGAGCTCATCGGTGTCGTGGCAGTGCACGGACCTGACGATCGCGACGGTGAGCGGCAACGGCATGGTGACTGCGCTGAAGGCGGGCAATGCGACGCTCATCGCGACGTTCCAAGGCAAGACGGCGCAGTCCGCGCTGACGATCTCGCCGGCGACGCTGCAGAGCCTTGCGATTACGCCCGCGTCAGGCGCGCCCCTGCAGGTGAGCGGCACGCGCCAGTTCATGGCCAAGGGCACCTACACGGACAATTCCGTGCAGGACCTGACGAATCTGGTGAACTGGTCGTCCAGCGATCCCGCCAAGCTCGCGATTTCCAACGCCGCGGACAACCATGGCTTGGCGACGGCGCTGACCGCGGGCAACGTGACGGTGTCTGCGTCGATCGGCACCATCGCCGCGCCGGCCGTTCCCGTCATCGTTCAGGCCAAGTCGCTCGTGGCCATTCAGGTCACGCCGGCGCTCGCCACGGTCGCGATCAACGGCACGCAGGCCTTCATCGCGATGGCCAACTTTGACGACGGCTCGAACCTCGACGTCACGCAGCTCGCGACCTGGTCGTCGGCTGACAACGCCGCAGTGACGGTTGACGCGCACGGTATCGCCAAGGGTCTGGTCGGCGGCAAAGCCGTGCTCATTCAGGCGATCTATCAGAACAAGCAGGGTTCAGCTTCGCTCGTCGTCTCGGCGGCGACCGTCGCGTCCGTGGCGCTGACGCCGGCGCAGGTTTCCCTGGCCAAGGGTCAAGGGCAAGTCTTCCAGGCGACCGCGACGATGACGGACGGCACGCTGCTCGACGTCAGTTCGCAAGCCACTTGGGCCACGAGCGACGCGGCGATCCTGACGGTCGACAAGCTGGGCCATGTGCTCGGCGCCGGCGTGGGCAAAGCGGACTTGACCGCGCTGTTTGGCGGCCAGACCGGTACGGCGCCCGTCACTGTGACCGACGCGATTTGCACCGGCGTGCAGGTGACGCCGGGCGCGTCCACGACGTTCATCGGCGGCCCGGTTGTGGCGTATACAGCCACGGCCAGCTTCAGCGACTTGACGTCCGCCGACGTGACGACGCAGGCCACGTGGACGAGTTCCGACACCGCGATCGCGACGATCAACGGCCAAGGTCAGGCGACCGCTCTGACGACCGGGTCCGTGCAAATCACCGCGACGTATCAGGGGCTGACGTCGGCCGCGGCGATGATGGCGATCGGGCCGGCCGCTGTGGTTGCGCTGGAAGTGCTGCCGCCGTCCGCGACCATCGCCAAGGGCACCAATCAGGCGTTCCAGGCGTTGGCGACTTTGAGCGACGGCAACAAAGTGGACCTCAGCTCGTCGGTAAGTTGGCAGTCGTCCAACCTCGCGCTGGCGACGGTTTCGTCCGCCGGCATCGCCTCGGGTCTGCTGCCGGGCGCCGTGACGCTGACCGCGACGTTCCAGGGCAAGTATGCCACGTCGACCCTGACGGTCTCGCCCGCGACGCTGACGAGCCTCGACATCGTGCCGTCGCTCGCCTCGCCGCTGCCGCTCAACGCCACGCGCCCGTACAAGGCGATTGGCACGTACAGCGACAAGACGACGCAGGACGTGACCGAGCAGGTGATTTGGCAGACGAGCAACGCCACGCAGTTGGCAGTCTCCAACGCCAGCGGCAGCCGCGGCCTCGTCACGGCATTGGCGGAAGGTGCGCCGACGCTGTGGTGCTCCGCGGGCAACATCGTCGCCCCGCAGGTCCAGATCACGATCAGCAGC
>CAINLT010000510.1 GCA_903850505.1 uncultured Myxococcales bacterium | reverse complement strand
GCGCGGTCCTCGCCCCGGCATGGGGCCGTATGGGGACGGTCGGGCTGTGAGTGGCTTGCGCAGGCGGCCGGCGCGCTGAGGCGCGGACCCGGCCATGCACGCCCGCGAAGGTCCGGTGGTGGCCGCGCGAGGGTGGCTGAACGTCGGGAAGATGAGCGGCTCTGCGCTTCGCGCATCGCTGGGGAAGTGCTTTGGCGCTACGTGGTGCGGGGAGGATGAGCGGCTCTGCGCTTCGCGCATCGCTCCGAGGACGGCTGGCTCTGCGCTTCGCGCATCGCTCCGAGGACGGCTGGCTCTGCGCTTCGCGCATCGCTCGGGAAGTACTTTGGCTTTACGCGGTGCGGCGAGGATGAGCGGCTCTGCGCTTCGCGCATTGCTCCGAGGACGGGCTGGCTCTGCGCTTCGCGCATCGCTTGGGGGCGCGCGTTGGCTTCACACATCGTCGGGCGACGCCTCTCCCTTGCGCCGCGCGCGCTCGCGCCATACGCTCCCGGCCCCGGCCGACGTGCCTTGGACTACCGCCTGTGCGCCTCATCCTCTCTGAAAAACCCAGTATGGGCCGCGCAATTGCCACTGCTTTGGGCATTTCAGGCTCCGGTCGGCACGCGATCCGCGGCCGGGATCCCAAGTCGGGTGAGCCGCTCGTCGTCACTTGGTGCGTGGGGCACCTTGTTCAGGCAGTCGATCCCGAGGGCTACGATCCGGCGCTGAAACGCTGGAGTATGGCGACGCTCCCGCTGCTTCCGGCGCAATTCAAGTATGAAGCGTCGCCCAGTACGATCGACCAGTGGCAGGCCGTGCGCGAGTTGTTGCAGGATCCTGAGCTGAAAGACGTGGTCAACGCGACGGACGCCGGGCGTGAGGGCCAGCTGATCTTTCACCTCGCGTATGGGCTTGCCGGGTGCGAGAAGCCGGTGAAGCGGCTGTGGACGTCCAGCCTGACCGACGACGCGATCCGCGAAGCGTGGGCCAAGATGAAGCCGGACGAGGCCTATCGCGGGCTGACGGACGCGGCGCGCTGTCGGCAGGAAGCGGACTGGCTGGTTGGGCTCAATTGCACCCGCGCGCAGACGCTGGTGGCGAAGAGCCTGGGCGGCGAGGGCGTGTATAGCGTCGGCCGCGTGCAGACACCGACGCTGGCGATTCTCGTGATGCGCGAGAAAGACCGGAACCACTTTGTGCCCAAGGATTTCTGGACCGTCGTGGCGCAGTTCCTGCCGGAGCCGGAAGAGAGCGAAGCGCGGCCGGCTTACAAAGGGACCTGGTTCCGCAAAGAGTCCGTGGTGCTGGAAGGCGGCAAGCCGGGGACGCGCGATGTCGATCGGCTGGATCGCGAGTCGGATGCGATCGCGCTTGTCGAGAAGCTCAAAGGCCAGCCCGGCGTGGTGACGGCGGTGAGCGCGCGCGATGACAAGAAGAAGCCGGAGCTGCTGTACGACCTCACGGCGCTGCAGAAAGAGGCCAACAAGCGCTTTGGCATGACGGCGGAGCACACGCTGGAGATCGCCCAGTTGTTGTATGAAGCCAAGCTGATTTCCTATCCGCGTACGAATTCCCGCCACCTGACCCATGCTGACGCCGCGAAGGCGCCGCAGTGGCTGGATGCGCTGCGGCGGACGTCCTACGGCGGGTTTGTCCAGGAGATTGAGCAGATGGGCAACGGCAAACCGCCGCTGCTGAGCAAGCGCTTCGTCGATGACAAGGAAGTGGAGGACCACAGCGGGCTGACGGTGACGGAGAAGGCGCCGCCCGCGTCCCTGCCGGACGAGCAGGCGAAGATCTACGACCTGATCGCGCGTCGGCTGCTGGCGGCGTGGTTTCCGGATCGCGTGGAGGCGAAGACGGAGATCGTGACGACGGTGGGCAAGGCGCGCGGGCAGGACGGCGAGACCTTCAAGAGCTACGGCAATGTGCTGAAGGACGCCGGTTGGTCACGCGTGGATCCGCCGCCGACGCGCCAGAAGGCCGATGGCGACGACAGCGGCAAGCTGCCGAGGCTGCGCAAAGGCGAGACGGTCGCGACGCTGGACATGCAGACAAAGAAAGGCCAGACGACGCCGCCCAAGGCGATGACGGAAGGCGATTTGCTGACGGCGATGCAGACCGCTGGCCGCGAGCTGGACGACGAGAATCTGCGCGGTGCGATGAAGGATTCCGGACTGGGCACGCCGGCGACGCGCGCGAGCATCATCGAGACGCTCATCAAGCGCGGCTACGTCGAACGGAAGCAGGAACGCAAGGCGACGAATCTTGTGCCGACGGACAAGGGGATTTCGCTGATCGACAGCATCCAGGTGGACGCGCTGAAATCGCCGCTGATGACGGGCCAATGGGAAGCGGCGATGGAGCAGATCCGCCGGGGCAACGCGCAGCGCGACGCGTTCATGGCGGACATTCGGACGTACGTGACGGAGTTGGTCGAGAGCATCCGCCGCAGCAAGCCGAGCGTCGCCCGCGCGGAGGGGCAGCCAGCGCTGCAGACGTGTCCGCGGTGCGGTTCGAACTTGCTGCACAAGAACTGGGATGGCCGCAGCTACATGCAGTGCAGCGCCATTGCGGACCCGCAGTGCCACGTGAGCTGGGACGTCGATGAGATGGGCAGGGCGATGACGCGGTGCCGTTTCTGCACAGGCGCGGTCACGACGACGCGCGCCGGTAAGCAACTGTGCCAGTGCTGCGGGGCGGATCAAGTGGAACCTGCGAACGCGGATCGCCCGGCCAGACCGGCGCTGGTCAAGTGCGAGTCGTGCAAGCAGATTGCTCAACTGGTCTGGAGCGAAAAAAAGCGGCAGTACTACCTGCGCTGCCAACGCTGCGACACATGGCCGTCGACGACGGAGCTGACGAACCTGCCGCCGCAGCCGGAGACTGAGCCTTGCCCAACCTGCCAGCAGCCGATGGCGCCGCTGTGGAGTGGCAAGAAGCGGGCGTGGTATCACTGGTGCCAACCCTGCCAATCGTGGAAGATGTAGCGGATGGGCGATGTGCCTGCCGCGCGCCCTGAGGGGCGCTTGCCGGTGTCAGCCCTGCCAATCGTGGAAGATGGAGGAGAGAGCGATGGCGCAGCCGTGGACCGTGGTCGACAAATACCCGACGCCGGAAGGCGATTTGGAGCTGCGGCAGCGCGGTCCCAAGGATTTTCTGATTCTCGTCGGTGGGCGCGTGCTGATGAGTTCGACGGCGTTCCGCTCGGAGCTTGCCGTGGCCGATCTGGCGTGCAAGCCGCTGGCGGGGCGGCCCAAACCGCGCGTGCTGATTGGCGGTCTGGGCATGGGGTACACGCTGCGTGCGGCGCTGGACGCGCTGCCGGCTGACGCGGAAGTGACGGTCGCGGAACTCAACGAACGGGTCGTCACTTGGTGCGAAGGACCGCTGACGGGGCTGACGGATGACGCCCTGCACGATCCGCGCACGCGGCTGCATGTGGGTGACGTGGCGGCACTGATCGCGCAGAGCAAGGGCCAATGGGACGCGATTGTGCTCGACCTGTACGAGGGTCCGCACGAAGCATCCCAGCGCCCGGATGACGCATTCTGGAGCAAGCCCGCGCTGGTGCGGACGCTCGCGGCGCTCCGGCCCGGTGGCATCTTTACCGTGTGGGCGGAGGATTTTGATCCGCCGTTCGTCAAGCGTCTGCAGGCCAACGGCTTTGCGGTGCAAGTGCATCATCCGGGCAAAGGCGGTCGGCGGCACACAGTGTACGTCGCGATTCCGCTGCGGAATTAGCAGGAGCAGGCCATGGAAGTGAGACACGACGCGCACAGTGAACTGGCCCCGCACACGGTCTATGGCCCGGTGCCTTCGCGACGCTACGGCGTGACTTTGGGCATCAACCTGCTGCCGTTGGGCGACAAGCACTGCACGTTTCGATGCACGTACTGCCAGCTCGGGCCGGAGAAGCACCACAGCGCGCCGCACGAGTTCCCGGACCTGGCGACGCTTGAGCGCGAAGTCACGGCGGCGCTGGCGGGGAAGCCGGCGATCGACGCGTTGGTGATCTCAGGCAATGGCGAACCGACGCTCTATCCGCAACTGGACGAGGCGCTGGTGATTCTGGCCCGCCTGCGCGATGCGCACCTGCCCGGTCGCGCGATCGTGGTGCTGACCGCGGGGACGGAACTCCGTCGGCCAGAAGTGCGTGCGGCGCTGCGACGCGTCGATGAAGTGGCCGTCAAGCTCGACGCGGGGACGCAGCCGACGTTCGCCAAGCTCGACATGCCGTGGCAGCCCTTGCAGTTGGACGCGCTTGTGGCGGCCGCGGCGCAGCTGCCTGGCGTGGCCATCCAAACGATCCTGGTGCGCGGGCGCGTCGACAACACGACGGAAACAGAAGTGACGGCGTGGTTGGCGCGCATTCAGCAGATTCAGCCACGGCGGGTAGATTTGTACACGCTGGACCGCAAGCCGATCGACCTGGCGCTCGAGATGGTGCCGCTGGTCGTTGCGCAGGGAATCGCCGCGCGCGTCGAGGCGTTGGGGATTGCGTGCCGGGTTTTTGCCGGACTGTGATGGCGGCGGTCGATTTTCTTTCGGCCCCGCCGCGGCAAAATCCTGCAGAACACGAATACTAGTTTGGGAAGCGGGCTGGGCTTCCTGTTCCTGGACGAACCGCGCGTACGGGCGGCGAGGCTGCGAACCCACAACCTGACTTCCGGGTGGCTGCTGCAACTGAACCAGCAGCCGCAAGCGGAGGGGCGGACGGAGCGCAGACGCTCCGGGGCCGCTTTGGTGGTGGTGCGTCCGGCGTGAGTTGGGCGCGCAGTGGGGGAGGTTTTTGCTGGGCCGTGTGGAGGCCCGGCGCGATCACCAAGCTGCGTCCAGTTTCCGCCTACGCCCCGGAATTCGCCGAGTCTATCCCTCTGCCCCGGTCCCCTTGAGACGGAAATCCAAGAGCACTGGCAGCGTGTCGGCCGTGTACCCCAGCGTGATCGCGATCATGCTGCGCGCGCCGTCCGGGGCGAAGCCTCCCACGTTCACGATCGCCTGCACCAGCTGCTCGGTCGGGAGCTTGCCTTCGATCGTCAGCGTCCGGGCGGCCTTGCCGGCGCCGTCATCGAAGGTCACGGTCGCCTGCTGGAGCGTAATCGTCCCGACCGAGCCGAGGTTCACGTCAAAATTCCCCGGGCCGTACACCATCCCGGTGCGCGCCACCCGCTGCAGGCCGCCTTCCGCCGTTTGGGCCTTCTTGCCGTCGATGCGGCCGAGCGCGAAGAAATCGCCGCCCGCGTCCTTGCCGATCCCCACGACGAACCCCGGAAGGAACGAGCCAACGATTCCCCCGCCCGCCGGCAGTTCCACTTGCAAGCTGCCTTTGGCAAAAATGGTCCGGCGCTCGACGACCGCCGCCTTGTCCGCATGATTCACCGCGCCCGTCTTCTGAAGCGCAGACAGCTTCCAGTCATAGAACCCCTGCGCAGCGTAGGTATGCGCGTTCACTGCCGTCTCGATCTTGCCGTCGCCCCAATCCAGTGAGAGCGAGGTCGTATCGACCAGCAGCTTTGGCGCAAAAGATTCGCCCAGAATCAGGATCCGCTCTGGCACATCCAGCACGGGCAAGCCCGCGCCAAAGAGCGCCGCCAGTTGGCCATCCGGACGCGTCCAGTAGTACAGCCGGTGCACGCGCGACAGATAGCGGTACGGATAGATCGTGTCGTTCTTGATCGCGCCCGGCGTGCCCGGCTCGTCGCCGGCGATCGTCAATTCGGGCGGATAGCGGTAGTCCGCCTCGCGCGCCTGCACCACCTTGCGCGCCTCGTCCGTCACGCCCTTCGCCTGATCCACGCCCGCCGCTGCCGCCTGGATTGCCGCCGCGTCGCCCTTTTTCACCGCAGCGCGCAGCGCCAGCACAGTCCGGTACACAGCCGACGCGTGCTTGGCGCGCAGGCCAAACATCGCCAGTCCGTCGCGCACCTCGCGAATCCACGAGGCGTGCTGCGCATCCTGTTTCTGCACCACCGCGTCGACGCGCGTCGCCCAATCGGCGTACTGCTTGGCCATGATGTCCAGCTTGTCCAGGCTCTTCGCCGTCAGGTCCGCCACCTGCGCATCGCTGTAGCCAAGCACATCCGTCAGCGCCGGCGGCAGCGGGTGAAACACAATGCCCGCCTGGAACGCCGTTTCAGTCGGATCATCCGTGCCGACAAGAAACCGCACGATCTCCGGATCGCGCATGTCCACCACCTGCACCGCGTTCACTTCTTTCAGCACGTCCGCGACGTCATTGCCGCCGGGGAATTGGTCAAACGCGCTCCGGATGCAAGCGTCCGCGCTGGGATTGCCGTTCCACGTCATCTTGGCCGTGCAATAGTCGATCAGCCAGTAGCCCCATTCCTGGCCGCTGGAAAAGACGTGGTGAGAGATGAGGCCGGTCTTGCTCTTGGCGTCTGGCGCAATGAACGGCGCGAGCAGCTTGAAATCGGCCTCGCGCGCGTCCAGCGACACGGGCGCGAGGTACAGCGGCACCGGCAGGTCAAACGTCAGCCACCACGACGACTCCGGGTAGTATTCGATACGCCGCTTGTCCTTCTGCGCGAGAATAAACTCCCGCAGCGGCGTGTAGTCTGGATTGCCATACACGCCGCAGGCGGAGCGCGTCAGGTCGTAGAACATCAGCATGTGCACGGACACTTCCAGCGCCGGCGGCGCGAGGCCTGACAAATCGTAGTACCGCACGTTGTACGGCGGCGTCGGCTCCATGTGCGTCCCGTGATTGATGGTCGAAACCTGGATGCCCGGATACTTCTGGCCGATGTAATTCGTAATGAAAGTCATCTCATCCAGCGCGAGTTTCGGATCGTCCTTGGCGAATTCATTGGAGCCATACGTGAAGCCAAAAGTCGTCACGTCCGGCTGACCCGGGACCGGCTGCATGCGCTCGTCGATTGCCGCCGCCAGTTGCTCGTTCACGGTCTTGCTGCTGCCCAGATCGATGAGCGGATGCGCGCCCTGCTGGGTATTGTCCAGCGAGAATCCCGTTCCGCGCTGAAAACCGCGATCAAACGGCAGGTTGCCCAGCTTGTCGTAGTCCCAGCCGTCCACGTCTGTTTGGCGCATCTTGACGTTCCACGCCACCCACCGCGCGTGGATTCCCGTCATGTCGAGGCCCGTGGCGGTCGCATCGAGCGGTGGGGACAGGTCAATCGGGTGCGTGCGATGGGCGTGGATCGAGCGCGCGGGCCACACCGGCTTGTCGCGATAGCTCCACGCGTCCGCGCTCAGCGTCAGCTTGTCGGGATAAAGCGTCTGTTCGGGATGGAGATACCGCACGCCCAGATGCTCCAGCCACGCGTAGATCGCCCATTGCGCCGCGAAGATGCCACCGCCGCGCAGGGACACTTGCCGACCGGTCGCGCCGCAGACCGCTTCTTTGACGTCGATTTCCTGGCTCGCGAGATCGGTTTGGCCCTCGCCTCCCAGGACGAGCAGGTCCAAGCGACCATCGGCACACGCCGGCGCGGGCAGCGTAGCGCGCGCGACGCCAGAGACGCCTATGTGCTGTAAGTCCGCGATCAGATCGTCGACCGCCGGACTCACGCCTTTGGCGAGATTGGCCGGCGTGTAGACCGTGACAAGCAGCGCAGATTCGCCGTCGCCAGCAGTCGCGTCATCCGCCGTTGCGGTGGATTTTTGCCCGCAGGCCAGCAGCAGGGACAACGGGAACGCCAGCAGGAGATGACAGCGGTGCGACATGGGCAAACCTCTCGTCGGCGGGTGTAGAACCGCCACGGGGGCAAGCTTGCAACTGCCAGCGAAAGGACGCAATCCGCTCTGTCATCGCGGTGCCATCGCCACCACATGGACGCCTCCGCCGGCGGGATCTGCGCCTCAGGATCAGGACCTGCAGATCGGTAACCGCCGACGGGTGATGTCGCGAACAGGAGTCAACCGACCGCGGGCTGCGCCGTCAGATTGCGGGGTTCCGCGGGCATCCGCCCGAGCAGGTCAGCCCACTCGTCGGCGTGACCCTCTTCCACCGCCAGAATCGCCTCCAGGATCCGCCGCGTCGTCGGATCCTTGTCCTGCAAATACGCAATGAACTCGCGGTAGCTGTCGATAGCCACCCGCTCGGCGATCAGGTCCTCGCGGATCATTTCGGCCAGCGAATCGCCTTCGATGTACTCAGCGTGACTGCGGTGAATCAAGGTCAGCGGCGACAGGTCCGGTTCGCCGCCCAACTGCACGATCCGCTCGCACAGCAAGTCCGCATGGCCGAGTTCTGCGTTGGAATGCAGCAGGAATTCGTCGGCAATGCCCTTGGAGTGAATGCCCTTGGCCATAAAGTGATGGCGGCGATAGCGCAGGACGCAGACCATCTCGGTAGCAATCGCGTCGTTGAGCAGTTTCAGAACGGTGGGGCGATCGGCATCGTAACTGGACGTGACCGCGCCGTTTTCAACATTATGTCGGGCGCGTTTGCGCAGCGTTTTGACGTCGGAGAAATGTGGATGCTTGGACATAGAAACCTCCTGAACTGCTGACGAATGGAAAGTGCCAAACGGCGCGCCTGCAACATAAGTGCGATGGCTCCGTAGTCAAGACCAGTCAAGTCAATAGGTTGTGGTGTGGCACGGCTGTGACACAGCGTCGATGCGCCGCCTATCCTGAGAACTATTCAGGGCGGTAAATCGTTCGACGTAGGGTGTTTGTGTTAATGCGTAGATTTTTCGTTCTGTTCATTGTCGTTATTGCGATGCTTGCCACAAGTAGCGCTTACGCGGACGAGACGCCCTACGGCGTCGACCGCCGCATCGGAATTGGCGTCGAGTTCGCCCATGGCCCGGGCCTGTCGCTCAAGTTCGCCCGCACACCGGGCCACTCGCTGCAGTTCGGCTTTGACGCGTTCGGCTATGGTCGATACCGCGAGTACTCGCTGGCGCACGGCCACGATCCATACGTGGGCTATGACTTTGGCCTCGGCGGCGGCGGCTTCCTGATGCACCTCGACTCGCTGAACAATCTCGTCATGTTCACCCGCAATGGCGCGATGGAATTGCCGTTCTACTTGGGCGGCGGCGCAGATTTGGGCGTGGGCAACGGCGGCCCAGTGTTCGGCCTGCACGCCAACTTGGGCGTTGCGCTGCAATTCGCGATTCTGCCGTTTGATATCTTTGGCGAATGGACGCCACGGCTGTGGATCGTCGATTTTCTGCAATTTCACCCGTCGGACTTCAACGCCGGCGTCCGGGTGTGGTTCTAGCGTCAAGGCCGCTACGTGCCGCCCGGATGGTGTAGGGGACCACCACGGGCGGGCACGGCGGCGCGTCGCTACTTGTTCAGGCGCTTCTCCAAGCCCTCAAGCTCGGCCCAAAGCTCCTTCGGCATCTTGGCGCCGAACTTCGGGTAGTGCTCCGCGCGCACGTCGGCGATTTCCTTGACCCAGCCCTCGTGGTCGACCTTCAGCAATTCAGCCAGATCTTCCTTGGACACGTTGTCGGGGCGGTCAAAGTCGTCGACGCTCGGCATGATGCCGATGTCCGTCTCGACGAACTTGCCGGTGCCTTCGCACTGTTCAAAGATCCACTTGAGCACGCGGCTGTTCTCGCCGTAGCCCGGCCACAGCCAACGGCCCTCGGCCGTCTTGCGGAACCAGTTGACGAAGAAGATTTTCGGCAGTTGCGCGCCGGCCTTTTCGCCGATCTTGATCCAATGCTTGAAGTAGTCGCCCATGTGGTAGCCGCAGAACGGCAGCATGGCGAAGGGATCGCGGCGGACGGTGCCGGCCTTGAGGTCCAGCGCGGCGGCCGTGACTTCCGAGCCGACGATCGAGCCGAGGAACACGCCGTGATTCCAGCTGCGCGCCTGGTGCACCAACGGGATGGTGCTGGGGCGGCGGCCGCCAAACAGGATCGCGCTGATGGGCACGCCGGCCGGGTCCTGCCATTCACTGGCGATGGCCGGGCACTGGCTGGCGGGCGTCGTGAAGCGCGAGTTCGGGTGCGCGGCGGGCTCTTTCTTGTCCCAGACTTTGCCCTTCCAGTCGATGACGTCGCCAGCGGGCGGGTCAAAGCCGATGCCTTCCCACCACACGTCGCCGTCGCTGGTCAGCGCGACGTTGGTGAAGAGCGTGTTGCTCTCGCACGCGGCCATCGCGTTGGGGTTGCTGAGCTTGGACGTGCCCGGCGCGACGCCGAAGAAGCCGTATTCCGGGTTGATGGCGTAGAGCTGGCCGTCCGCTCCGAACTTCATCCACGCGATGTCGTCGCCGACCGTCTCGACTTTCCAGCCGGGGATCGTCGGGACCAGCATCGCGAGGTTGGTCTTGCCGCACGCGCTTGGGAACGCGGCGCAGACGAACTTGACCACGCCCTTCGGGTTGGTCAGCTTGAGGATGAGCATGTGCTCGGCGAGCCAGCCCTCATCGCGGGCCTGCACCGACGCAATGCGGAGCGCCAGGCACTTCTTGCCGAGCAGCGCGTTGCCGCCGTAGCCGGAACCGTACGACCAAATCAGGCGCTCTTCCGGGAAATGCGAAATGTACTTGTGCGCGAGCGGCGCCGACGGCCACTGACCGTTGTCGCTCTCGCCCGGTGCCAGCGGCTTGCCGACCGAGTGCAGGCACGGCACGAACTCGCCCTTGTCGCCCAGCACGTCCAGCACGCGGGTGCCGACGCGGGTCATGACGTGCATGTTGGCGACGACGTACGGGCTGTCGCTGATTTCCACGCCGATCTTGGCGATCGGCGAGCCGACCGGACCCATGGAGAACGGGATCACGTAGAGCGTGCGGCCGGCCATGCAACCGTCGTAGAGCGCGCGCATTTCCAGCTTGAGCTGGTCCGGGTCCATCCAGTTGTTGGTCGGACCGGCGTCGTCCTGGCTCTTGCTGGCGATGTAGGTGCGGTTTTCCACGCGCGCCACGTCCGACGGGTCGCTGCGGAACAGGAAGCTGTTGGGGCGCTTGGCGTGGTTGAGCGGCGTCGCGAGGCCGTCCTTCAACATCGTCTCAACCATGCGGTCGTACTCCGCCGCGGAGCCGTCGCACCATTCAATGTGCGCAGGCTTGACGAGGCGGGCGACTTCGTCGACCCAGTTGAGCAGTTTCTGATTGGCTGTTGGCGTGGTCATGGTTCCTCGGTGGGTTGAACAGCGGCGTCCGGCAGGCAGGCGCAACGTAAGTTGGCGTACAAGTCGAGCTGTCAGAACGTCCCGCGGGTGTGCCCGACGCCGCCTGCGAGGGGCCGCGAGCTTACGGCACATGCCGGGCGAATTCAAGGTAGGGAGAGGCCGTGATGCCCCCCGCGTGTGACTTCCACATGACAATTGCCGCCGGTTCCGCGGCGACGACGGCGCAATTGGGCGTACAATCGCGCCGGGATTCAGGAGGTGCTGATGAGAAGGAAATCTGGCCATACCGCGGGTTCAATCCCGCTGGCGGTGCTCGCGCTCGCGACGCTGCTGGCGTGCGATCCCGACGCTGCGACGTCGTCAGGAATGGCGCTGGCCACGGATGCGCAGGGCGACGGCGCCTTGCAGCAGTGCGTTGGCGTGACACCGCCCGCTTCAGCTTGGACCGCCAAAGTGGGTCCGGAAGGCGTGGCTGGGCTGACCGCGCCAGTGCTCGGTGCGCAGGGGCCGACGTTTGCGTTGGCAGATTTTCAGCCGCAAAGCTGTGGCTATCGTGCGAACTACGGCCTGCCGGCGTTCACGGGCAGGGTGACAGTGGTCGCCATCCTCGCAGGGTGGTGAAGCTACTGCGTATCCCAGGCTGGGATGCTCGAACAGATGCGACTGGAACTGCAAAAGGCCGGCTATTCACTCAGCTTCCTCTCGGTCAACAAGGCCGACGCGGTCGCCAACCAGCAGGCGCTCATCGATCGCGGCGCGTTTCCGCTGTTCCAGGACACCGATGCAGTCAACGCCTGGGCGCTGATGGGCGGCCAGAAGGATGACTTCTTGATCTACGGCACTGACGGCAAGCTCGTGGACTACCTGCCCAACGGCGGCGAGCGGATCACCAACCTCTCGACAACGGAAGGCTACGGTCAGCTGAAGGCGGCGATCCTCGCTGCGTTAGCCAAGGCCCCGTGAAAGCGCTGTTGCTTCTCGCGTTGCTGACGGCGTGCGCGTCGACGCCTGAGGATCCGCAAGTTACGGCGGGTCGGGATGCGTACCTCCGCTATTGCGCGCTGTGCCATGGCGACGTGGGCCAAGGCTACATCGCTGACGCTGCCAACGCGTTGACCAACGGCCATTTTCTCGCGGCGGCCAGCGACGATTTCCTGCGCGCCAGCATCATCCGCGGTCGTCCCGGTACGCCCATGTCGCCGTGGGGCAAAGCGTTGGGCGGCCCGCTGGCGGACGCGCAGGTCGAGCAGATCGTGGCGTTCCTGCGCTCGTTTCAAGGCGAGCCGCCGTACAATCTGGCCGCGGTTCAGGCGGGTCCGGGCAAGGCGACGCGCGGGCAGGCCGCCTACAACGTCGAGTGTCTGGGATGCCACAACAAGGAAGGCGCTGGTCATCCGTACATGGGCATTGCCAATCCGGAATTTCTCGCGGGCGCGAGCGACGCCTACCTGCGCGCCGCGATCCTGTACGGGCGGCCAGGCACGCCCATGCCCGCGTATGCGACGACGCTGACCAACCAGGCGGTGGACGATCTTGTGGCGCTGATTCGCAGCTGGCAGAAAGCGACGGTCGAGGGGCCCGGGCAACTGCCGGGTCAGGATCTGGGGCCGGTGGTGCAGAATCCGCAGGGGCCGCCGCCGGCGTTTGCCAACGAGCCGGGGCGCTACGTCGCGGCGATCGACCTTCACGCGGCGCAGGATGCCGGCGCGCGGTTGGTGATCCTCGACGCGCGGCCGCCGGCCGACTACCCGAGCTTTCACCTGCCAGGCGCGGTCTCGACCCCGTTCTACGCCGTGGAAAACTACCTGACGCAGTTGCCCAAGGATGCGTGGATCGTCACGTATTGCGCCTGCCCGCACGCGGAGTCAGGCCAAGCCGCTGATGCGCTCCTGGCGCACGGGTTCACGACGGTGAAAGTGCTGGACGAGGGGATCCTGTACTGGAAAGCTCAAGAATTCCCGGTTCACACGGGCGTCAGCCCTTAGGGCGTGCCTGGATCCTTGCCGATGCGTGGGCAGCCGAGCTGGATGTCGACCTTGGCTTTGTCGTCCGCGCTGACCGCCTTGCACGTGTTGCCACAAAGCAGGATCTTGCCCGGATTGAGCGGATCGTCGTAGTGCCAGCCGCCCGTGGTTGGGGAGCACTTGCTCTCGTCGGTCACGTAGCCGAGGAGCTGGCCCGTACCGCCGCCAAGCGTCAACTGGACGTTGACCTTCGTGTAGTCGATCGGCTGGCCGTTGGTCGGCACCGGAATCGAGTACTGGCAGCCCAGCGCCTTGCCTTGGATGGCCTTGAGCGCCGCGCCGAACTGCTGCACGACGTTGCCGTTGGTGTCGACAACGAACGCTTGGCCCGTGCCACCGCCCGCAGCGATCGCGTTGAGCGAGCTCAACGAGCTGCCCACGCCGATGACGAACGTCAGCACCTTGGGCGTGCCGTTGGCAGCGGCCTTGGCGATGTTGGCGATGGACGGAATGTCCTGGGGCGAGCACTCGGTCGGATCGCCGTCGGTAGCGAACGCAACCACAACAGTGTGCGTCGGATTTTGCGTCGCCCAAGTCTTCGCATACTCAATCGCGCCACTCAGCGCGGGCGCCGTCGGCGTCGAGCCCGTCGGTCCATGCTTGTTGATCGAGTTGGTGATGTTGACGCCATTGGCCGGCAGCACGCCGATGCCGACTTCGGGCTTGGCGTAGTCGCCGATTGTGCAGGAAGAACCACCGCCGCCGCCGCCGCAGCCGACGCAGCCGATGATCGGGATGCAGGTGCCGCCGCCCGCTTCGCACGCCGCCGTCTTTGTCGAGTTGCCGCATGTGCTGGGGCAGGTCGCGCCGGTGCCGGAGATCGGGAAATACTGGATGCCCACGCCAATGCCCGCGGACGTCGGGTCGCCGACAAATGCGTTGAGCGCCTGCTTGATCGCGTCCCACTTGCTGATGCTCGTGCCCGTCGGGTCACCCATCGATCCCGACTGGTCCATCATGATGAAGATGTCGAGCGGAATCAGCGTTGCCGTCTGTGTGGCCGAGGCGCACTGGCACGCGCTGTTGACGCACTGGTTGGTGTCGCACGCGAGGCCGCACGAGCCGCAGTGCAGCGGGTCGTTGGTAATGTTCACTTCGCAGCCGTCGTCGGCGTTGTTGTTGCAGTCGGCCCAGCCCGGCGTGCATTTCAGCGTGCACGCGGCATTGACGCAGCGAGGCGTGGCTTGCGGTCCGCCCGGGCATTCCTTGTTGCAGTCGCCGCAGTGCGTCTCATCGCTGTCGGTGTTGGTGTCGCAGACCAACGGGTTGCTCTTGCAGACCTGCCAGCCCGGATCGCACGCTGCGGCGCAGGCGGCATTCACGCAGCTCGGCGAACCGTTCGGTACGTCACCGCACACGGTTTCGCAGGTGCCGCAGTGCGACTGGTTGGTGCTGCTGTCGATTTCGCAGCCATTCTCAACCTTGCCGTCGCAGTCGAGATACCCGGCGTGGCAGGAGTAGCCGCACGCGCCCTGGTTGCAGGTCGCGTCCGCGTTGGCCGCTGGGGCGCAGACGGCGGCGCAGGTCTTGTCATCGCCGCTGCCAGTCCCAGTGCCGGAGACGCCGTCGATGGCGCCCTTGCCGCCGTCGGGCAGCTTGAACCCACTGCCGCCGCCGCCCGCGCTGCTCGTGTTGCTGCAGGCCGCAGCCGTCGCGACGAGCGCCGTGAGGGCGAGAGCCAGAAGCCGACGCATCATGCTGGTTTTTTCAGTCACTTGTGGACTCACTCGTTTGGGGTAATCGCAGCCTACACGCCACGTCCTGTATCCTACGCATCCACCGGCTGGGCCGCAAGCATCGACAGAACGGCGGTTTTTTTCGCGGCATTTTCTTCATAACTGTTCATTCGCACGCACGCGTCGAGCCGCAACTACGGATCGACACGGCGTTCGAGCTTTGGCAGCACCGGCGGCGGCGGCGGATTCGGGTCCTCCAGCGCTTCGTCGGCCGGCGCGTTGGTCGGCTCCGGATCGGCAGCCGGCAGCCCGGACGTCGGCGGCAGCGCCGCGTCAAACAGGTGTGGCAGCCGCGGCAACGGCCGCACGGGCACGCGCTCGAGCGCAATGCGCATGAACTCCGTCCACATCGGCACGGCCAGCGTTCCGCCCGTGGCCTTGGGCATCGGCTTGCGGTCGTCGTAGCCGATCCAGACCACTGCGCACAGATCCGCCGAGAAGCCCGCGAACCAGACGTCCCGGCCGCCATTGGACGTGCCGGTCTTGCCGACAACCGGCCGGCCCGCTTTCTGCGCCTCCTTGCCCGACCCGCGCCGCACCACGTCGCCGAGCATGTCCGTCAACTGCCGCGTCGTTTCCTCGCGCAGGAGCTGCTGACCGGGCTCGCGGCGCGCCAGATAGACGTCCTTGCCGGTGCGATCGGCGATGCGCGTCACGAGGATGGGCTCGGCGACCTTGCCGCCATTGGCGATCGTCGCGTAGGCGTTGGCCAGCTCAATCGGCGCGACGGACGATGCACCCAGCGCCAAGGGCAGGCGCGCGTCCAACTCGCTCTGGATCCCGGCGCGCTTGGCAAAATCGGCGACGCGCTCCGGGCCAACTTTGTCGGCCACCGCCACGGCGATCGAGTTGATCGACTGCGCCAGCGCATCCCGCATCGCGTGGCTCTGGCCATCGTACCGCCCGCTGAAGTTGCGCGGCGTCCAGGTCTTGCGGCCTGCCGGAAAGCTCCGCGCCTCGTCGACCATCTCCGTTTCCGGCGTAATCAGGCCCGCTTCCAGCGCGGCGCCATACACGAACGTCTTGAACGTGGAGCCGGGCTGGCGTCGCGCCTGCGTCGCGCGGTCAAACGGATGCAGGGCAAAATCGTCGCCGCCCACAATCGCCCGCACCAGCCGCGTCTCCTGCTCAATCGCCACGAGCGCCGCCTGCGGCCCCATCTCCGGCGACAGCACGATGCGCTGATCATTCTTCTCCAGCACGGACACGCGCAGCAGATCGCCGCGCTCAAACAGCTTGCCGAGGGTCTCCATCGCCACGGGCTCGCTCCCCGTTTTGTCCGCGTCCTGCGGCCGACCATAGCGCGTGAGCGCCGCCCACGGCAGCGTTCCCTCGCGCGTGCCCAGCGCCAGCGTGTACGCCTTCGTGCCCGCGTCGCTCGCCAGCACGACGCCCAGCAGCGTTCGCCCCGGCACGACGAGCTTGTCCTGTTGCCCCGCCAGCTTCTTGCGCCCTTCGTCCAGCGCCGCGTCGTCGTCGTAGTGCTTGGCCGGCACCAGCGACTTGTAGCCGCGATCGATCTTGTTCAGCCCGTTCTGCACGGCCAGCTCGGCCGCGCGCTGCGTCGCCACGTCCATCGCCACTTCGATCCGCAGCCCCGCGGACGCCAGCGTCGGGCGTTCAACCTTGGTCAGCACAAAACGCCGGACCGCCTCCGCGTACCACGGCCCGACGTCCAGCGGATTGTCGTGCGCGATCTGCGGCATCGGCGCGGCGTCGGCGCGATCAAACGCCGCCTGATCGGTGTAGCCATGCTTGAGCATCTGGCCCAGCACATACTGCCGCCGCTCCTTGCTCGCGTCCGGGTGCTTGAGCGGCGAGAACCGCGCGGGACTGTTCACGACGCCCGCGAGCAGCGCCGCTTCGGCGACGTCGACCTGGCTGATCGATTTGCCGAAGTAGAAGCGCGCCGCCTCCTCCGCGCCGTACCGCCCGTGGCCGAAGTAGACCTCGTTCAGATACAGCGACAGGATTTCGTCCTTGCTGAGTTTTTGCTCCAGCTTACGCGCCAGGACCAGCTCCTTGAGCTTGCGCGTCACCGTCTTGGTGCGATCGAGAAAGCGCGTCTTCGCGAGCTGTTGGGTAATCGTCGACGCGCCCTGGGCATAACGGCCGCGCACGATGTCGGTCCAAATCGCCCTTCCGACGCCGACGAGATCAAGGCCCGGATGCGAGTAGAACGCGGCATCCTCCGCACAGACCATCGCGCCGCGCATCACTGGCGGAATGCGCTCCGGCGGCACGACCGTACGGATTTCGTCGCCAAAAACCGCGACCACTTCACCGCTCGCCGCAACGACGCGCGACGACTCTTTGGCGATCTGGCGGTAGGCCTCGAACGTGAAAACGTCGGGCAGCGTCGCGTCCAGCCAGTACCAGGTGACTGCGCCAGCGCCTGCCGACAGCAGCCCGCCCACGAGGAGGAGCGCGAGGATGCGCGTGAGACAGCCCCGCTTGGCCGGTTTCGCCGGCGCGCTCACGCGACTGTTCCGCGGCGGCGCGGCCTTGTCGACGGGGGGCTTGGACTTGGGATCGGTGCGCAGCGCCATGACCGCCGAGTGTAGCCGTTTGCCCGCCATGCGCGAGAAAGTACCTCGCGCGCGCCGGGGAGTTGCGCAGATCGGCCCGTTCTGGAATCCTGCGCCCGGCGACAATGCTCGCCAGAAACGTGAGTTGAGGCCATGGCGCAAGTCACCTGTTCCAGTTGCGGTACGTCCTGGCCCGCCGGCTACCAGTTCTGCGGTCGGTGTGGCTCCGCCATGCAAATTTCTGAGCCGGTTCCGTTCATTCCGCCGCCGCCAATGGGGCCTGCGCCTGACGTGCAATCCGGTGGCCTGTTGTTTGACGACGACATCGGCGCGCAGATTTCCTATCCGGATGCGTCGGTCGTGCGTTTCGTGGTGCTGCGCGGCCCCGTACTGGAAGGGACGGCGTTTGACCTGCCGGAAGGCCGCGTTCAGATCGGCCGCACGGGCGATTTGGCCATGTCCGCCGATTCCCTGATGGCGCCGCGCCATGCAACCGTCGAACGCTTTGGCGAACAGGTCAAGCTGGACGACATCACCGGCCCTGGCGGCTGTTTCCTGCGGATCCGCGAGCCGACAACGGTCGCCTCCGGGGAGGTCATCTTCGCCGGCGAACAGTACCTGCTCGTGCGTTCCGCCCACGACATTCCGACGGAACCGCCGAGCGCCTACGCGCCCCCGGAGACGTTTGGCACGCCGCTGCCCGCGCCGCGCCTCCATGTGACGCAGTTGCTGGCTGGCGGGCTGCCTGGACGCGTCGTCTCGACGGACCGGGAACAGCTGACCGTCGGACGCGAAGGCTGCGACCTGTCGTTCCCGCAGGATCGGTTCATGTCCGGGCGGCACTTGCGGATTGATCTGCTGCCAGACGGCGGGCTCAGTTTGACGGACGTTGGGAGCCTGAACGGGACCTTCGTGCGCGTGACGCAGACGCCGGTGCCGTTGCATCGCGGCGATGAAATCCTGATTGGTTCGACGCTGCTGCGTCTGGAAATCAAGGCCGCGGGCGAGGCGTAGGCGCCTGCCGGTGGTTCTTGAGGCCGCGCCGCAGTCGCTGGCGCGGATGACCCGTTAGAACGCCAAAGAGAAGCCGACGCTCGCGCCAATCTCGCCGAGCGCAATCACCTCAGCGACCACACTGGGTCGCATCACCGCGCTCCCGGGCAGGCTCCACGCTGCGCCTGCGCCGAGCTGGACGTGCCACGCATCGCCGCCGAGCAAGGCCGCCTGTCCGGGTCGCCACCACCACACGGGGCCGCCGAAAACGCGGCCTACGCCGAAGACTTCAAAGCCTGCGCCGATGTGCCAGCCGCTGTCGAGGCCAGCGCGCAGGTCAAGCGCCAGCATGGAGCCGCCGCCCGTGTCTCCGCCGCCGGATGCCGCCAAGGTGTAGCTGTTGCGCAGGAACGGTCGCCAGCCCTGCTGGGCGAGCCATTGCCGCGAGAGGCCAACGCCGCCGAGCCAGCCGGGGCGCAGGTTCACCACGCCGTCTTTCGTGCGCCATGAGCCGCCGATGACGCCGCCGCCGACGATTCGGCCTACCCAGTCGCCAAACGTCCGGCCGTACCGGGCGGCGACCTGCGCGCGGTCGAGGGTGGCGCGGCCGTAGTCGCCCATGTTCAGTTGTGCGCGCATCACGCTGCCGGCGACGCCCGCGGCTTGGCGCACGGTCGCGGGTTTGTCGGTCGCCGCCGTTTCATTGGACTCGGGCTCTTCAAGGCCTGCCGGACCGGCAGGAACGCTGCACCCTCACGCGCGCGCTTCGGGCGTCCACGCCCACGTTGCGCCCACGACGACCAACGCCGTTACCATTGCTCGCATCATTCTCACCTCTATTTCTTGCCCATCGCGCCGCTGCAGCCGATGCCTTCATTGTGCAGCACCGTCACCGCCCGCCGCGATCGCACGACGATGTCCACGCAGCCGTCGCCATCCATGTCTGCCAGATCCGTGTCCTTGGCGTCCATCGCCGCGCGCAGCTTGCCGGGATAGCGCACGAACTGCGCGCTCAGCGGCGTCGGACTTCTGCCCACGCCCAGCCACAGTTCCAGCGTCGCCGTGCTCTTGTTCAGCAGCACAAAATCCTGAAAGCCATCGCCATTGACGTCTGCTGCGTCCAACCAATCCGCCTGCTGCGCGCCTTCTGCCAGCGTGACCTTGTTGTCAAAGAAACCGGTCTTGCCGTCGCTCAGCACCGCGCCGGGGAGGTAGCTGAGGTCGACGCCGAGCAGAGCCAGCACGTCCACCTGCATGTGTGCGTCAAAATTGACGTCGCGCACCGCAAACGCCTTCACGTCGGCGCCCAGCGCGAAATTCTTGGCCGGGTCAAAGTTGAAGCCGGTCGTGTGCGCGATCCAGGAGATCTGGCCCTGCTGCAGGCCAAGGGCGAAGAGCGCCAGGTCGAACTTGCCGGTCGATGGATTGGGCCAGATGCCGGACTGCAGGCCGGTGATGCCGGCGACCATCTTGCGGTACGTCACCGGGTAGGGCGCGGGCGTCGCGTTTGGCGCACTGCACGGCTTCAGCACGAGCTCGTCTTTGGGCAGACCCAGCGGGGCTGGCGTGAACTTGCCGGTGCCGTCGCCCTGGAACACGCGGACGCGCGGGGCGAAGTAGTGGCGGTTGTCGCCGATGCAGGCCTCGTCGCGGGCTTCCATCGCCGTCGCCACGTCGAGCTTGCCGTCGTGGTTCAGGTCGTTCAGCACAATGCCCTGCGGATCCAGGCCCGCGGCGAAGCCAAAGCCTGGCGCAAGGTGGCAGACCTGGCCGACCCGGCACGCCGCGCCCATGCCAAAAGGTCCGTCGGCGGTGGACGTGAAGACCATGCCGCTGGCACGCAGGAGGGGCGCACCGCCGCCGTAGCCGATCAGCGGCTTGCTGTGGCACGTGTCGGTGTCGGCGAAATTGCGGCAATCGGAGTCTGGCGCGGCCGCGCAGCCGAGTACCGCGCATTGCGCTCCGAACAGGTTGTCGACTTCCGTGGCTTCATTGAAGCTGCAGCCGCAAGGATTGCTGTCGTCGCCGACAAAGTAGGCAGGGTCCTGTCGCACCGTCACCAGATCCGCCACGCCATCGCCGTTGACATCGCCCGTCCGCGCCGCATGCACCGACCCGATCTCGTCGCACCCCACGCGCCCGGCATCGGCGTCGGCATACGGTGCGAATTCCCCTTGCCGCGGCTGCGGATTCACGACGCCGTCTACCGTGTTCAGGAACACGGCCAGCGTCCACACCGGGCTCAGCGCGCTCGACGGTCCTGGCGGGCATGTGTCGCCCGTCACCGTTCCACCTTGCGCGCTGATGAGCGTGAGGTCCAGCCGTTGGTCCCCGTCCAGGTCGCCCACCACCGCTTCCGCGATGTCGTAGACGCCGTAGCCGTGCGGCTTGCGGTCCTGTGCGCAGATGTGGTGGGCATCCGGCGCGATGAAGTTGCCGTTGAAGACGCCGCTGCCGTCGCGCTGGCCAAAAGCCACGACGAGCCCGGGCTGATCCACATCCAGCGCGATCAGATCGGGCGCGCCGTCGCCGTTGATATCCGCCGCCTCGACTTTGGTCAGGTGGCTGCCAAGCACCCACGCGCGAAAACACTGCAGCGCAAAGCTCAAGTCATCCAGCTGCGTCGGAATGATCGTGACCTTGCGCAGGTCGCTGATCGCCGTCAGGTACGGCTTGCCGTTCAGCCCGCCCGGTCCAACCAATCCCGTGCCCAGCGTGCTGCACCCGAGTCCGAGGATGTTGCGCGTCGGCACGTTGTCCTCGACGAACTTGAAGCCGCCGTTGTGGTCGCCCGTCAGCCAGCGCACGAACTTGCCCGTCGTGCTTTGGACGAT
The DNA here is from genome assembly GCA_903850505.1 of uncultured Myxococcales bacterium. Classification (GTDB taxonomy): domain Bacteria; phylum Myxococcota_A; class UBA9042; order UBA9042; family UBA9042; genus CAIYBN01. The sequence continues at coordinate 6,871 of CAINLT010000510.1, read as the reverse complement.
CAGGTCGGGACCGTCGCCGATCCCGGAGAATTCCGCGGCGACAATCGCGTGCGTGTCGAGCGCGTCGGCGAACGTGTAGCTGTCCTGCGCCTGCGCCAGCTTGCCGTCGTGCGTCACGTTGCGGTAGCAGGAGATGATGCCGCGGGCGGTCTCGCCCACGCAGACGTCGTTCAACTGCTTGTCGTCCTTGTAGAAATCGGCGACCGCGATCGAACTGATCCCGGTTACGCCCTTGTGCACTGTCGTCTGCGCGTCCGGCGCAAAGATGTGCGCCGCCTTCACTTGGTCAAAATCGCTGAACTGCGCGCAGAGCTTGTCGGCGGTGCCATCGACCGGCGTGCACATCGGCGCTTTCTGGATCAGCAGCGTCATCAGGCCCACGTCCGCGCTCGCCGCGCCGATCAGCAAGTCGGCGACGTCGTCCGCGTTCAGGTCGCCCAGCGCGGCGCTCAAGGGCGGCGCGGGCAGCGGGCGCGTTGCCACGAGCTTGAACGCCGCCAGCGGCGGGCCGCCGGTCACCTTGCGCGTCAAGTTCAGCACGGCCCAGGCGACGCCCGTGCCGAACACGGTCGTACCCACCGCGAGGATGTCCTGATCGCCATCGCCATCCAGATCCTGCAGGAATACGCGGGCAATCTGCACCGGATCCTGATCCTCAATCACCCTTACGGCCGCCAGCGCTGGCGTCTGGCTCGGATTGTCAAACAGGCCGCTCGGCTGGAAATTCGGTGCGCCCACGGCCTGACCCGCGGCATCCCGCACCGGCAGCCCCGCGCGCACGACAAGCCCGCGCACCGTGCCCACCACCGCGTCGACCAGGTTGTCCTTGGCCAGCGGCGGCGAGTCGACGAACGGCACAAGGTCCGCGCCGAGCACGAAATCCGTGATGGCGCCATCCAGCGGCACCGCTGACTTGCCATCGCTCGGGTCAAAGCGGTCGACGTCCTGATCGCTGCCCAAGAAATACGGCCGCTTCACCGAAGTCGCCGTCCGCACCACTTGGGTCTTCAGCCCGACGGCATCGATCGCCGTCAGCGTAATTTTCAGATCCTGCGTCAGCGTCGTCGTGTCCAAATTGACGCGCACGTGCGGCTTCCACGTCGTCGTTCCCGGCGGGAGATCGACCGGCTGCGTGAGCACCGATTGACCCGACGGATCCGTCACGGTCAGGTGCGCTTCCACGAGCGCGTCATCGGCGACTTGCGCGTCGATTGTCAGCTGGCCGATGAACGGCAGGTTGTCGTCCGGCGCGGTAATCACGGCGATCGGCGGGCAGTTGTCGACGACGACGTCCGCATCCGCGCTGCTAACGACCGGCGCGCCGTTGGCCATGCCGCTGGCGCGCACCCGCAGGCTGGCTTGGCTGTTGCAGGCGATGGCCGGCTTGCCGTCAAGCAACGCGGCGGAGTCGATCCGGCAGATGAACGCGGCGCCCGCCATCGCGCAGTCCACGCGGCTGGTGTCGATGCCGACGATTTCAATCGTCGCGGCTTGGCCCGGCGTGACGCCAGCGTCGTAGCTCAATGTGCCGGTGACGGTGACGAGGCCGCTGACGAGGGGCAACGCGCCATCGGTGCCGGCGACAGGTGCGGTGATGGCAATGTTGACGCCGGTCGCTTCGTCGCCGCCGTTGCCGTTCTTGGAAGTGGCGGATGTGCACGCGGCAAGTCCCAGACCCACGGCGAGCGCGCGCGCGAAGTTCAGGCTGCGAAACGCTGTGGCCATGTCACTCCGGGTGGTCGATCGCCGCGCGCATTCGGGCCCGTTTCCGCGCCGCGCAGGTCGTTTTCAGGATGCGGGACCGGTCCGGGCGCGTCAAGCGCAGCGGTCGCGGTCGACAACGCCGTGTGTCTGCCTCAGGATACGCCTGCGCGCACCGCCGTCGCCCCCGCAACCCCGTCCAGAGAGATTCCGCATGAGCCAGCCGAACAAGATTGCCAAGATGGTCCACAAGCTCCAGTCCCTGCCGCTCGGCGGTCGGCTGCTGACGCTGGCGATGGGGCGGATGATTCCGTACGTCGGCACGTCGGGTCTGGAAGTGCTGGAAATGACCGAGGACGTCGTGACGATTCGGGTCAAGAACCGCGGCAAGACGCGCAATCACATCGGTCAGGTGCATGCGGCGGCGATGATTCTCGTCGCTGAGTCGGCGTCCGGCCTCGTCGTCGGGATGAATGTGCGCGATGACAGCCTGCCGCTGATCAAGTCGCTCAACACCAAGTTCATCAAGCGCTCCAAAGGCGCGATTACTGCCACGGCGCGTTTGACGGCGGAGCAGAAGCAGCTCTTCGCCCAGGAGAAAGGCGATCTGCCGGTGGAAGTGCTCGTGACCGACGAATCGGGCAATGCGCCGATCCTGGTGGAAGCGATCTGGGCTTGGGTGCCTGCCAGGAAGTAGGTCCGCGCCTGCCGACTCAATCGTACAGAATCAGCCGCGGCATCTTCGGTCCAACGCTCAGGCGCGTCTCAAACTCGGAGCGCTCGTGCTCGAACAGCTGCGTCATGTGCGTGTGGCGCTCTTCTTCGGTCATCAGCACTGCATCGCGCAGGAGGTTCTTCTCCCGGCGGTCGCGATCTTCGTCAAAGCTCTTGCGCTCGACGTACTGGTCAGCCAGGCGCTCTTCGCGCACGCGCACAAAGATGGAGCGCACCGCGTAGCCCACTTCACCCGTGCCGAACAGCAGGTAAAGCAGGGCATTCTGCGCCGGCGTGCCGTTGTCCAGCAGGCCGATGATGACCTGATCCGCGTTCATCTTCAGCGCGACAAAAGCGATGGCGTTGGCGATGGCCACGGCGCCAGTGACTTCGACGATGACGTCGCCGTCGGCTTCCTTGACGTTGACCATGATGGGCGTGGCGAACGCCGACGGATCATCGGTCAATTCAACATTTAGAAACGCGTACTTGGCGGATGCGGACTGGGCGTGCTGCATCCGCTTCGCCTCGCTGCGCCGCCGCGCTTCCACGGTCATGTTGCGCAGCGGCACGAGCACCACGCCTTGCGCGTCGCACAGCGCTTCCCACGCCGCACGTGAGGCTTCCGTCGTGAATTGCACGTCGCCGACCCGCAATTCAGACGCGCGGCGCCAGCGGCTCCAGATGCTGGCGACGATGATGGCGGCGATGAACAGACTGGCGATCTTGACGCCGTCCGGGCGTTCGCCCGTGTTGACAACAAGGACATAGCCGAAGATGGCCAAAATAATCGTGAAAATGAGGCGATAGAACGGCTTTTCGCGCTCGGCCAACAGCACAGCAAACGCGCCTGACGCCATGAGCACGAGCACGCCCGTGGCGTACGCGCCGCCCTGCGCTTCCACGTCGGCCTGGAAGACCCAGTTCACCAGCAGGCACACGCCGGTGATCACGAGGACCAGCGGCCGGCGGTACTCCAACCACATCGGGCTCATGCCAAACCGCGGCAGGTAGCGCGGAATGATGCCCAGCAGGCCCGCCATGGCGCTCGCACCGGCGAACCACAAGATGAGCACGGTGGTCAGATCGTAGACGGTGCCAAAGGTGGTGCCGAGCAGTTCATGGGCCAAGTACGCCAGCGCGCGACCTTGGGCAGCGCCCGCCGCGACGCCCGGGCGCGCGACCCAGAACTGCTCCGGCGGAATCAACAGCGTCGAGACGAAGTTGGCGCCCAACAGCTCGATCGACATCAGCAACGCGGCGAAGAACAGCAGCTTGCGGGTATTGCGCACGCGCTCCGCCGTGTCCTTGGCGGAAATGTGCGGCATCACGGAGACGCCGGTCTCAAAACCGGACATGCCCAGCGCCAGCTTGGGAAACACCAGCAGGGAGACGGCGATCAGCATCATCGCCCCGCCGCCGTGGATGTACGCCACGGGACCGACGCCGTCCTTGGACATCGGCTGCAGCGCCTGTCGCAGTTCTTCCGCGTTGAAATGCGCGATCTTCTGCCACCACGCGGCGATGAGCTCCGGCTTGTGCGTCAGTTCTTCAATGCCCACGCCGATGATCACCGCGTTCATGACCATATACGGCAACGCGATGAGCACCGACAGGCCGATGGCCTCCTTGAATCCCTTGAGGAAGACGAGGCAGAGACCGACGATCAGCACCGCAGTAATCAGCACCGGCGTGTCAGGCATGTAGTCGCGCAGCAGCGGATTTTCCATCAGGTGATGCGTCGCGTCGGCGGCAGAAAGCGTGATGGTGATGACGAAGTCCGTCATCGCGAAGCCCAGCAGCACAAGGACCAGCGTCTTGCCCAGCCAACCGAGCAGGCCCCACTTGGTCGTGAGGCGCTCAATCATCTTGATCGAGCCCTCACCGTCGGACGAATACTTCGCGACGAACGCGTAGACCGGCACGGCGGCGAGAAACGTCACCAGCACGAGGATCAGCGTCGCCAGCGGCGCCACGTAGCCCGCGGCCATGAGCGCGAGACCGGGCGCGTAACCGAGCGAGGAGAAGTAGTCCACGCCGGTCAGCCACAGCGTCGCATACCACGGAGCCGTGTGATGTTGGCCCTTGTCGTGCGACCGCGCCGCGTCGTCGCGCAGCCAACGGGCCAACAGGTGTTGCTTGGGCACTGGGGACTCCGGGACAGGGAATAACCCGAGCCGTGTGCGGCACCGGGCGACGCAGTGTACAGGTAACCGGCGGGGCGCGGCAATGCGGCTGTCCTACAGCAAATGCCGGGCTTTGACTTCCAAGTAGCGGCTGACGACCTCCGCAGACAACTGCTGCGGCTCACAGTCGATAACCAGCGCGCCGGCTGCCTTGAGCCGGTCGATGACGCCGGCGCGCCACTGCACCAGCGTCGCCGCCGCTCCCGCGCGCCAAAACTGCCCGACGTCCTGCGGCGGCAGATCCGCACTCGGCACCGCGCCATGCAGGTCCGGATCGCGCAGCAACACGATCAGTGGCAAGTGGCGGCCGGAAACCAGCCGCGCGTGGCGCTCCAGATGGTCGGCGTTCACGTCGTCCAGCACATGCGTGAGCACGATGACGAGCGACCGCTTGCGTTCGCGCCGTTCCAGCAGCAGGAACGCCTCCTCGTGGCGGCTCTCCACCATCTCCGCCTGCAGGTCGTGCAGCGCGTGGATGAGCGCGGTCACCTGTCGCGGTCCGCCCCGCGGCGCCACCCAGCGTTTCACGCCGTCCGCATACGCCAGCAATCCCACGCGATCGCCCTGCCGCGTCGCCGCCCACGCCAGGAGCAGCGCCGCGTCGATCGCGTGGTCCAGCAGGCTGCGCGTCACGCCATCGGCGCCCGCCGCGGTCGAGGTCAGCATCCGCCCGGCATCGACAAGCAGCAGCACGCGCTGGCTCTGGTTGGTCTGGTAGTCGCGCACCGTCAGGGCATCCCGTCGCGCCGTCGCCCGCCAATCCATGCGATTCAGCGCGTCGTCCGAGTGGTAATCGCGTAGCCGCTCGAACTCCGTGTCCCCGCCCACACGCCGACTCCGCCGCACGCCGATCAGCGCCAGCCGGTCCGTCCGCGCCAGGAGCGCGTAGTCTGAGAGCTGCTTCAGGTTCGGGTAGGTGTGGACCGGCTGCGCGGTTCCCAGCAGCAAGTGCCGCTGCCACAGCCCCAGCGGACTGGGCAGCGCGACGTGCACACCGCCCAACTCCCACGCCCCGCGTTCGCTCGCCGTCGCCAGAAACGCCAGCTCCAGCCGGGACATCGGCGCCAGCGTTTGGACCTCCGCCGCGTCGGCAACCCGCACGGTCGTTGGCACGTCCGGCGCCAAAGTCACCCGCACGGTCCGCTGGCCGCGCCAATCCAGCGTCACCGCGATCGACTCCTTGCGCCCCAGCGACCACGTGCCGTGCGTCGTCGCGTCGGCCCGCAGCAACCCCGCGCGCCGCCAGCCCAGCCACGCATCCAGCAGCGCGACGATCGCGATGACGCAGTCCACCGCCACGAGCGCCGGCCAAGGCGCAGCGTTCACGAGCAGCAACAGCGACGCCGCCGCCGGCAGCGTCACCGCAAAAGTCAGGAGTCGCGTCGGGTACAGCATCAGACTCCGCGCGGCACTTCAACGGATTTGATGATCTCGGCGAGGATCGCGTCTGCCGAGCGGCCTTCCACTTCCGCTTCCGGGCTGAGAATCACGCGATGCCGCAGCGCCGCCATCGCCACCTCGCTCACGTCATCGGGCACCACGAACATCCGCCCGCGCAGGAGCGCCGTCGCCCGCGCCGCCGCCAGCATGGACACGCCCGCGCGCGGACTCGCGCCCAGATGCAGGCCCGGCCACGAGCGGGTCTTGCGCACGAGCGCCGTGATGTACCGCACAATGGACGCGTCTACCGTCACGCGCGCCGCCAGCGCCTGCAGCGCGAGCACGCCCTCCGCGTTCGTCACAGGCTCCAGCGTCGCCAGCGACTGTTCCGGCGAGCTTCCCGCCAGGTGCAGCGTCAGGATCCGCTGTTCCTCCACCTCGCCCGGGTACTCCAGCACGAGCTTGAACAGGAAGCGATCGAGCTGCGCCTCCGGCAGCGCGTACGTCCCCTCGTTCTCAATCGGATTGGCCGTCGCCATCACGAGGAACGGCAGCTCCAGCCCGTGGTGCCGTCCGTCCAGCGTCACCTGCCGCTCCTGCATGACTTCCAGCAGCGCCGCGTGGGTCTTGGCCGGCGCGCGGTTGAACTCGTCCGCCAGCAGGAATTGCGTGAACACGGGCCCTTGGTGGAACACGAAGCGCCGCTCGGCGAGATCAAAAACGTGGCTGCCCGTGATGTCAGACGGCATCAGGTCCGGCGTGAACTGGATGCGATTGGCGCGGAGCCCCAGCAGCCGCGCGAGCGCCTTGACCAGCAGCGTCTTGCCCAAGCCGGGCAGCGACTCCACGAGCACGTGGCCATTGGCAACCACCGCCACGAGCACGCCATC
>CAINLT010000509.1 GCA_903850505.1 uncultured Myxococcales bacterium | reverse complement strand
GGCTCAAAGAAGGACGCCTGGAACATCGTGCGGATCGACGACAGCGAGCCCTGGATGCTGAACCGCTGGCCGCGGCCAAAGAAGTTGTCCTTGGAGATCTGCGCGGTGGCGATGAAGTTGTCGAGCGACGAGAAGCCCATGCCGACCTGGAACGTGCCGGTGGTGCGCTCCTTGACCTCGACGACGACGTCGACAACCTGCGGCAACGCCGTCGGCTTGGTCTTGATTTCGACCTTCTCAAAGTAGCCGAGCCGCTGGACGCGCGCCTGGGAAGTCGTCAGCTTCTCCTCGCTGTACAGCTCGCCTTCGCCGATCAGCAGCTCGCGCCGCACGACTTTGTCCCGCGTCGAACCGCCGCCGCGCACGGAGATCTGGCCAAAGTAGACTTTCTTGCCCTTCTGGATGTGGTACGTCCAGTCGACGGTCTTCTTGTCCGGATCCGGCACCGACTCGTTGGACGCCGTCGCGTGGGCATAGCCGTAATTCTTCTGCGCGTTGGCCAGCATCTGGCCGTCCTGCTGCGCGAACTGGTAGTTGAAGGTCTCGCCTTCCTTGAGCTGCAGCTTCTCTTTGAGCTTCTCGACCGGCTGCTCCTCGACGCTGTCGCCGGTGATGAGCACTTTGCCGACCTTGAACTGCGGCCCTTCATGCACGCGAATCGAAATCGAGATGTACCGCAGGTCCGGCGACAGGCTCACGACCGGATCGTCGATCTTGGCCTGGATGTAGCCCTTGGTCAGGTACAGATACTGCATGATCTGCACGTCGGTCTCGAGCGTTTCCCGCTTGAAATTTCCTGACTTGGAGATCGCGCTGAGAATCGAGCCTTCCTGCGTCCGCAGCACGGCCTTGATGTCCTTGTCCTCGACGCCTTCGTTGCCGAGGATGTCGATTTGCCGCACTTTGACTTCCGCGCGCTCCTGAACCTCAAAGATGACCTTGACCTGATTCTCCGGCATCGGCTCGGTGCGGTGCCGGACTGTCGCCAGGAAGTAGCCTTCTTCAACGTACAAATCCTTGATCTTCTGGATGTTCGCCGCGGCGTCGTTGGGCGAATACAGGTTGTTCACCCGCAGATCCACAACCTTCATCACATCGTCATCGCTCTGCGCGTCGTTGCCGACAATCTCAATCGCGGCGATCGACGGCCGTTCCAGCACCTGATAGCGCAGGATCACGCTGTGCGGACCGGCCATCTTGAGGCCGACCTTCACGTCGTCGAACAGGCCCATCGTCCAGATCCGCCGCTGATCGTCGGCCACCGCGGTGGGATCGAGCGCCGTGCCCGGCTTGATGCGGATCTGGTTCAGCACAGTCTGCTTGTCGACGCGCTCGATGCCGCCCAGCTCAACGGCCGTCACGACCATCGCGAGGTCAGCAGGCTTCTCTTCGACGTCCGCTTCCGGATTGCCGAGGCTCAAGCCCGACGTTCCGCCCAACGCGCCGCGGCCAAAAGCCGTCGGTTCGTCCGCAGACGCGCGCAATGCGTACAGGCCGACAGATGCACAAAGCAGCAGCAACAGCTTGGCTGCCAAACGGATTCGCAGGCTCATGCGTGCGCCTCCGCGGCGTGTGCGGCATTGGGCGCGTCGTCATCGCTGCCGTCGTCGGCTTGAATCTGGCCATCGGCCATCCGCAGCACACGCGCCATGCGCCGCGCCAACTCCGGATTGTGACTGACGACCACGAAGCTCGTCCCCGTCTCGCGATTGAGCGCTTCCATGAGCGCGTGCATTTCTTCCGCCGTGCGGCCGTCGAGGTTGCCGGTGGGCTCGTCAGCCAACACCACGTGCGGCTGCATCACGAGCGCGCGGGCCAAGGCGACACGCTGCTGTTCGCCGCCGGAAAGCTCGCCCGGGTGGTGCGCCAGACGATCGCCCAGCCCCACGCGGTCGAGCAACGTACGCGCTCTTTCGCGCGCCTCCCGCTGGTTCTGCCGGGCAATCAGGGTCGGCATCAGCACGTTCTCAAATGCCGTCAGTTCCGGCAGCAAGTGGTGAAATTGAAAGACGAAACCGATGCTCCGGTTGCGCCATGCGGCGACCTTCGCGTCCGACCGCAGGTCGAGTTTTTCGCCGCCAAAGGTGATGGTTCCGGCGCTCGGCTCGTCCAGCGCGCCCAACAAATGCAGCAGCGTCGACTTGCCCGAGCCCGAACGACCGACAATCCCAACCATATCACCGGGATAGAGGTCAAGGTCGACGCCGCGAAGGACCTCGATGCGCCGACTGCCGAGGTCAAACCAACGCCGCAGGCCACGCGCCGAAATCAACGGCTCGCGCGCAAGAGTGGCGTCATGTTCAGGCGTTACGTGCATATCCACAGCCAGGTTAGCCATGCCTCAACCCCTCAAGTGGCGTGAAGCGGGCCGCACTTGTAGCAGGAAACACAGTAGCTACAAGGGACAAGGCCACTGCCGCGAAGGCAACGGCGGCGATTTCTGTCGGCTGGACGAGCACAGGGAGCGTCCGGACGTAGTACGCCTCGGGCAATTGGATGCCCAGACGCTCGATCAGGACGCACGTCCCGATGCCCAGAATCGCGCCTGCGGTCGTGCCAATCAGGCCAATCGCGCCGCCCATCTGGACAAACGCTGAGCGGATTGTCGCCGCGGTCGCGCCCATTGCCCGCAGCATGCTGATGCCGTCACGTTTTTGCAGAATGACCATGGTCAGGGCGGAGACGATCGAAAAACCGGCGACGAGGATGATCAGCGTCAGCACCAGGAACACAACGAGGCGCTCGAACGCCAGCGCGGAGAAGAGCGAGCGGTTCATCTCGCGCCAGTCGATCGTCTCGATGTCCTTGGGCTGGCCGGACGTGCGCAGCGTCTCGCGAATGGCCGTCAGGACCGCATCCGGCTGCTCCGGGTCGTCCAAGCGCACTTCCAGCACGTTGGCCTCGCCGTCCAAGTTGAAGTAGCGCACGGACTCCGCCAGCGTCACGTAGGCCACCTTGCTGTCCGCCTCGTACAGCCCGGTCTCAAACGTCCCCGCGACGCGGAACGTGCGCACGCGCGGCCGCAGACCGGTCGGGCCAATGTCGCCATCGGGCGTCACGACTTCCACGCGGTCGCCCAGCTCCACCTGCAATGAGCGCGCGAGCTCCGTGCCCAGCAGGATGCCCGGCGCGACCGGCATGTCCATGCGCGTGGCCAGAAACGGCGTGTCGTCATCGCCGCGCAACGCCATCGGGGGCGCCAACGCCGCGTCGAGCGTGGCACCCGCGGGAATCACCAGCGGCTCCGGCAGCAGCTCGGGCTTGGGCTGGTTCTGGCTGGTTCCCAGCATGCGCACTTTGCCGCCGGTTGGCATCAGCAGCAGCCGCGGATCCACCGTCGGCGGTTGCGGCGGTTGCGGCGGCGACGGCTCAGCCGGGCCTGGCGCCAGCTTCATCAGCGTGTCCATGTCGTCACTGCCGGCTGGCTTGGGCTGCGACGTCACTGCGGGCGCCGGCGGCATGTCCTCCGGCTCCGACGCGGCCTTGCGGCCCAGCGCGCGGTCGGACGCGAGCGCGGTCGGACGTTGCAGCAGCGTCAGCCCGCCGGTCACCAGCGTGCCGCCCAACTCGCGCTGCACTTCCGGCAGCGAGGGATCGATGCCGCGCACAGCCACGAAATTGTTGACGTTGAAAGCCGACGACAGGATCGCGTCCCCGCGCACCTGCGGACTCAGCGCCGCGACGCCCGGCAGCTTGCGCAGGCGCGCGCCCAGATCGGCGATGTGCTGGAGCGGCTGCACGCGCCCCGGCCGCTCAATCAGCGCGTGGGCGTTGGCGACAAGCATCTTCTGGCGCAGGTCATGGGCAAAGCCGCCCATCACGGAAAGCACGACGATCAGCGCCCAAACGCCCGCGGCCACGCCGACGATCGAGACAAACACCGGGATGGAGACCTTGGCCTGGCCTTGCAGCACCAGATAGCCGGCGACGAGCGCGAGCGGCAGGGCCAGCGAGAGCAACGGAATTTGCGCCGGACGGACCAACAGCGCCAGCAGGACGGCGACGAGCGCAAGCGCCGCGACGAGGAGGCCACGGCGCTGCAACCGCTCCGCACGCCCGACTTCGTCGCCAATGCGCACCCCGGCGATGAAAGACGCAGCGATCAAACCAAACAGGAGCGCAAACGGCTCGACGCGCTGCAACACGGCCGGCACACGGGCGAACCAGCAGGCAATCACGAGGCCGATGGCCAGGGCCAGCGTCAACGGCGCGGACCGCAGGATGCGCCCAGGCAGCGCCGCGCTCGCGAGCAGCACGAGGTGAAAAGCGAGCCAGGCCAAGGCATTGCGCAGGAACAGGAGAGGCCAGGTCGCGTCGCCCGCTTGCAGCCACAGGAACGCGCCGCCCGCGCCCAGCAACAACAGGACCGCAATCTCCAGCCAGTGCCGCCACGTCGCCGGCGCCGCCTCGCGCTGCGCATCGACCTGCTGCAGATAGAAACGCCATGCGCGCACGGGCAGCGGCGCACGCACGCGCGGCGCGCGCAGGAAGGACCACGCCACGAACGTGCTCGCGCGATTGCGCCACGGCAGCGTCGCGAGCCGCACGAGCCCCAGACCGACCACGGAGAAAATCGCCGCCACCGCGATGGCCGCGACGATCACGCCCAGCAATTGCACGACGAGCCACGTCTGGAAGCCGACCTGCGCGTCGCCAGAACGCACAAGCGCCTCCGGCAAAGCGACAAAGGCCGCGAGCAGGACGCCCGTCACAAGGCGCCGAACGTGGTGCAACTACGCCCCCGGCGCTTCGGCGGAATCAGCCTTCTGGCCAAGCTCCGACCGCATGTGCGGGAACAGGATGACTTCCCGGATGTTGTCGCTGTCCGTCAGGAGCATCACCAGGCGATCGACGCCGATGCCGCAGCCCGCCGTCGGCGGCAGGCCGTATTCCAGCGCGCGGATGTAGTCGAGGTCCATCTCCATGGTCTCTTCATCGCCCTTGGCTTTCTGCAGCAGCTGCATCTCAAAGCGCTCGTGCTGGTCGACTGGATCGTTCAGCTCGGAAAACGCGTTGGAGATCTCGATGCCGCCGATAAACAGCTCAAAGCGATCGACAAAGTCCGGCTGCTGGTCGTTGCGACGCGCAAGCGGCGAAGTCTCGGCCGGATACTCCATCACGAACGTCGGCTGGATGAGGTGCGGCTCGGCCACGGCCTCGAACAACTCGACCTGCACCTTGCCCAGCGACGAGTGGTCGTCGATGTGCACGCCGAGCTCCGCTGCCTTCTTGCGCAGCGCGCCTTCGTCCGCGATCTCCGCGTCCGTCAGGCCGCCCCAGATCTTCAGACCGTCGCGAATCTTCACGCGCTTGAACGGCGCATTGAGCTCGATGACGCGCGGCGTACCGTCGGCGTTCAGGCCCCACGTCACCGACGTCGAACCCGCGACGGACATCGCCAGCTCCGCGATCAGCGTCTCCACTTCCACCATGAGGTCTTCATAGGTCGCGTAAGCCCGGTAGAATTCCAGCATCGTGAATTCCGGGTTATGGCGGACGCTGATGCCTTCATTGCGGAAATTGCGGTTGATTTCGTAGACGCGCTCGATCCCGCCCACGACCAGCCGCTTCAGGTACAGCTCCGGCGCGATGCGCAGGTAGAGCGGCATGTCCAGCGCGTTGTGGTGCGTCCGGAAGGGCCGCGCCGCCGCGCCGCCGAGGATCGGATGCATCATCGGCGTCTCAACTTCCACGTAGCCGCGGCTGTCGAGGAACTGGCGGATGCCCTGCAGCACCTTTGCGCGCCGGCGGAACGTCTCGCGCACTTCATCGTTGACGATCAGGTCCACGTAGCGCTGGCGGTGCCGCGTTTCCTTGTCGCTCAACCCGTGCCACTTGTCCGGCAGCGGCCGCACGGCCTTGGTCAGGATCCGCAGCGCGGGCTGCTCGTTGGCGGCCAAATGCAGGCTCGGCTCGGACGTCTTGGTGCGGAAGAAGCGCCCCTGACCGCCGACGATGTCGCCGATGTCCAGCCGCGGACCGTCCCACGCGGCACCTTCCGTCGGCTTGAACAGCGCGTCAAAAGTCTCGGGATCGGCGTCGCGCGAATAGAAGAACTGGAAGGTCGCGCCTTCCTGGTTGCGCCGTTCCAGACCCGCGGCTTCGCGCAAATCGTCGTCGTGCGCGCGACACGCGGGCAGATCCACGGCGCAGCGATCCTGGATGCGCAGGAAAGCCACTTTGCCTTTGACGTTGATCGCCATCACGCGACCGGCCATGCGCGTCCACGGCGCCGGCAGCTTCAAGGCGCCCTCTTCCGCGGCCAGAACAGCGTCTTCCGCAACGGCAGAAAACGGCGCAAGGCGGCGCGGATCCGCGGCAAACCACGCGTAGGCGTCGGCAGACGTCGCGTTCGGAACAAAGTCGTTGGGATACGGGATGTGACCCGCGGCGCGAGCGGCGGCGATCTTGGCCAGCCGCTGCCGCATCAGTTCGTTACGTTCAAGCATGACGAATCCTCGCTCGTTGTGGGCCGCACAAGCCAGCCCGAGCGCGTTAGGCTACCCGCCCCGCGCAGGGGACGTTGCTGTCGGGATTCGTAGTCGGGGCGACAGGATTTGAACCTGCGACTCCTAGACCCCCAGTCTAGTGCGCTACCAGGCTGCGCTACGCCCCGAGACGCGCAGGGGAAGCCCACGCGAGGGGCGAAGTTGTAGCACACGCCGCCGCGTGGCGCAAGGTTGTCGCGCCAGCCGCTTGTGGCCTATCCTCGGCGGGTGACCGCGCTCCCCCTTCACCACCGCATGCGTACCTGGCTGCCCGTGGGCGTGGCCGTGTTCGCGCTCGCGCTGCTGGCGACGTGGCGGCTCGTCGATGATCCGGACGCGTTTTGGCACCTCGTCACCGGGCACGAAGCGCTGCGTGTGGGGCCTTCGCTGGCGCAGGACACGCTGTCCTGGTCGTTTCGCGGCCAGCCGTGGCTGGGCAAGGATGCGCTGGCGGACATGCTGCTGGCGCTCAGCGGCAGCCCTCAGGGCGTGAGTCTCCTACTGGCGGCGATCCTGACGCTCGGCGCGACTGGGCTGGCTTACGGCGTGGCGCCGCCGACGTGGCTGCTCGCGGCGGGTCTGTGGCTGTCGGCGGTCGAGATCACGGCGACGCCGCGCTCGCGGATCTTCTCGACCGCGCTCCTGCCTCTGCTGCTGGCGGCGATCGATCGCGCGCGGCGGCAACCGGAAAAGCGCTGGTTCGCGCCGGGGCTGATTGCTGGCGTCGGACTGCTGCTGCACCGCGGCGGCGTCGTGGCGCTGGCGGTCCTGCTCCTGGCGGTGGTGCTGCACGGCATCGAGGAGAAGCGCTGGCGGCAACCGCTCGTCGCGCTTGGCGTGGCGCTCGGGTTGGCGCTGTTGCACCCCGACGGCCCGCGGGTCTGGACGACGGTGTTCCACGTCGCGGGCAGCGATGCCTACCGCCAGTACGTCTCCGAGTTCCAGCCGATGACGCTCGATCAAGCCTGGAGCGCCTTTCCCATGACGGTGACGCTCGCGCTGCTGGCGATTCCCGCCGTGCTGCCGGCGCTCCAGCCGCGGGGCAATCCAGATCTGCGCTGGCGCGGCATGGTCCTGCTCGTGACGCTGCTCGTGGCCGGTCGTTCGCCGCGCGGCATGCCGCTCCTGGCGGGCGCGGCGACGTACGCGCTGCTGCCGATGCTGCAACGGCTCCTCGACCTGCTGCGCCGGCCGTGGTTGCGCGTGGCGTTGGCGCTGACGCTGGCGTTGGCGCTCGTGCATGGCAACGCGACGCGGCCGTTTGGCGCGGGCTGGAATCCGCAGAGCGTGCCGATTGCCGCGGCAGATTTCGCCAAGAAGCAGCACTTGGCGCCGCGCGTGCTGAATCCGCTGCATCTGGGCGGCTACCTGATGTGGGCAGGCGTGCCGCCCTTCATCGATGGCCGCAACGACCAGCTCTATCCCGAGGCGTTCTTCCTGCAAAATGCCCATGCGGCGAGCGATCCGGCGGCTTTTGCCGCGCTGCACGCGCAGTACAGGTTTGACTGGGTGCTGGCCGCGAATCCGGGTCCGGGGGAAGCCTTCCTGTTCCTGGCGCACGATCCCGCGTGGAAGCTGGTCTTCTGGAGCGAGCCCGCAGCGATCTTCCTGCCGCTGGACGCGCGCCCGGATTTGCCCGCCTACCGGCTTTTTGCGCCGCTGGATCCCGTGGGCAGCATCCAGCGCGCGACGGCGAATCCGGCGATGGCGGACGCCATGGGCGCAGAGTTGGACCGCCTCGTGGCGGACGATCCCAATGGCATCGCGGCGCAGTCCTGGCGCGTCATGCACCTCCATCTGCGCGGTCCGGCATTTCGGCAGAAGCGGGATGAAGCGCTGGCGCGGCTGGTCCAGCAGCATCGCGAGGCGCCGGAAGTGCAAAAACTGCTCGGGATCCTGCGTATTCGCCTGCCGTGACGGCGATTGTTGCCGCAGAGAAACAGTCCTGTTCAAGTGCGGCCTCTGGCGGCGACGACGCGCGTCACCTAGCGTGTGCACGTGGCGTTGTGGCATTTTGTTGCGGAACAAGCCGCCAGGAGACAGGTCATGAATGCAACGAACGAGAACCAAGTGACGCGGCGCCAAGTGTTGGCGACGGGGATTGCGACGGCGGCGGGCCTGACGGCGGCGGCGGGCCTGGGCAATGAAGCGGCGGCGGCGCCGGCGAAAACGCAGCGGATGCCCGTGGCGTTCCTGCCCCATGGCGGCGGACCGTGGCCGTTTGTCGAGATGGGCATGGACAAGGCGGAGGTCAACGGCCTGGCCGGGTACCTCAAGTCCGTGCGCACGCTGCCCCACGTCACGCCCAAGGCGCTGCTGGTGATTTCCGCGCACTGGGAAGAGCCGGTTCCGACGGTGATGACCGCGGCGCATCCGCCGATGCTGTACGACTACTACGGCTTTCCGCCGGATTCCTACAAGATCACGTGGCCGGCGCCCGGCGATCCCGCGCTCGCCCTGCGGGTACAGGCGCTGCTGGAGGCGGGCGGCTTTCCGTCGGCGGCGGACAGCAAGCGCGGCTTTGACCACGGGACGTTTGTCCCGCTGAAGCTGACGTATCCCAACGCAGAGATTCCGACGGTGCAATTGTCGCTGAAGCGCGGCCTCGACCCGGCGGAGCACCTCGCGATTGGCCGGGCGCTGGCGCCGCTGCGGGATGAAGGCGTGTTCATCGTGGGCAGCGGCATGACGTACCACAACATGCGCGGCTTCGGGAATCCCGCGGCGGTGCCGACTTCTGAGGCCTTTGACGCTTGGCTGCGCGAGACGGCGGCGATGGAACCCGCGGCGCGCGATGCCCGCCTGAAAGCGTGGACGCAGGCGCCCGCGGCGCGCCTTGTACACCCGCGCGAGGAACATTTGCTGCCGATGATGGTGATTGCCGGCGCTGCCGGTGCGGATCGCGGCAAGGTCGCCTACAACGGCACGATGATGGGTGTGCGGTTGAGCGCGTACCACTTCGGCTAGGACTGCGTCGGAGAACCTGAGACACACTCCGCCCGATCCGCGGCTGTCACCGGAGGTGCACGCTCGCGGTCCCAGTCTGAAATGCAACAGGTCTGACCGACGAAACTTGGTACCGAACTCAGGTCAGTGGGTTTGAAACAGCGACGTCAGCGCCTCGGCAAAGCGTCGATGGCCTTCCGCGTTGGGATGCGCGTCGTCCGGCATGACCCACAGTTGCCGTGGCGGCACGTCGCCCAGCGCGGGCGCCAGATCGACGACGCCCAAGGCCAGCCCGCGCGCGAGATCGGCCACGCGAGCATGCACCGCTGCGAGGCCATAAGGCTGCCTCTGGAGCTCCGGCACCAGCGCGACCGTACACTGCGCCCGCGCTTGCCGACAAAGCGCGGCGAACTGCGTCAGTCCGCCGACGACGCGCTGCCACCCGGGCGATCCCGGCGCGTGCAGGTCCGCGTGGTACGTCGTGACGTCCGGCAGCACGCCCGCGCGCGCAGCCAGCGACCACAGCGGCGGCTTGACCAGACGCCACAGCGCCGACCAAGCCAGCCAATCCGTGCCAGTCGCCGCGGACGCCTCGGCATCGTTGGGAAAATACGTCAGGAGAATGCGCTGCGGCTGCCACTTTGGCAGCAGCTCCGCCACGCGCGCCACGCTCTGACCCAGGTTGAACCCGACCATGCCGCCGTTGCGGACCTGCCATTCGGGATGCAGCGCGGTGAGCCGCCCAGCGAAAGTCTCCGCCTCCGGCACGCCCCAGCCCAGCGCCATCGAGTCGCCGGCGATGAGCAGCCGCGGGCGCGCGTCGCCAGCGAGGGGCTCGACACCGCGGCAACCCAGCGCGTCGAAGCGATACGTCACGCCGCCGACCGTCGTCGTCGCGCCGGGCTTGGCACGCCACCCGAGCGCAGCGTCCGGCTCCAGCACGGCGTCGCGAAACGCCGCCATCCGCGTCGCAAACAAGTCCGGCGTGGGCAGCAGACGCGCCGCGATTTCCGCGACACCCAACGCCAGCAGCACGCCGCCGCAAGCCAGCACCGCCAACGCGATTTGACTGGGCGCCTTCGCCTTCATGGTTTCCGCGCCGCCAGCCAGCCGGTCTTTTCCAGCAGCGCCGCCAACGCTTCGCCCGCCGCATGGTGGCCGTTGGCATACGGGTGAATCACGTCGATCGCCGCGTCCCCGCGCAGCGTGTCAGCCGCCCCTTCTGCGCGAAACACGGGCAGCAGGTCCAGCACTTCAAACCCCAGCTTCTTCGCTTCCTCGGTCAGCCGCTCATGGAACGGCAGGAACACGTAGTGGTCGAAATCAAACAGCACGGGAAAAATGACGATGACGACGTGAAAATGCTGTTGCCGACTCAGCTCCGCCAGCCGCGCGAGCGCCGCCATGCTGCGTTTCCAGCCCTCCGCCTGGAACGCCGCGCCAAAGAACTGCTGCGGCGTCATGTCCGCGCCCTGCGCGGTGAGGTGCTGCTGGATGAAGGTGATGACCGGCGGATTATCCATCGCGCTCTGGGCAAATTGCAGCTTGCCCGTCGCCGCGTTCACGGTCGCGCCAAAGTCCACGCCGTCGTTGATGCAGTAGCCCAGCGTGACCACGTCCGGCTGGTAGCGCTGCCCGCGGGCCTCAAACTGATGCACTTCCTGCGTCGTGTCATAGCCGCCCACGCCAAAGTTGAGGAATTCGATGTCCGGGCGTCCGAGCGCTGCGCGCAGCTTCTTCTCGGCGACCTGCAGGTAGTTTCGGCCCTCCGCGGACTGGTACATCGTGATGGAGTCGCCCAGGCCAACCACGCGCAACGTGCCGGGTGGCTTGGGCTCCGGCACGAATTTGCCCACGTAGCCACCGGAGTTGACGATCCCTGCCGCGCCCGGTGTGAGTTCGCGCTGGAGGACCGGATCGGCCGATTCGCGGTAGATGCTGTTGTAGTCAAAGCGGTCGCCGCCGCCGTCTGGGCGCCCCTCGCCAAAATGCCCGAGATGCAGCACGACGTTCAGGCCGATCAAGAACACCACGATGGCGCCCGCGGAGATCGTCAAGTTGACGAGGAGTCGCTTTTTGCCGGATTGCCCTGCCACCAGAACCTCAAGGAGCCGGGAAGACCGCTACGGCCGGGCCAGCGGGCCGTACTGAAACGGCTGAATCATGACGTGCTGGCCGGACCACAGCAGCCACAGCGTCGCCAGCAACATCACCACCATGGGAATCGCCCACCAGCGCCAGCGATCGCGCAGCAAGGCCACAAAATCCTTTAGATGTTGCTGGATTGCCATCGTCCTCACCCGTTGACGAGGATGCGGGAAAGGCCGGATGGTGTCAACGGCGACGAACTGGCACTGAACCGCGAATCGGGCCAGACTGGGCAGACCGCAACCGCGCACCGGCGCGAGACTGGGATGCCCATGACGATGCCCCTGCCCGCTTCCGTTCGAGGACTCCTGATGGCCACAACGCTCACGCTGGGGTGCGGTCACGCGCCGCTGGCCGAAAACCCGCCCCACGTCGCGGATTTGCCGCAGACGGCGACGCCGACGGACGACCCGTATCTCTGGCTGGAGGACGTGGAAGGCGCCAAGGCGCTCGACTTCGTGCACGCGGCCAACGCGAAGTCGCTGGGCGAACTGCAGGCCGGTCCCGCGTACCAGGTGCTGTACGATCGGCTGCTGGCGATGCTCGATTCCAAGGATCGCATCCCGTACGTGAGCGAGCGCGCCGGCTTTTTGTACAACTTCTGGCGCGACGACCACCACGTGCGCGGCGTGTGGCGGCGCACGACCTGGGCGGAGTACCGGAAGGCGCAGCCCAAGTGGGAGACCGTGTTGGACGTGGACCAACTGGCGCAGGACGAGAGCGAGAACTGGGTGTGGGCGTCCGCGGCGTGCCTGTTTCCGGACTACAACCGCTGCCTGCTGCGAATGTCCCGCGGCGGCGGCGACGCGTCCGTGGTGCGCGAGTTCGACATCAAGGCCCGCGCGTTCGTCAAAGACGGCTTCATCCTGCCGGCGGCCAAGAGCGAAGTGCACTGGATTGACGCCGACCACGTGTACGTTGCGACCGATTTTGGCCCCGGGTCGATGACCCAATCCGGCTATCCGCGCATCGTCAAGGAATGGCAGCGCGGCACGCCGTTGGCCGGCGCGAAGACGCTGTACACCGCGAGCGAGAGCGACATCGGCGTGGGCGCGTTCCGCAATTTCCGCCCGGGCTTTGAGCGCGACTTTGTGACGCGGGAAATCACGTTCTGGACCAATGAACTGCTGTTGCGCACGGGCGACAAGCTGCTGCACATCGACAAGCCGGATGACGCCAACGCGGAGATCGACGGACAGACGATTCTGCTCCACCTGCGCACGGCGTGGACGATCGGCGACAAGACGTGGCCGGCGGGCGCGCTGCTGGCCGAGGACTTTGTCAGCTACCAGAAGGGCGCGCGTGACTTCACCGCGCTGTTCGAGCCGACGCCGAAGACGTCGCTCGTGGCCTGGTCGACGACGCATCACAACCTGCTGCTGACGATCCTGGACAACGTGAAGACGCGCGTGTTTGAGCTGACGCTGACGGCGGGCAAATGGCAGAAGCGGGAAGTGAAGCTGCCCGGCGTGGGGACGGCGAGCGTGTCCGTGCTGGATCCGTACACGTCCGACCAGTTCTTCCTGAATTTCACGGATTTCCTCACGCCGACGACGGAACTGCTGGCCAAGCCGGGCTCCGACAAGCACGAGGCGCTGAAGCACTTGCCGGCGTTCTTCTCGGCCAAGGGCCTGAAGGTGCAGCAGTTTGAGGCGAAGTCCAAGGATGGAACGGCGATTCCGTACTTCCTGGTGGCGCGCGCCGACGTGGCGCTGGACGGCAAGAACCCGACGCTGCTGTATGGCTACGGCGGTTTTGAGGTGCCGCTGCAGCCGAACTATTCGGCGGGATCGGGCATGTCCTGGCTGGAGAAAGGCGGCGTGTACGTGCAGGCCAACATCCGCGGCGGCGGCGAGTTTGGCCCGCAGTGGCATCAGGCGGCGCTCAAGGAACACCGACAGCGCGCGTACGACGATTTTGCCGCGGTCGCAGAGGACCTCATCGCCCGCAAAGTGACGGCCCCCGCGCATCTGGCGATCCAGGGCGGGTCCAATGGCGGGCTGCTGGTCGGCGCGGTGGCGATGCAGCGGCCGGAACTCTTCAAGGCCGTTGTGTGCCAAGTGCCGCTGCTGGACATGCGGCGCTACCACAAGCTGCTGGCCGGCGCGTCCTGGATGGGCGAATACGGCGACCCGGACAAGCCGGAGGAATGGGCTTTCATTTCGCGTTATTCGCCGTACCAGAACGTGAAGCCAGACGTGAAATATCCGCGGATTTTCTTCCTCACGTCCACGCGCGACGACCGCGTGCACCCGGGCCACGCGCGCAAGATGTACGCGAAGATGCAGGCGCAGGGCCACGACGTGCTGTATTTTGAGAACACGGAAGGCGGTCACGGCGGCGCGGCGAACAACCCGCAACTGGCCAAGATGTCGGCGCTCGTGTACAGCTTCCTGTGGAAGGAACTGCAGTAGCGCCGGGAGCTTGTGAGGCTACGGTGCGCGTTCAATCGCGCCCACCCACGGCACGCCCAGCGCACCCGGATGTTCGATCAGCGTGATGCGCGCGCCGGGACTCAGCGCACCGTACAGATCGCGGGGAATCTGCACCGTCCGCTCACCACCCGTGGGCCCCCAATCGTCGACGTGCATGTAGAACGACCGACCGCGACCGCGGCGCTCGTGCAAGGACGCCACGCGGCGCTCGATTTGCCGCTCAGCGCCATGGTCAAACGCGATGTTGGCCTCGTAGAACAGGGAATAGGCGGTGCCGACAGTGCTCGGACCGCCGATGAACAGGACCCACAGCAGCACGCGATGCGTCCGCGCGCTCCGCCCAAGCTGCCACACCGCGGCGCCGAGGAGCGCCAGCGTCGCCACAAGGCCAAAATGACACGCGTGTTGCCACATCGCCCCGCGGTCGGACAGGAGCGGCAGCGGCACCGCTGAGATCGCGACCAGGTTCAGGACGCTGCCAAAGAACAGCGCGCCGCAAACCGCGAGAAACGTCCGGGCACGCGGCACAAAGACGTCACGGCTATCCCGCAGCGGGCCATTGGCGGCGCGCGTCAAGCCTTCCACAAGCGCAAACAGGCGCGGCGCAGCGAACTCGGCGATCTGCCACGCCTCCGCGTCGCTCATGCCCGGCTGACCGGCGTATTGCAGCCACAGCTCGCCGCCGCGGCAGTAGACGCCGGGATTGCCCCATTTCACCAATCCCTGCCCGCCGTCCGCGCCGTGGGTCAGGTCGAGTACCGCGCGCCGTGACCGCGCGTCCTGGCGCAGCAGCATGCACAAGCGCGCGTCGTCGGAGCTGATGTACACGGCGTCGTCGAATTCGCGGTCGCCGGTCTGCCATTCCTCGGCGATGCCCAAGGCCTTGGCGATGCGATCTGTGCTGCCTTCCGTGCTGAACTCAAAGGCAAAATCGTCGGCGATGGGCACAATGACCCGAACGCCGAGAACCGGTCGGCGGCGGCCTTGGCGAATCGGCTGGATGTGCGTGCCGTGCGGGCCGTCGCGGACGTCCGGGCGCCAAACGGCACGGCCCGAGAAGTAGCGTAGCCCAGCGAAGATGCCGAGGAAGATGGCAAACCCGAGGCAAAACCACATCGCGAAGCTCCGGCGGGGTCAGCAGCTATTTTGCGAGGTTCAGGAGTTCGCCCAGGTCCGGCAGCAGCAGCAACTCGACCCGGCGATTGCGCTTCTTGCCCTCATCCGTGTCATTGCTCGCCACCGGCATGTGCGGACCATAGCCGCCCGCGCTCAGGTTCTTGGCCGGCACGCCGTCCGCCACCAGCGTCTCCACGACCGACACCGCGCGCGCCACCGACAGCCGCCAGTTCAGCGCATCCGCACCCGTCGTGTCCGTATGACCCGCGACCTGGAAACGGCGATCCGACAGCCCCTGCAGCGCCGCCGCCAGCTCCGCCAGGACCGGCTTGGCCTCCGGCTTCAGGTCGCTCTTGCCGGTGTCAAACAGGATGTCGCTCTGCAGCTCGATGACCAGGAAACCGCGCGCCACGTTCACTTTCAGCTTGCCGGAATCGACGAGCTTCTGCAGTTTCTGCCGCACCGCCGCGATGTTGCTCTCAATCCGGGACAGCCGATCCTGCACGATCTTCAGGTCCGCGCCCTGCCGCTCACCGTCCGCCTTCAGCCGCGCGTTTTCCTTCTGCAGCGCATCGCGCGCCGCCGTCAGCTCCAGCTTGGCCTTCTTCAGCAGATCCGAGTCGATCTGGCATTGCGCCAAGTCCCGCGAGCAATTGCCGCCGATCTTGGACATTTTCTCCAGCTTCTGGTCGCAGTTCTTGAAGGAGTCCGTGACGGCCATCTTGTCGCGGATGCAAGTCGAGAGCTCATCGTTCTTGGCCGTGTAGCGCGCCTCGCACGCCTGCAACTGCTTGTCGAGACTTGCTTTCTGCGCCTCAATCGCGTCCTGCTGACCGCGCATCGCCGCGAGATCCTTGTCATACGCCTCACGCGACACCGCCAGGTTGCATCCCGTCGTCAGCACGCCAAGCGCCAGCAGCGCCACCAGAATTTTGTTCTGCACCATCGTCATTTTCTCCTTACAGTTCGCGCGATCGTCCGAGCGACAACAACACCATGATGAACGAGACCAATCCCTGTGCCGCGAGCATGACCGCATACCAGAGCATGGGCGAACGCCAACTTGTGGCCTCCAGCGCGTGCGGCAGCGTCACCGTGAACAGCACCCATGCCGTGATGCCGTAGGCCGAAATCAGCGCGCGATTGACGCTCCGTTCGTGGCGGATCGCCTGCCGTTCCGCATCCGGATCGCGGATATTCAGCGTCAATTCGCCCGCTTTGACGCGCCGCAGCACGCCGCGGATTTCGCCGGGCAGCACGCGCAGCAGGCCCGCGTAGTCGTGCAGCACGCGGTACAGCTTGCGCGTGTGCGTCTTGGGATCGAGCATCCGCCGCGCGTACAACTCCACAAGGTGCGGCCGCAGCTCTTCGAGCGGATTGAACTCGGGGTAGATCTCCTGGGCGATCCCTTCGACCGTGGAAATCGACTTGCCAATCAGGATCAGCTCCACCGGCAGCCGCACGTGGTAGCGCACCACGGCCTCAAAGACTTCCGCGATGAACACGCCGATATCGAGCTGCGCCAGCGTCCGACCGTTGTAGCGCGCCATGATCTCGGCAATTTCGCCCTGCATCGCGCGGACGTTCACGCTGTCGTCGACAAGGCCGAGATCGATGAACTGCGTGACAAGCATCTCCGTGTCAGACAGCAGGAGCGCGACGAGGAAGCTCAGCAGATCGTCAATCGTGTCGCGATCGACCGAGCCCATCATGCCAAAATCGATGAGCGCAATGCGGCCGTCGGGCAGGATGAAGAAGTTGCCAGGGTGCGGATCGGCGTGGAAGAAGCCGTGCTCAAAGATGGAGCGGAGGATGATCTCGACGCCGGCCTTGGCGATGGCCTCACCGGAGACGCCGTGTTCGGCCAGCTTCTCGAGGTTGTTGACCTTGAAGCCGTCGATGAATTCCATCGTGAGCACGCGGCGCGCCGACAGCTCCGGGTACGTGATCGGCAAGTGGAGGCGCGGCTCGTCGGCAAAGTTGCGGCGGAAACGCTCGATGTTGTCGAGCTCGCCGAGGAAATCCGTCTCGCGCTTCAGGCCACGGGCGAACTGGTCAATCGCGTCGACAGGACGAAACGCCGCCGCCTCCGGCACGCGCTCCTCGATCAGCCGCGCCATCATCGCCAGCAGTTCCAGATCCGTGCGGATCGCGTTGTCCAGGCCCGGCCGCTGCACTTTGACGACGACCGCCCGGCCATCCAACAGCGTCGCGCGATGCACTTGGCCGATGGACGCCGCCGCGATCGGTTTCTCCGTGAAATCGCTGTACAGCTCCTCGAGCGTCTTGCCGAGCTCGGCTTCCACGATCTGCCGCACGTCTGCGAAATCAAAGGGCGCGACGTTGTCCTGCAGCTTGCGCAGCTCAAAAATCAGCGACATCGGGATGATGTCAGGCCGCGTCGCCGCGACCTGGCCGAGCTTGACGAACGTCGGCCCCAGCTCCTCGCAGCACGAGCGGACGCGCAGCTCCCAGGTCAGCTCCTCCAGCGCGGTGTCTTCACTCTCGGCCAGCGCCAGGCCGCGCGTCGTCGGGCTCGCGTACTTGTCCAGGCCCGCGCGCACGAGCCAGTGGCCAAAGCCGTGACGGCCCATCACCGCGAGCACCTGCCGCAGCCGCGCGAGGTTGCGCGCGTACTGAGGCAGTTTCAGCAGTTGGCCAATCGCGCTCATGGCTCACCCGCAGCCTTGGCGACCTTGGCCAATTCGGTGCGTTTGGCAGCGGCATCAGCAGCCGCTTTTTGGACTTCCGCCCGCGCGGCTTCAGCCGCCTTGTGCGCAGCGTCTACCGCCACGCGGCCCACGCCCGCAACGGCGTCGCGTACATCCGGCCAGCGCGTCAACATCTCGCGCGCCGCAACGGTTACCATGTCGACGTACGGGGCGCCTTCCGCTTCGGCTTTTTGCAGATTGGCGGTCAGTTCCGCGCGCAGCTTGGCCAGCTGCTCGGGCTTCAAAGCGCCAGCGCGCTCAATCGGCGCAAACACCAGGTCGACCTTGCCGGCCAACAACTGCTTCGCCACTGCGCCTGCCAGACCGCGCTCGAGCGCCTGCCACCACATCCGCGGCCTCCCCGGTTACAAGGAGCAGCGCTTGATGCGCCACAGGTTGTTGTTGTTGGCGTCCAGATAGACGGAGCACGGCGTCGGCAATTCACGTTGGCGGTTGGCGACGAAGTAGTCGTAGCCGACCTCGCCCTGCATCTCGCGGAAATCGACGAGGTTGAAGCATTTGCCATCGTCGAGGTAGAGATTGGCCTGACGGCGCATCCGCGACCAGCTGCCTTCGCGCCACGCCCGCAGCGCCGCTGGGGTCCGCTCGCTGGAATGCAGCACCTTCTGAAAGGCGAGCCAGCCGCGCTCTTCATCCGGATCGTTCGCGGCGCGCAGGGCTTGGGCGATCACCCATTCCGCGCTCTCGTCTTCGGGCGCACAAACGCGCACGCCGAACAGGCGCATGCGCGCTTTGTCGATCGTATCGCATCCCGCCAGCGCGGTCATGGCGAGAAAGCTGAGACAGCAGGCCAAGATGGCGGTCAACCGCATAAGCGCTCTCCTCGGGCGGCAACGCGCCGTTCTGCTGGGTCCAACGGCGACGGAGAGCCCTCGCGCCAGAGTAGCCCCGACGCCCGGGCATGTCGACTTCTGCGACAACATTGCAGCAATGCTGCGTAAGCCCTACACTCTTGGCCCCGCGCTCCCTGCGGTTCCAGGAACATCATGACCCTTCACCGCAAAACCGCTGCTGATGCGCGTCCTTCCGTGGGTCGCGACTGCGACGCTTGGTGCTCGCGCTGCAACATGGCGCTCGAACACACGATTATCGCGATGGTCGGACTGGAAATTGTCCGCGTCAAGTGCAACACCTGCAATTCTGAACACAAATACAAGTCGACCCGCGAAGTTGCGGAGACGGTCGCCAAGGTCGCCAAGGCCAAGAGCGTCGCCGCCAGCAACGCCCGCCCGCGCTCTGCCGTGAGCGCGCCGCCGCCGAGCAACGCCAGCCGCCTGTTGTGGACCCGCTCCATGGGCGACCGCGACCGCGCCAAGGCCCTGCCCTACACGCCCGCGCTCGTCGCTTCGCCGGGCAGCCTGCTCGACCACAAGCAGTTCGGCTACGGCATCGTCGACGCAGTCATCGACGGCAAGTCCCGCGTGCTGTTTGAAGACGGTTACAAAGTGCTCGTCACCGGCCGCTAGTTCCGGATCGTTGGCCGCAGCGCCAGAATCTGGTAAATTCCGTCCGGCCTCCCCCCGGCTGACGGTGAAACGTGACCGAACTTGAACTCCGCAACCTTTTCTCCTTCGTGATGGGCATCGCCGTGCTCGCCGGTGGAGCGTGGGCCATCAAGCGCTGGGTCTTTGGCGCCAAGCAAGCGGGCTCGACGGACAAGCCGATTCGCCCCTTGGACCCGGTGGCTGAAGCGACCCAGGCCGGCAACTTCGTCAAGGCAGCGCGGCTTTCCCTGGACGCGGGCGACTGGCGGGCTGCGGCGGACCATTTCATCGAAGCGCAACGGCCGTTGGACGCCGCGCGCGCGCTGCGCAAAGGCGAGTCGTGGCTGGAAGCGGCCGGCCAGTTTGAGAAAGGCCGCGATTTCGTCAGCGCCTCGCAGTGCTACCTGAAGGCCGCCAAGAAGTCCGATGCGCTGCGCGTGATGGAGCAGACCGAGGATCTCCAGCAAGCGGCGGAACTGGCCGATCAGATCGGCGACCTGCGCAAGGCCGGGCAAATCTATCAGCGGCTCGGCAAAATCGCCGAGTCGGCGGATCGGTATCAGCGCGCCGGCGACAACGTGAAAGCGGGCACGCTGCGGGCGGAATTCGCGGAGCGTCAGGAGCAGTGGCGGGAGGCCGCGCAGGGGTGGGCGCAAGCGCAGGCGTGGGATCGCGCGCTCGCGTGCCTGGATCGAGCCAATGACGACCGTGGCGCCGCGCAACTCCTGCAACGTCTGGGGAAGCTTGAGGCGGCGGCGGAGCGTTTTGCCCGGGCTGGCGCATTTGTTGAGTCGGCGGCGCTCTTTGAGCAGCAGGGCCTCTTCCGCAAAGCCGCGATGGCACATCAGAAAGCCGGCGATACGGAGCGGGCGATTCGCTGCTTGACGCTGGAGGGTGACAAGATCGCCGTCATCAAGCTGCGGCAGGCGATGGGCCAGTCCGATGAAGCGCTGCGCATTGCCCAAGCGGTGAGCCCTACGGACGGCGCGTACATCGAGGCGGCACAGATCGTCGCCATCATCCACATCAACCGCGGCGAGACTGCGGCGGCAGCGCGCTCGTTGCTGGCGTTGCTGGATGCGCCGCTGGCCCCGGCGATCAAGGTGGCGACGGGTCGACGCGCGGCGGAGCTGTTCCTGGAATTGCGCGATGCGGTCCACGGTCGGCAGGTGTTGGACAAGCTCGCGGGGCTGATCCGGCAGGGCTCGGACGAAGAGCGCTGGGTGCTCGATATCCAGAAGCAATTTGCGGATGTGCCGGTGAACGACGGGCGCATCACGCCGACGCCGAATACCCACACGAGCTCCGCAACGCCGACGATCGCGATGAATCTGGCCAACGCGGAGAACACGGAGAGCTTCGAGGAGTTGGCGGTCAGCGAGAACACGGCGATCTACCCGGGCGGCAAGGGCGACAGCCAGCGCGACTCTGGCGGGGCGATTCCCTTCACGACGGACGGTTGGCCGCAGGGCGTGCCGCCGGGTCTGTCGGAGCGTTACGGTGAACTGGAGCGCTTGGGTCAGGGCGGCAACGGTGTTGTCTTCCGGGCGACGGACAAGCTGCTCGGCCGGCAGGTCGTGCTGAAGTTCATGATTCAGGGCACGATGCCGTCGGAGACCGCGCGCAAGTACTTTCTGCGCGAAGTAAAGCTGTCGGCGAGCCTTAACCATCCGAACATCGTGCACATTTACGATATGGGCAACACGGACGACGTGCTGTGGTACGCCATGGAATTCGTCGACGGCGTGCCGCTGACGGCGCACCTGGCGATCGGCCAGCCGATTCGCGACATCGTGTTCCTGATGAGCGTCGTCGACCAACTGTGCGCGGCGCTCGACCACGCGCACGCGCAGGGGCTCGTGCACCGCGACATCAAGCCGGACAATGTGCTCGTCGCCAATGACGGCACGGTCAAGCTCCTGGACTTTGGCCTGGCGCGCGCGATGGATGAGGGCTTTGGCGAGCAGTCCGTGCTCGCGGGCACGCCGTACTACATGGCGCCGGAGCAGCTGGACGGCTCGCCGGTCGACCACCGCGCGGACATCTATGCGCTCGGCGTGGTGCTCTTCCGGATGTTCACGGGGCATCTGCCGTTCTCGGACGGCAACATCTTTGTCGCGCACGCCGTGGAACCGGTGCCCGACCCGCGCAAGTTCAACCGCGATTTGCCGGCTGAAGCGGTCGCGGTCGTGCTGAAGGCGATGGCGAAGAAGTCGGTCGACCGGTACTCAAACTGCCGGCAGATCGCGCTGGATGTGCACACGGCGCTGTTTGGCCACATCCGCAGCTGACCCGCTCAGCGGCCGACGAAAAACGTCCGCATCACCGCCGTCATCGCGTCCAGGTCATGCGCGCCCAGCGTTTCCGCCGTCGAATGCATCGCCCACATCGGGCAGCCCAGATCCACCGTCCGCGCCGCCAGCGATGCCGCGACAATCGGCCCAATCGTCGTGCCGCACGCCAGATCCTGCCGCGTCACAAACGCCTGCAGCGGCACTTGCGCCGCCTCGCACAGCCCAACCAGCAGCGCGGCGGTTTCACCCGTCGTCGCGTAGCGATCCGCCGTATTCGACTTGACGACGATGCCCTGGTTGATGAGCGGCGCGTGGTACTTGTCGTGCATCTCCGGGAAGTTGGGATGCTGCGCGTGCGCCATGTCCGCGGACAGACACACCGTTTGGGCAAACGCGCTCTCCGCGTCCTTGCCCGGGTTGTCCGGATGCCGGCGGGCGATCCGCACCAGCACGTCACGCAGGAAGCTGGACGACGCGCCTGACGACGTCGTCGAGCCCGTCTCCTCCGCGTCAAAGAACGCCGCCACCCGCGTGCGCACCGGCGTCGGCTCCGCGTGCACGGACTGCACGAGCGCGTCCAGACCGCACCACACCATCGCGAGGTCGTCGTGCCGCGCACCGGTCACCAGCGAACCATCCACGCCGGTCCGCATCGGCTTCTGCAGCGGCACGAGGTGGAGGTCAAAGCCATCCGCCTCGTCCAACGCGACGCCCGCCTTCGCCGACAGCAGCTTGAGCATCGCGTCCGGATCATTGCCCGAGGCGAAGACCGCGTTCAGCGCGTTCTGCGGATTGATCGCGCCTTTGTCGTTCTTCTCGCGATCCAGGTGAATCGCCAGATCCGGGATGATGGCGATCGCCTCGTCGACGCGAATCAGGCGGCGCGTCAGCATCGGCTGGCCAGTCAGCGCATGAAACTGCGGAACGCCGCGCTTGTTGCGCACGACGTTGTACACACTTCCCGCGAGCCCAAGCGGCCGATCCAGCCACGAGCGCCGAATCAGCCCGCCGTGGAACTGCGTCGCCAACTGCGTCGTGCCCGCGGTCGATTGCAGGGGATTGAGGCGCAGCCGCAGGTCCGGACTATCCGTGTGCGCGCCGACGATCGCGTAACCGGTCGCCGTCGGCGAACGCTCGCCGATCACCAGCGCGAGGATCGACTTGCCGTCCGGATGAATGACGTACAGCCGCTCGCCGGGCGTTGTCGCCAGGTCGTCCGCGAGATCGCGCTCCGCGAAGCCCGCCGCCTGAAGCTGCTGAACGCACGCGGTCACCGCGTGTTGCGGCGTGCATGCCTCATGCAGCCAATCGATGTAGCGATCCGCGCCTGGGATTTGCTGATTCTTGGCTTTCTTGGTCATTTGCCCATGCTCCCGGTGGCGATTCCCCAGACGATGATACCGACCGCCATCAGTGTTTCCCCGGCGATGAAGCCCGACGAAACGACGACGGTGAAGCGCTCCGCGAGCTTGGGCTTGGCTTTCTCAAACAGCCACGCCAGCACAGCGCCAAAGAACATGGAGAAGCTGTTGGCGAACGGCACGGTCATCGCGATGCC
>CAINLT010000508.1 GCA_903850505.1 uncultured Myxococcales bacterium | reverse complement strand
CTGGAAACCCGCATCACCCTGAACCAGGCTTTTACGCTATGAGCGACCAACACGGCATTCCACGGGCGCTGGGCAAGCCGCGGCGCGACACGGGCCTGCCGCCGGTGGAGCAGGTGCAGGAGAGCTGGCTGCTGGAGTTGCTCGGCTGGCAATTGCACGGCCGGCTGCCGGCGAAATTGGACTTGCACGGTCACCGCGCGACGCGGCCGCCGTGCATGTTGAACAGCGCGGATGCGTGGGTGTGCCTGGACCTGATGGCGGCGCTGCGGGACCTGCGCAGTCGGCCGCGGGCGTTTTCGCAGCAGGCGGGGCGGTACGCGGAGCTGATGCGCGGCGCGCAGATGGATGGCAAGCGCGTCGTGCTCGAACTCGCCGATCCGGAGGCGGAGGCCAATGAGGCGGACCACAAGCTCGTCGACGCGTTGGCGAAGTACTTGAACGCGGAGATCCGGATCATCGGCCCGACGGAGATCCAGCGGACGCTGGCCACGGCGCAGTATCCCGAACACCTGTGCGCGCGCAATCCGCTGGCGTGGGCGCACGAGCTGGCGCGGGCGTCATGACGCGCGTGGCGCTGGTCGGCTGTGGCGGCCTCGGCGTGCCGGCGGCGTGGACACTCGCGCTGGGCGGACATCGCCAGTTCCGGCTGATCGACGCCGACGTCGTCGAAGAATCCAATCTGCATCGGCAGGTGCTGTACACGACGCCGGATCTCGGTCGGCCCAAGGCTGAACGGCTGGCGGAAATCCTGCGCGACCGGTTTGGCGCTGACGTGCAGATCGCCCCAGCGCGGCTGGACGAGACCAATGCCGCTGCGCTGCTGGACGGCTGCGACGCGGTGCTGGAAGGGAGCGACGACGCGCTCGCCAAGTTTGCCGTGAACGACTGGAGCGTCGCGCAGCCGCGCAACCGAACGGCGGTCATTGCTGCCGCGATTGGCCGGCGCGGGCAATGGTTTACTGTCACGCCGACGTCGAGCTGTTACCGCTGCCTCTTTGAAGCGCCGCCGCCGCCGGAGAGCTTGGCCACGTGCGCGATTGCCGGTGTGCTCGGTCCCGTGACAGGGCAGGTTGGCGGCTACGCCGGGCGGTCGCTCCTCCAGGCTCTTGCCGGCAGACCGGACGCCGCGATCGGGGCGCTCATGCGCTTTTCGCCGCGCGGTCTGCTGCGAACGGTCGTTGCGCCCGCGCACGATTGCCGCTGCCGGAACTGAACCGGCAATCTTCGTTGCCTCGTCCGATGCGAAATCCGCCCGTTTCACTTTCCGCCTGCGTCGTGGCGCAGTTGTGACCAAAACGCCCCCGCGCCAGTTGCGGCCGGTTTGGATGCGAATAGAATGGCACCAACTATGTGCGCGCAACCCAGCAAGACGTCATCGACTGCGGATCGGCCATTGGTGCTGGTTGTCGACGATTCGGTTGACGTGGTCCGTCTGCTGGCGCTGCTGCTGAGCGAGCAATACGATGTAATCTTTGCCACAAACGGCGCGACGGGCGTTGAGTTGGCGATCAAGCGCCAGCCGTCCTTGATCCTGCTGGATCTGGAAATGCCCGGCATGAACGGGCGGGAAGTCTGGCAGCGTCTGCGCGCGCACGAGGCGACGCAAACGATTCCGGTGGTCTTTGTTTCCGCTGACGCCGTTGCGTGCGGCGACGGCGACGATGCGCGGATCGGGCAAACGCCCTGGATCCGCAAGCCGTTCGCCGCACAGGTCGTCCACTCTACGGTCGCGGCGTGCTTGGCCACCGGCGGGTTGCTATGACAACCGCGCCGCGCACCACGCCGCCGCTTCCAGGTGTCGGCGTGACTTCTCTTGTCGGTTTGACCTTCTTCGCGCTTGCCACCATGGCCGTCGCGCTGCGCTCTTCCCCGGAAAGCGTGGCGTTTGTCTGGCCAGCCAACGCGGTCGCCGTCGCCACGCTCGCCCGCTGGCCCGGTGCGGCGACCTGGCGCTTTCTCGGCGCCATCGCCATCGCCAATCTGCTGGCCAGCGCGGTCAGCGGCCAGGCCATCGCCGTCAGCATACCCGCCACTGCCGGCAATCTCGTTGAAATTGCGCTCACTGCATGGCTCATTCGCCGCAGGGCCCGTCCGGAGGTGCTGCCGCCCACGCTCACGATGTCCGCCCGCGCGATCGGCTTCAGCTGCCTCGTCGGCGCGCCCGTCGGCGGCCTCATCGCCAGCCTCGCCATCCACGCCACGACCGGCGCGAAATCTGACGAACTGTTCGCCATGTGGCTGATGGGCGACATTGCCGGCTACACCTTGCTCCTCGTGCCCGGCCTCGCGATTCGCCGCAGCGACCTCGTGGCGTTGCGCAGCCCGCGGATCCTCGCGGAGGTCTCTGTCTACGTGCTCGTGCTCGTGTTGACCGCCGCCGTGGGCTGGCAAATCGTCCGCTTTCCGTTTGTGCTGATTGCCGTTCCCGCGACGTTCATCGCCGTGCGCAATGGTCTCGTCCGCACTGCGCTCATCTGCTTTTTGACGACTTTGGTCCTGATCCTCACCAACCGCATGCACTTGTGGGTACTGCCGGCGCGTCTGGGGCCGGGCGATATCAAGTCCTTCTGGTTTCCGTCGGCCAGCTTCACGCTGTTCATGGTGGAGATCGGGCTGGTGGCCGACGGCTATCGCGCGCAGGCCCAGCGGCTCGAGGCGAGCGAGCGACGGGTGGCGAGCGCCCTCGAATTTGCCTCGACGGGTTTTGCCTTGACCGACCTTCACGGCCGCATTCGCCTCGTCAACGCGCGGCTGTCAGCCGTGCTGCGCCAGCCCCGTGAGGCGTTGCTCGGCCGCAATTGGCTGGATCTCTTGCCGGCGCAGGAAGCGGGCGAATTGCTCAGCCGGTCCCGGCAGCTCGCACACGAGGGTGGCGGCACTTTTGAAATGGAGCGTGCGTGGCCGCGTCCCGACGGCAGTCTCGCCTGGATCCAGTTTCGCGGCTCCCTGCTGCCCGATGGCCTCGGCGGTGGTGAAATCGTCCTGCAGCTGGACGACGTCTCTGCGCGTCGCGTGGACGAGGACCGCGTGCGCGGGGCGTTCATGGAGTTGACCAGCATCATCGACCACGTTCCCGCGATGCTCGGCTACTGGGATGCCGACCTGGTCAATCGTTTTGCCAATCCGGCCTATGCCGCGTGGTTTGGCGGGACGCCTGAGTCCATTCGCGGACACGGGCTGCGCGAACTGCTGGGCGAACGGCGGTGGGCGAGCGTCCAGAAGCTCGTTCAGGCCATGTACCGAATGGAGCCGCAGACGCACGAGGGCCGCGGCCTGGAAGTCGACGGTCAGCCCAGCTATCTCTTCGCCACGTACCTGCCCAACGCGGTGGACGGCGTCTTTCAGGGCTTTTCGGTCATCGTTTCGGACATCACGCCGGTCAAGTTGGTGCAGGAAGCGCTGGCCGACGCCAAGGAGCAGGCCGAGCAGGCCAGTCGGCAGAAGAGCGCGTTTGTCGCCAACATGAGCCATGAAATTCGTACGCCGCTGAACGCGATCCTCGGCGCGGCTTGGCTGATGGAGCGCCATGATCTGGCTCCGGAGCAGCACAAGTATCTGGAGCTGATTCGCACGGCCGGCCAGTCGCTGCTTGGCCTGCTGAACGACGTGCTGGATTTCTCCAAGATTGAGGCCGGCAAGCTGGAGATGGTGGCGGCGCCGTTCGAGCTCGAGAGCCTGACGGGCACGCTGGCGTCGATGATGGCGGCGACCGCGGGCAAGAAGGACCTGGAGCTGGTGCTGCGCATCGAGCCGGACGTGCCGCGGCAGTTGGTGGGCGACGTGATGCGGCTGCAGCAGGTGCTCGTCAACCTCGTCGGCAACGCCATCAAGTTCACTGCGGCGGGTGAAGTGGAGCTCGCCGTCGAACGCGGGCAGCCGCTGGCCGACCCGCCGATGCTGCGGTTCACGGTGCGCGACACGGGCATTGGGATGACGCCGGAACAACAGGAGCACGTCTTTGCGCCGTTTGCCCAGGCGGATGCGTCGATCAGTCGGCGCTTTGGCGGCACAGGCTTGGGGTTGGCGATTTCGCGCCGGCTCGTTGAGGGTATGAACGGCCGGATCCTGCTGCAAAGCGAGCTGGGCGAAGGCACGACTTTCGCCGTGGAAGTGCCGCTGCTTGTGGCGCCGGACGCGCACGCGCTGCAGATGGAGACGCCGCGGGCGATCCTGCACGTGCTGGTGGTGGACGACCGGCCGGCGTCGGGTCAGGCGATCTGCCGCATCGCGGAGTCCTGGGGCTGGATGCCTGAGGCGGTGCACGACGCCGAGGCCGCTTGGGCGCTGATCCGCCAACGGCAGGCGCATCACAAGGCCTTTGACCTGTTGATTGCCGACAAGGATATGCCCGGGACGGACGGCGCGACGTTGCTCGCGTCGCTCCGGGCGGACGCCTGGACGCGCGCGTGGCCGACCGTACTCATGATGCGCGCGTCCGATTGGACCGAGGGCGGCGAGGATGTGGCCGTTCCGGCGGCGGATGGCCTTGTTGGGAAGCCGGTGACTGCGGCGGCGCTCGCGGACGTGGTGCAGGCGGCGTTTGGCTCGCGGCAAGACGCCCCGCCGACGCGCCCGCCGCGCCGAGCAGCGTCTGCTGGCCGGGACGTCCTGGTCGGCGTGACCGTCATGCTCGTCGAGGACAATCCGCTGAACCAGATCGTCGCGCGCGGCGTGCTGGAGCAATCCGGCGCCACGGTCGAGGTGCACGCATCCGGGATTTCGGCGCTGGCGCGGCTCCGCGAAGGCGCGACGTTTGACGCCATCCTGATGGACATCCAGATGCCGGAGATGGACGGCTTCACGGCGGCCAAGGCGATCCGCGAGGAGCTTGGCCTGAAGCTGCCCATCATCGCGCTGACGGCTGGCGTGCTACCCGATGAGCGCGCGCGCTGTCTGGCGGCGGGCATGGATGAGTTCGTCGCCAAGCCGCTGGATGTCCCGCAGTTGCTGATGATACTGGCGGCGGTGACCGGCCGTGGCGTGCTGAACGCGCCCCGACGGGCGCGGATCCCGACGTCGACGCACGGCGTGGTGGAGTCGGTGTTCGCGCCGGACGACATGCTGGCGGCGTTGGGCGCCAACGCTGAGCGACGGCAGGGATTCCTGCGTCTGGTCGAGGCGTTCATCGCACAAGACGTCGCGCCTGTCGCCGAAGCGCGCGCTGCGTGGCGGGCAGGCCAGACCGGCGGGGCGGCTGCGCAACTGCACACGCTGCGCGGCGCGATTGGCACGTTGGGCGCCGTGCGGTTTGCCACGGTCTGTCGCAAGCTGGAGCAGAAGATCAAGCAGCACCCTGAGCGCGTGGACACCAAGCAGTTTGACGTGCTGCAGGACGCGTTGGCTGAAGCGCTGGAAGCCGCTCGCGCGTGGTTTGGGGAGCAGGTGCCGACCAACGCGCCGCTGCCACCGCCGTTGGCAGCCCCGCCAGTGGACGCTTGGCTCAACTGGCTGCGCGAACAGGACTTCCGCGCGTGCTCCACGTGGTCTGAGGTGCGACCGAGAATGGCTGGCGTGCTGTCCGAAGCCGAGCTGGTGACCATTGATCAGGCGATGCAAGCGCTCGATTTCGGCGGCGTCCTCGCGGTGGTTTCGGCCCGCGGTCTGGACTCGGCGGAGCTCTGATTCGACGCGCTACTGCTCCGTCACCACGGTCTTGGGCCCCAGCGTTCCCGTCGGCTGCGGCCGGTCGGCAAAGATGTCCGCGACCGTCTCTTTCTTGGTCGCCGGCACCTTGGAGATCGAAACACCGCGCTCCGTCAGCGGGAATTCCTCCGTTCCCGCCCAGTTGCCCTCATTTGCCGGCAGGCCGATCGTGTACTTGTAGTGCAAATCCGTGCCCTTGGAGAACGGGAGGACGATCGTCCAAATTTGGTCGTTCGCCGTCACGTCGCCCTGCTGGCCGTCGTCGCGCAGCGCGATCTTGTTGGGCACCCACTTGGTCTTCATGCCCAGCTTTGCGTCGTTGCCCGCGATGTAGACGATGCCTTTGCCCTTGGGCGGCGGCGGGGTGGAAATGTCGCCAAACGTGTTGATCGCAATCTGTTTTTCTGAAACATCACAGGTAAACGTCACGAACACTGCGGCTGTCGGGTCATCCACCAGCGGCTGGGAATTGAGCGACGGCGCAAGATCCACCGAAGCGCCGTTGACCGCGAACACGAGCTGCATCTCCAGCGGATCGGTTGCCGTGATTCCGATGTCCGTGTACGGAATGAAGATCTCCAAAAGATGGCCGTTCTTCACCGGTCCCGCCACAGTGCCGTTGAACGTGACCGGCGCGATCGCCGTCCATTTCGCCGAGCCATCGGACTTGCGCAGTTCGGTCGTCGCTTTGCCGCCCGCGAGGCCAATCCACAGCTCGCGCGCGGCGCCTTTGCCCTTCCAGGTGAACGGATCGCCAAAGCGGCTGACCAGCGTCGCCGGGTCTTCCTGCACTGTGCCCGTCGTCAGGTCGACGATGTGCTTTTGCGACAAGTACACGCCCAAACCGCCGGTCACGATCGACAGATCGAAGTTGTTCTGCACGCACAGGTACAGCCCGTCGACGCCGTTGTATGTGCCAAAACCGTAGTAGACGGTCGCGATCCAGTCGTTGGGATTGGCGATGGCGCCGGACGAATCGCTGTCAAAGAAGAAGCCGCCCTTGGTCGACCACTCGCTCTCGTTCGGCGAGAAGATGCCGTCCAGAGTCGGCGGCGGGACCAGCGGTCCCTGCGGTGCCTGCGGGTTGGCCTGGATGATCGGCTTGAAGTCCGGCAGCGTCACCGTCGGCTTGCCCATCAGCTGCAGCGCGGCGTTCATCTGCGCGTACATCCCCGCCAGGTGCGTGCGAAACGCCGTGTCAAATGGTGAGTCGTCGTTCGACGGGGAAGTCTCGTCACCGCCATACCACCAGAACCAGTCGGAGCCTTCCGCGGCGTAAATCTCGTCAAATGCCTTCCACACATGCCAGTCGGCCTTGGTTTGGTCGGCTGGCTCCGGGCTCTGCGGGTCGGGCTGCTTCAGCGCCGAGTTCAGCAAGTCCATGCGCGCGGTGCGCAGGTACTCCCAGCCGGTATTTTCCTCGACTTCGCCAATCCAAATCGCAAAGTTACCGGCGATCCACGAGCCCGGAAACAGCGGTTCGACCTCGTTCAGGCCCGCCAGCGGATGCGCCGGCACGTTGCGCGCCGGGTTGCCCAGCAGGTATTCGCTGCCCGTCACGGAGATGATTTCCCCGGCCGCGGCGCTCTGCGTCAGTCGGGTGTACAGGGCGATGAAAAAGCCTTTGCCGTCGTGCTCCTTGCTGAATGTTTCCCACGCGTTTTCGCCGTCCAGGATCAACGTGATGACGCGGTCAGGCGAGCCAAAGCTCGGCGCTTGCGACGCGACGTTCTTGATCAGGTCATCCGCGGCATCCGTGCCGACCATGCCCTGGTACTTGAAGCCGATGTCATTGGACATGTTGGTGTTGCGGAAATAGATCGCCATCGCCTGCGCAGGATCGCTGATCGCGCCGACGGTGCTGTCGGTATCCACGCGCCAGGGACCCTGCGGTGCTGCGCCGACGTCCGCGCTCGCGCCGCCCGGCTTGTAGCCTTTGGAAGCCGCGAGCACGGCCTGATCGGTCGCCACCCACTCGATGTTGTACTTGCGGAAATGCTGGATCACCTGCTCCGCGACCGAGCCCTCGCCCGGCCACATCCCGCGCGGCGGTTGGCCAAAAATGTTGGTGTAGAACGCCACCGCGCGCCCCACTTGCGCCGCCGCGTCCTGCGGAAACTGGAACGGCGGCTCCGGCTTGGGATCAAACGGCTGACCGTAGCCCTCCAGCTCCGTGTCGTGCACAAGCGGCAGGATCGGGTGGTAGAACGGCGTTGTCGCGATCTCGATTTGGCCCGTGTGCAACGCCGCGTCATAGAAGAGCTTCTTGTGGATCGGGATGATCGCCTTGATGATCTTCACTTCCTCCGCGACGATCCGGTTGGCCAGCGCCTCGGACATCGGCACCTTCAGCGTGAACGTCGCGTTGGTCGGCGATGAGGCGGAGATGATGTCCGTCAGATCCACCACGTCGCCCGTCGGCAGCGCTACGGGACCGTGCAGGAAGTCCGGGTCAAACCAAGCGATCTCAAACCAGATCTTCAGCGCCAGAAAATCGTCCTGGGTCAGCGTCGCCGGATTCTTGTCGCGCAGCGCGGCATACGCCGGAAAGCGGTTCATCAGCACCGGCGACGTCGACACGCACGACCACGGATCGGCGTACAGCAGGCCAATCTGCTTGGTCGTCGCGGTCTTGGGATCGGGCGTCGGCTCCAGCAGCAGGTCGATCCACGGATCGGTGTGGCCCTTCCACTTCGCCAGGAAGCCCGCCGCGTCCACGGTGTTCTTCTTGGTGTCGACAAACGGCCCAAGCCGGTCAATGTAGTACGGAATCATCTGGTTCAGCATCACCGGCGTGATGTTGATCGTCACATGGACGTCCGGATAGCCCTGCAAAATCGCGGCCATGTCGTAGTAGTCCTTCGTCGCGTGCTTGCGCACCCACGGCGAGGTCAGCTGGTCGGCGATCGGGTCCAGGTACGTCGGTTGGTGCTGGTGCCACAGGATGGACACGTAGACGGTGCGTTTGATTGTCGCCTTGTTCAGGCTCGTGCTGATGTTCTGGCCGTCAAACGCCTTGATGGTCTTGACCAGCACTTTGTACGTCAGGTTCGGGTTGACCGTCTGCGCCGGGTCCAGCGTCAGCGTCACGAACTGCGGATCCGCGGCGACTT
Source organism: uncultured Myxococcales bacterium (assembly GCA_903850505.1). GTDB lineage: Bacteria > Myxococcota_A > UBA9042 > UBA9042 > UBA9042 > CAIYBN01. Next base: position 12,780 of record CAINLT010000508.1, on the reverse strand, counting down.
CCGATTTCAGCACGGTCAGCGTACCCGTCGCCGAGTCCGTGATGGAAAAGCTCTTGGGACTGGTCACCGTCGTCGGATCGACCGGCTTGTTGAAGCGCACTTTGACGTTCTTGCCGTCGGGTGAGAACGCGCTCTGCACCGTCAACGTGCCCGATGGCCACGCCGACGCATCACCGCCCGTATCCGCCGTCGTGTCCGGCTGCGTGTCGGCGATCTGCACGTCAGGGGACACGGTGTCGACGAGGCTGTCCGTCAACGGCACGTCCGCCACGGCATCCGTCGCCGCAGTGTCCAGTTGCTGCAGATCCAGCGCCGGCGCGTCGTCAGCGATCGCGGTATCCGTCGGCGGCTTGTCCGCCGCGTCCGTCAGCTTCACGCTCAGGTCCAAGCCCGCGCCGTCCAGCGTCTGGTTGTACGCCGTGCCCGGACCTTGCCACGCGTCGTCGAGCGCTTGGCGATCCATGGGCTCAGGCGCCCGCGCGCACGCTACGCCCAAGGACAGGACCACCGCCGTCAAAATCCGCTTTACCACTGCAACCTCCCGCGCCATTCCCGGTCGCAGCATAGCCGTTTGCGGGGGCAGATCGCCAGCGTCCAGATGCTGCGGCGGTTGCCTTTGTCACGCGGCAAACGCATCATGACTGCAAGGTGGCCGCGATTTCGGCCGCTGGTGGAGGCTCTGGTGCGCGCTGTGAAGACTTCATCTGCCATTTCGCTGTGTTGTTCGCTGTTGCTCGGCCTCCTGCTGGCGGCTTGCGGCACCAAGTACACCTGCCCGGAGAACTTTGAGAGCCAGGGCGCGCTCTGCGTCTGCCCGGTTGAAAAAGGCTTCACCCAAATCGACAGCACGTGCGTCAAGAATGAGGCGCCCGCGGACACGGGCGGCGACAAGGACGCGATCAGCGACACCGGGATTGACGTCCAGAACGCCGAATTGCCCGGCACCGACGACGTCGCGACCGATCAGACCGACGTGCAGGGCACCGATCAGGACATTCCCGTGCAGCCGGACGTCCCGGTGGACACGGGCGGCGGCAAGAAAGTCGTGGGCGCCGGGTGTGCGGATGACCTGGACTGCCTCGGCGGCCTCCAGTGCTTCTCGTGGCCCAAGGGCTACTGCACCATGACCCCGTGCGCGGACACCGGCACGCCTTGCCCCGGCGCATCCCAGTGCTGGTCCGGCGACGCCGTGATGCCCAAGGTGTGCAGCCAAACCTGCGATTCCGTCAACGACTGCCGCAAGGCGGACGGCTACGGCTGCAAGCGCCTCTCCACGACGTTCGGCGCGATTGACGCCAACCTCTGCCTGCCGTCCGGCCCCAACAGCGTCGGCATGGGCTGCACCAAGCCGCTCGACTGCGCGGGCGACAACACGTGCCTCACGGACATGGCTGGCGGCTACTGCGCCCGCCTCGGCTGCGTCTTGGCCGACGCGTGCGAGGCCGACAGTTCGTGCGTCATGCGCAACGGCAAGTTCACGTGCCTCAAGACCTGCGCGACGGACACCGAGTGCGCCATCGCCACCAAGCAGAGCCGCAAGTGCGTCACCAAGACCGATGTGAAGAAGAAGACCGTGCAGGTCTGCCTCGACACCGTCAAAGCCGCGCCGGTCGGCTCGCCGTGCGTCGCGGACCTGGATTGCGACTCCAAGCAGTGCACCATCTTCGCCAAGGGCACGTGCGCGACCGGCGGCCAAGCCTGCCTGACGGACGGCCAGTGCGGCGCCGCGGCTCCATGCAACATCCCGACTGACGGCTCGTTGGACAAGGGCACCTGCTCGGCGCTTTGCGACACGACCAAGAACTGCCCGACGGGCGGCTTCTGCGTCGGCGACCCCGTGAGCGGCTCCGGCAGCTGCGCCGCCAAGTGCATGGGCCCCGGCGACGACACCTCGTGCGGCGGCGTTCCCGGCCTGGAATGCCTGTTCGGCCAACCGCTCGTCACGCCCACCGGCGTCACGCAGCCCGGCTACGCGTGCGGCTCGCGCCCGGCCGGCAGCGCCGGTTCCAACTGCACCAGCAACGCGGACTGCACCAAAGGCACCAACTGCATCGTCAACGCGCAAACCACCGGCGGGTATTGCGCCTCGCCGTGCAGCGACACGCCGTGCCCGTTCGGCAACGTCTGCACGGACCTCGGCATCAAGATGTGCCAGCGGATGTGCAGTATCGACGAGGATTGCCCCGCGCTGTTCACCTGCAAGCAGGACAATCAGGCCGGCACCACGGTGTGCAAGCTGCCGTAGCGGACCCTCTCCAGCGCGCTCAGTGACGGCGGCGTGAATCGCGCGTTGCTTGGCTGCGTTGACGCACTGCCAACGCGCTCCTATCCTTGCCGGCACGTTGCAATGGGTCAGGACGTCGGAATGCGCGCGGCGCACAAGGGTACACCATGAGTCCGATTGATGAATCCGCGCGGCCAGCTTCCTCACTGCGGACGCGCGTCCGGCTGGGTCTCGCGCTAGCGGTCCTGCTTGTGAGTCTCCCGTCGGCCCTCGCGCATGCCCAAGGCGCGGCCGTCCCACCCAAGCCCGCCGCTGCAGTCGCCGCGCCGGCAGCACAGCCGACCGCGCTCCGCTTCATCAAGGGCGGCAATGTCTCGGCCTGGAACGTCCATGACGTCCCGCGGATCTTCGCTGATGCGCAGCGCCTCGGCTTGGACACCATCACCGTGCCCGTCCGCCTGAACATGGCCGCGGCAACCGGCCACGACGTGACGATCGACGCCGCCAGCCTCGCGTTCGCCAAGAAGGTCGTGAGCGCCAACACCGCGTACCAGTACATCATCGAGCCCTATCCATGGATCGACAACGGCAACGTCCCCGAGACAGACCTCAATCCGACCGACAAAGCCGCGTGGTTCGCAGCGTGGAACAAAGCCGTCGCGGCGCTCGCCAAGGAATTTCCCAACACCTGGGGGCTCTACGTCGCGTCCAATCTCGTCAAGCTGGAGGACCAATCCGCCAGCTGGATCGCGTTGGTCAAGAACCTCCGCGGCGTCTATCACGGCAAGATCATTTACCGCACGCAATGGTGGGCGACCGCCGCGTGGGCGCCAGAGACGGTGGCCGCGTATCGCGCCAAGCTGGACAATCCGCTGTTTGGCGCGGTCGACGTCATCGCGATTGCCGCGTATTTTGAAGTCAGCGAGGCCATCGCGCCGACGGTCGCGGACGTGAAGAGCGCGCTGCGATCCACGACGGTCTTCAACCGCAAGCAGGATATTTACGCGGAAGTCATGGCGCTGAACACCAAGTGGCACAAGCCGATCTTCTTTGGCGAGTTGAGCTGCCCGTCGGTCGATTTTGGCGCGCAGAATCCGTGGGATCCGGCGGTGAGCGACAACCGCAACACGGATATCCAAAAGAACTACCTGACCGCGTATCTGGAGACGTTCGTCCAGGATCCCAACAAGTTCTTGGGCTTCTCCCTGTTTACGATTGGTCATCCGACCGCCACCACGTATGAATTGGCGCCGTCCGCCGCGGAGTACATCCGCGCGTTCAAGCCGAAACATCCCTAGTTCAGGCGCCCGCGCCAAGGCCGGAATTCCGACATGAATGCCAAGAAACTGCGCGTCGCCGTCATCCTGGGGACGCGGCCTGAGTACCTGAAACTCGCGCCCGTCGTTGCCGAATTGGCCAAGTTCCAGGACGTCGTCACGACGGAGGTCGTGTTCACCGGGCAGCATCGCGAGCTGCTCGTCGGGCTTGTGGAGCTGTTTGAGCTGGGCGAACACCGGCAGCTCGCGGTCAATAACCAACGGCCAAATTTGCCGGGCCTTACGTCGGCGCTGATCAACGCGCTGGACGGCGAGTTTTGCCGGGAGAACTATGACGCTGTCATCGTCCAGGGCGACACGACGACCGCGTTTTGCGCGGCGCTGACGGCGTTCTACCACCGGATCCCAGTGGCGCACGTCGAGGCGGGGCTGCGCACGGGCAACATGGACGAGCCGTTTCCCGAGGAGCTGAATCGCCAGCTGATCGGCCGGATCGCGCGCTGGAATTTCGTGCCGACGCAAGCCGCGTATCGAAACCTGACCGATGAACGGGTGCCGGAATCGGCGATCGAACTGACGGGAAACACCATCATCGACACGCTGCTGTCCGTTCGCGCCAGCAGGATGCCCGCGGACTACGCGACGGCGATGCTGCCCATCGATGCACCGGAGTTGGCCGAAGCGATGGCCAAGTTCAAGGCCAGCCAAGGCAAGACGCTCGCGCTGCTGACCATTCACCGGCGGGAGAACCACGGCCAGAAGCTCGCGGATTTCTTTGGCATGATGCGGACGCTCGCGGCGCAGCACCCGGACCATCACCTCATCTACCCGTACCACCTGAATCCCGAGGTCAAGCTCAAGGCCTTCCAGTTCATGGCGGAAGTGCCGAACATCCACCTCGTCGCGCCGCTTTCCTACCGGCCGTTCCTGCACCTGATGAGCCAGGTGGATTTCGCCATGAGCGATTCCGGCGGGCTACAGGAGGAATTTCCCACGTTTGCCAAGCCGCTGCTGGTGTTGCGCGACGTGACGGAGAGGCCAGAAGTGGTGGAGGCGCGCATGGGGCGGCTGGTTGGCGTGGAGCCGGACGTGGTTTTTGCCGCGGCGGCGGAACTGATCGCCAACGCGCGGGCCGGCACGCAGCCGGAATGGTACCAGGCCGGGCCGAATCCGTTTGGCGACGGGCACGCGTCCGAGCGGATTGTGGCGCGGATGCTGGGCGACCTGCGGGCGCCCGTCGGTGCGTGACGCGGTCAGTCGAAGTCGATTTCGTCCACGAAAGTCCACGAGCCCGGCGTCAGGAAGCGAATCTCCATGAACCGCGCGGTCTGCAGCGGGAATGGCAGCGTGATGTCGCCGCGTTTGCCCGCCGGAATCGCCGGCTGCGTCTCACCGACCTTGAACGACGCCATTGCCGACCACTTGACGCCATCGGCGCTCAGGCGAATCTGAATTTCCTGGGGCTGCGAGACGCTGCCGTCCTTCTTGTTGTTCAGGCCGAGGCGGACCAACGCCACGTTGCGCGGTTTGGCGAACTGCACCGTGAGAATTTGCAGCGGTGCCGTCCACGCGACCCACTCCATGCCAGCGCCCTTGCCGAGGTTGGCAGCCCAATCGTCGACGCCGCGGACGCCGTCGAACAGGTCGCCGATGGCGAACGTGTCAAAGCCGGCGTTGTTGGCGGCGCCGCCCGGGCCGTTGATCGCGACGTTGTGGCCTTCGTCGTAGTAGCAGACCGCGCCGCATTCGGGCGCAGCGCTGAACTTGTAGACGTTGGCGCCGCAGACCGCGACGTCGTTGACGATGCCGTTGCAGTTGTCATCGCCCGGCGTGTCGCAGTCTTCCGCTGGGAGCTTCTGGCCGGCGGCGACCGCGCACGTGCAGTCCAAGGGCGCCGAGCAAGCCGCAGCCGCGCAGGCGTCGCCATTGGTGCACGGGTTGCCGTCGTCGCACGGCGCCTTGTTGGGGAGGTGGCTGCACGCGCCCGTGGCCGGGGCGCACGCGTCGTCCGTGCATGGATTCATGTCGTCGCACGCGACCGTTGTCGCGCCGGGCAAACATGCGCCGCCGCTGCAGGCGTCGTTCAACGTGCACGAGCTGCCGTCGGTGCACGCCGCGGTGTTGGGGGCATGGACGCAGCCGGCGGCGGGGTCACATTTGTCGTCGGTGCACAGGTTGCCGTCTTCGCAGACGGTGGCGTCCCCGGCGATGTGTACGCAGCCTTTGGCCTTGTCGCACGTATCCTGGGTGCAGGGAAACGCGTCGGCGCAGTCCGTCGCTGTGCCCGCGCACACCGTGCCCTGGCAGCTGTCGCCGGTGGTGCACCCGTTGCCGTCGTCGCACGCGCCGGTTCGCGCCGTGTGGATGCAGGTACCGTCTTTGGCGCAACCGTCGTTCGTGCAGGCCAGGCCATCGTCGCAGGCGGTCAAATCGCAAGGTCCGGCAACCGTCGCATCCGCGCCGCACGCGCCTTGCAGCAGGCAGACAAGCAGCACACTGAAGGCGCCAAACCGCGTCGTCAGAGGCCAAAGTATTCCAGTCAGCTCGCCGTCCCGATTGTCCCGCACTTGCACCTCCACCAATCTGGCGGCGAGTATGTCGGTCCGACCCGGACGGGTCAACGCCAGCGGCGCCGAGCGAGGCTGGTCTTGACACGCACGGCGAAACGGCTATTGCTCCTGCCGGCGCTGCGGGACTCCAGGATCAAGTGCGCGCGTTTTCCGGGGACGTGTCAGGTGACTCGACTGCCCAGCTTTTGTGTCGATCTCTGCTGTCTGGCCTTGGCCATGGCGCTGCTTTTGTGCGCGCCTGATGCGCAGGCGGCCAACAAGACCCCGGTCAGCAAGCTTGCCGCGGAGGCGGCAAAAGCGGCCGCTGCAGGCGACCTCATCACGGCGATTGCGCGCTATCGCGAGGTCCTCCAAACCGACCCGCGTCCCGAGTACGTCTGGGCGCTGGCGCGCGTTGAGCAGCAGGATGGTCAGACGGATCAGGCACTTCTGCACTATCGGGCCTTTCTCGCCGCGCCTGGTTCAGCGACCGATCGCGTGGCGGAGGCGCGCGCGTTCGTCAACGAGATCGAGCGACAACGGCTGGATGCGCAGGTCCAGCAGGTCTACCTGGACGCGTTCCAGCGCGGGCAGGTTCAAGACGCGCAGCTCCGCGCGGTGGAGCGCGTCCGGGAAATGACGGGCATCCAGGACGCTGAAGCGGCGGCGCGCACGGGCGATTCGAAGCAGGCGGCGAAGCTCTATCTCGCGGCCTATCAGGCGGGCCACGACCGGTATGACGAATTGCTGTTCAAGGCCGCGCTCGCAGAACAGGACGCGCGCCAGTGGCAGGCGGCCGCGGGGCACCTGGAGGAGTACGTCAAACGCGCTTCAGCCACGGCGCCCGCGTATTCGGAGGCGGTCACGCGTCTGGAGGCGCTCCGTCGGCGGCTGGGCACGTCGGCTGCGGGAGCGCCGCCGCCCAAAGCCGCGCCGAAACCGGAAGCGGTGGCGGATGTGCCGAAGGACGACGATCCCGCGGCGATTGGCTGGACGTTGGTCAAGATTGGCGGGGCGGTTGCGTTGGTCGGACTTGGCTCGTACGTTTGGACGCACAGCCAGCAGGCGGATCTGGAGGCACAGCTCCGCGTCGGCGCCAACGGCAAGATCCAGGACATTTCGCGTGCAGAAGCGGCTGACCGGGTGCACATTGTCAACAGCCACGTCGTCACGGCGCTGGCTCTCGGCAGCGTCGGCGTCGCGGCTGCTGGCGTCGGCGCGTTCCTGATCCTGCGGGCGCCCGCGCACGTCGCAGTGCTCCCCGGACCCGTGCCGGCGGGATTGGCGGTCGCATGGCAGTTTTGATGTTGGGATGCCGCCGCGTCAGGCAGACCATCCATTTCTTGGGCATCGCCGCCGTGCTTGGCCTCCTCCTCGCGGCGACGGCCTGCACAAAGATGCCGGCCGACGACCTTTTCCAGTATGCCACCGCCGAGGAGCGGCAGAATGCCCAGCTCGCAGACGCCGCCGACGTACAGTCCGATAGCGTGGATGGCGATGCGGGGCCGACTGACGATGCGCAACCCGATGGCACCGACGCGGTCCTCGCCGATGGCGAAACGACGACAGACGCGATTGACGACGGTGCGGTCGATGCCGGCGACGCGCTGGATGCCGCCGCTGATTTGGCCGATGGCGATTCCGACACGGCGCTGCCCGCTGACGCGACGGCGGCGGAGGTTGGCGGCGATGTGCCGGTCGGGGATGCCGAAGATGTGACCGCGGACGACGCGGCGGTTGCGGACGTGCCAGTCGCGGACGCGGATGCGGTGACGCCGGACGACGCGGCAGTTGCGGACGCGGATGCCGCAACGGCGGACAGTGCGGCCGTGGACGCGGCGGACGATGCGACAGGCGACGTGGCCGCGGACGACGACGGGGTTCAACCGCCGGCGGATGCGACGGCGGATGGCGCCGATGGCGGTGCATGTCAGCCAGCGGATTGCGACGACGGCAATGCGTGCACGGCGGATGCCTGTGACGCGGTCGCTGGGTGCACAAACGTCGGCCAGCCTGGCGCTTGCGACGACGGCAATGCATGCACGGACGGAGACGTGTGCGGCGGCGGAGTCTGCCTCGCCGGCGCCCCGACCTCGTGCGAGGACGGCAACAGCTGCACGCTGGACGCCTGCCAACCCGCGAGCGGCTGCAGCCACAGCCCCGCGCCGGGCACCTGTACCGACGGCGATGCCTGCACGCTGGGCGACGCGTGCCTCGGCGGGACTTGCGTGGCCGGCAGCGCGCTGATTTGTCCGTCCGATGGCAACCCGTGCACGGCCGAGGTCTGCACTTCCGGCGCGTGCGCGTCCGTGGCGCTTCCGGTCGGCGCGACCTGTGGCACAGGTGCCGCGTGCGACGCTGGGCAGTTCTGCATCGACAACGACCCGGTCGCAATGGTCGCGCTGCCCGCCGGAACGTACTGGATGGGTTCGCCGGCGGGCGAAGGGGACGCGAATGAACAACCGCAACACGCCGTCGTGCTTTCCGCCTTCGCTTTGGACAAGATGGAAGTGACAGTGAAGCAATACGCCGCATATTTCGCCACCCTGAGCGCCGATCAGCGGTGTAGTGCTGCCAACACGAGCGCGTTTTCCTGCGCAGCGCCAGGCACGGCGGGGGCCTGCAATTGGCAGGTCGCCGACATGGAAACGCAGCCGCTCAATTGCGTGGATTGGTACCAGGCGGCGGCGTATTGCGCGTGGGCCGGCAAGCGCCTCCCGACCGAAGCCGAATGGGAATACGCGGCCCGCAGCGCCGGGCTCGTGCAGGCTTGGCCATGGGGCGACGCGGCGGTCGACTGCACGTTGGCCGTATTCGACGAAGGCACGGGCGGCGGCTGCGGCGGTGGCGGCACCTCGGCGCCGTGCTCGCGGGTCGCCGGCAACAGCGGGCAGGGCGCGTGTGACCTCGCCGGCAACGTCAACGAGTGGTGCGCCGACTGGTACGACCTCTACACGGCGGCGACCGCGACCGATCCCGTCGGGCCGATCGCCAGCCCCGGCGGGCTCAAGGCGGTGCGCGGCGGCGCATGGAGCGACACGGCCGCGGCCACCCGCGCTGCGGCGCGCGCCAGCCAATTGCCCAATTCCCGCTATGGCACAAGTGGATTTCGATGCGCGCGGTCGCCGTAGCGCCGCGCCGTCCGCGTCCCCGGCGGTTGGCCCGGTTGGCCGTCAAGAGAAGTTCACAATTGCCAACACCACGTCCACTGCATTGGGCTTGCGCAATGTTTTGGTTCTGTTAGCGTCGTGGCCAGCTGAGAAGTCTGCCAAAAGGCATTCAGAAGCGTGAGATTAGGGGGAACATGAAACGGACTATCGCGAATTTTGCAGTCGTCACGGTTGTTATCGCGTTTTCGGGCTGTGCGACCTACGACATTCCAAATGTCGATCACAACCACAAATTCGCGACGACGGACGAGGCGCCTGCTCCTGCCGCGACCGCCGCTGCAGCAGGCCAGCCGATCGCCGTGTCCTTCGTCGGCAATCACGCGCAGCCCAGCATGAATCCGTTTCCGGTGGATTTTGGCCAGGCGCCGCTGGTGAATGAAGGCCGCCATCGTCTGGTGCCGCAGGATCGCGGTCTCGATATGCGTCCGGCGGAAACCGCGCTGGAATTCGCCACGACGCCCGCCGGCACGCTGGTGCTGTACGACAGCACGGGCGCCTATGGCTGGCTCGGCGAACTGTACGGCATCGCCGCGGTCAACCTCGCCAGCCACTTTGGCGTCACGGCCAGCAAGCCGGTCGTGAAGTACGTCGTCGGCGACATCGCGAAGTACAAGGCGGTCATCTACATCGGCTCCACGTACGACGAACCGCTGCCGGTCGCCTTTCTGGACGACGTCCTCGCGACGACCGTTCCGGTCATCTGGATCTACGACAACATTTGGCAGCTCGCCAATCGCTCGCCGACGTTCGCCACCAAGTACGGCTACAACCCGTGGGCGTTCGACGTGACGTCCATCAGCCAGGTGAACTACCGCGGCACCGCCTTGACCCGCGATCCGACCAACGGCGCCGGCATCATGCAGTTCAGCCCGTTTGACGCGACCAAGGTGACCACGCTGGCGACGGCGTCGCGCGCCGATGGTACGACGCTGCCGTGGGCCGTTCGCTCGTCGAACCTGACGTATTTTGGCGAAGTGCCGTTTGCCTACATTGACCACAACGATCGCTATCTGGCGTTCTGCGACCTGCTGTTCGACGCGCTGGCGCCGACGACGGTCGCCCAGCATCGCGCGCTGGTGCGGCTGGAAGACGTCAGCCCGGTCGAGGATCCCGTCGCGTTCAAGGCGATCGTCGACTACCTCTACAGCCAGAGCGTGCCGTTCAGCGTCGCGATCATCCCGCTGTACACCGATCCGCTCGGCATCGACAACGGCGGCGTGCCGACGACCGTGAAATGGACGGACCGGCCGAAGATGGTCACGCAGATCAAATACGCGACGAGCCACGGCGGCACGCTGGTGATGCACGGCTACACGCACCAATACGGCGCGCAGAAGAACCCGTACTCAGGCATCAGCGCGGATGATTTTGAGTTCTACATCGCCCACGTGGACACGACGACCAACAACGTGGTGTACGACGGCCCCGTGCCGAGCGATTCCGCGACGTGGGCAGTCGGCCGCGTGAACAGCGGCCTCGCGGCGCTCAAGGCAGCCGGTTTCGCGACGCCGACCATCTTTGAATACCCGCACTACGCCGGCTCGTCCGTCGATTCCAAGGCGATTCGCGGCGTGCTCGCGACGGCCTACCACCGCGGCCTCTATTTCGGCGGCGACCTCGGCATCAACACGCCGACGGCGCAGCACAGCATCGGCCTCTTCTACCCGTTCACCGTGACGGATGTGTACGGCTGGAAGCTCAAGCCGGAAAATCTCGGCAATTACGAGCCCTTGGCGTACAACAATCATCCGCCGCGCCTGCCTGCGGACATCGTCGCTACCGCAACGAACAACCTGGTGATTCGCGACGGCGTGGCCAGCTTCTTCTTCCATCCGTACTACCCGCTGACGCAGCTTCAGGCGATCGTCACGGGCATCAAGGCGGCCGGCTACAAGTTCGTCGCCGCGAGCGCGCTGTAGGCTGGTCGCCAGTCGCCGCGACGCGCACTGCCGTACCCGGAGGCTGTCTAGTCGGCTTGAGTGCGCCAAACGGGCCGACCGGCTCCGACCCCGCGACGCCCTTGCAAGGATTTGCAGATCGAGATGACTCACGTGGCCTGGTCCCTCTACTTTGACGTGCTGAACGGCCTGATCGTTGTCACCGCGTTCGTCATTTTGCTGAGCGGCCTCGACGACTTGTTCATCGACGCGTGCTTCTGGGCGAGCGAGTTCCACCGCGTCGTCATCAAGCGCCAACGCGCGCCCAACATCACCGCGGAATCGCTGCGGGCGCGCGAGGAGCGCTGGTTCGCCATCATGGTGCCGGCGTGGCACGAGGCGGAAGTCATCGCTCACATGGTTGAGAACACGCTGGCCACGCTGGATTACAGCCATTACGTCGTCTTTCTCGGCACGTATCGCAATGACGCGGCGACGACGGCTGAAGCAGACAAGATGGTCGCGCGCGACCCTGAGCATATCCGGCGCGCGACAGTTGGCGCCGATGGTCCGACGTGCAAGGCGGACTGCCTGAACTGGATCCTGCGCGAGATTGTCGCGCACGAAACCGAGCACGAGATGCGCTTTGCCGGCGTGCTGATGCACGACTGCGAAGACGTGATCCATCCGCTCGAGCTCAAGTACTTCAACGACCAGATCGATGACTACGATCTGATCCAGCTGCCCGTGATGTCCCTGGACCTGAAGTGGTCGGCGTGGGTGGCGGGCACGTACCTGGACGACTTTAGCGAAACGCACCAGAAGGACCTGGTTGTGCGCCAGCGACTGACGGGCACTGTCCCCGGCGCGGGTGTGGCGCTCTGCTACGGCCGTCACGCCATCGGCGCGATGATGCAGGCCAACAACGGCCGGGTCTTCAACACCAGCACGCTGACGGAAGACTACGACTTCAGCTACCGCCTCGCCGCCCACGGCTTCACGCGGCAGACGTTCGCGCGATTCCCGATCCGCCGCATGCGCGCCCGCCAGCCGGGCATGTGGTGGCAGCGGTCGGCGACGGCCAATGGCCTGCTGGCGACGTGCGAGTACTTTCCTTCCGAGTTCCAGGCCGCCTATCGACAACGCGCGCGCTGGATCCTCGGCATTGCGTTCCTTGGTTGGCAGCAGTTGAAGTGGCAGGGCAGCTTGCTCACCCGGTACATGTTCTTCCGCGACCGCAAAGGCATCATCACGGCGCCATTCTCCGTGCTCGCCTATTTCGTGCTGGCCAACACGCTGGCAGTCACTTTGCTGGACGACCGTCACTTCGCTGGACCCGCCGCGTCGCGTCTTGTCATCTTCAGCGCGTGGCTCCGCCCCGTCCTGATTGTCAACATCGTCCTGCTGAGCAACCGCATGCTGGAGCGCATCTATTTCGTCAGCCGCTTGAATGGCGTGCAGCAAGGACTGATGAGCCTGCCGCGGACGGTCTTCAACAACTTCATCAACTTCGCAGCCGTGTCGCGGGCTTGGCATCAGTATATCCGCCACCTTGCGACCGGCGTGCCGATCGCGTGGGACAAGACGAAGCACAAGTTCCCGTCCAACGCGGAACTGGCGCGCCATCACCGGCGCCTGGGCGACATGCTGGTGGAGCGCGGCGCGATTACGGCGGTTGAGCTG
>CAINLT010000507.1 GCA_903850505.1 uncultured Myxococcales bacterium | reverse complement strand
CGCGATTCCATGTACAGCGTCGTCGGCTTCTTGATTTCGCCGTCGATGAGCTGGTCGCTGAAGTCGTAGAACTTCGACTTGTCTTCAGCAAACGCTGCGGCGGCGGGCATCAGGCCAGCGAGGACCAGGGTGAAAGCGGCGATTTTCAGGTGCTTGCGGGCCATGTCGATCTCCAAGTTGCTGAGTCAGTCTAGCGTTACGCGCCAGCGACGCAATCGAATTCTGCGCCTACTTCGGCGCGGGCGCCGGCTCTTGCGGCTTGTTGTTCGGGTCTTTTGCCTGCTGTTCCAGCATCATGCCCTGTTCAATCGCCTGCACGCGGCTCTCGATCGCGATCGAGTTCTTCCACTTCAGCGCCATCGCCGCTTCATTGGCGATCGCCGCCGCCTTCAGCTTCGCGTAGTCCGGCGTCATCTTCTTGGGCGCCTTCTCGTACTTCTTCAGCTCGGCGCGCGCGGCATCCAGCTGCGGCTTGACCTCGTCCGCCTTGGGCAGATTGGCGTCCTTGATGTAGCGCTTCCAGTACTCGATCGACCGCTTGCCGTCATTGAACGGCTGGTTGTTGTAGATGAGCGCGAGACGCACAAGGATCGCCGTGCGGGTCGCGTCCTTCACGAGCACTTTCTCATAGATCTCAGCGGCCTTCTTCGGCTCGCGCTTGCCTTCCAGGGACAGTGCGTAACCGGTCAAGGCTTCCAGGTTGTCCGGCTCAAGCGCGAGCGCCGCCTTGTACTGCTTCTCCGCATCGCGGTAGTTCAAGTATTCCAGGTAGATGGCGCCAAGATTGAGGCGCGCGCTCGCGGCGTTCGGGTTCAGTTTGACCGCGCGGTCAAACGCCACGACCGCTTTGGGCAGGTCGCCCAAGCGCACGTACGCGAGGCCCAGGTTCGCGAGCGCTTCCGGATTGGCCGGGTCGAGCGCGAGCACCTTGTCTTCCAAAATCCACCGGGCGATGTCGTTGTTGCCCTGACGCAGCTTGATGAGACCGCGGATGTTCAGCGCGATCGTGTCTTCGCGGTTGGCGCGCAACGCCGTGCGCACGAACTGCTCGGCGAGATCGAGGTTATCCTGGTCGAGGTAGTAGATCGCCAGCGTGACGTTGGCCACGGTGTTGTCCGGATCCTGACCGCGAATCGACTCGCACACGCTCTTGGCCTGCTCGGCGAGCTGGGTGGCGCGCGTCTTGTCGCCCGCTTCCAAAGCACGGCGCGATTCCGCGAGACTGGCCCGCGCAATGTACGCCTGCGCCGACAGCTGCAGCGACTTCTCGTGGTCGTCCTGCGGCGCGATCGCCTTGGCCTGTTCGTAGACCGCGACGGCTTCCTTCCACTTGCCCTGACGTTCCAGCGCCATGCCGAGGTTGAAATACGCCTCGTAGAACCGCTTCTCGCCGTTGACTGCCTTCTGGAACTCGACGGCCGCGCCGGTGTAGTCGGGACCGCACTTGGCGCAGCGGCCGTCGGAGGTCAGGCAAATCGACGGGCACTTGTAGGTCGAGCACTGGCCGTTGGAGACGTCAATGTATTCGCCGACCTTGCACGGACCGGCGCCTTCGGACTTGTTTTCCAGGAGTTCCTTGCCCGTGCACTCGCGCTCCTGCAGGAAGCAGCCATCCGAGCCGGCCTTGCAGCGCACGTAGCTCTTTTCGACCGGCGCGGCGCTGCCATCAGCGGGCGGCAACGCCGCGAGTTCTTTCAACCAGTCGCCGCACCAACGCGGCGCGCCGGACTTCAGTTCTTCCGGCTTGCACTCGTAGGTGTCCTGCTCGCACGTCAGGTCGCGCTTGCCGCCGACCCACGGTTCGCACGGAAGGTCTTCGCTCTTCTTTTCCATCTTGCCGGCAATCGGCTGACCAGCGTCGTCAAGCGCGGGGACTTCCTTCTCCACGCTGCGCGAAAAACGCGCGCACCGCGTGATGTTGCAGGACTCGGGCGCGTCAATCGCCACGCTCGCGCAAGCCGGTGGCGCAATGCGCGCGCATTCCTTGCCGAGCGACACGAAGCCGGGGCTGCAGCACTCGCCGTTCTCCAGCATCTGGTACGGATTGCACTTGGGCAGCTTGCGCAGCGCCGCCGCCAGACCCGCGCGCATGGAGGCTTCCACCTCGGGCGACAGGCTCGGCAGGTGATCCTGGCCGTCAGCGGCAAACGCCGGCGCCGCAGCGGTCAGCGCAAGCAGGGCAATCAAACTCGTGGTCGTCAAAGTCAGCTTCATCAGGTTCCTCGCGGTGCCAGGCAGTGCCACTCGGGGCGGCCGCTGCCGGTGTCTCAGATGCGGTCGGAATTACTTGGGCGCGGGCGCATCCGCCTTGGGCTTGTAGGACGCCGTCAACTTGCCGCGGCGCACGGAGGTCACAAAGGCCGCCGAGGTCGCTGCATCCGTCGCTTTGTCCGACTTCACGGCGGTAATCGCCTTGGGCAGGTTCGGGTCCTTCTCGATGGTCGGGAACGCGTTCGGATTCACCCGTGCCGCGTAGTCGCCCGCCTCTTTGGACCACTTGTTGTACACGCCAGCGTTGTGGGCGAGCGTGATGGCGAAGTTCAAGCCGGCCAGCGCCTGCTCTTCAATCGGCACCGCGAGCTTTTCAATTTCCTGGCGGTACTTGTCTTCCAGAT
>CAINLT010000506.1 GCA_903850505.1 uncultured Myxococcales bacterium | reverse complement strand
TGCGGCCATGAAACCGATGAGAGCCGCTGTCCCGTCGACGGCATGGCGACGCTCGTTTCCGGGCCAGTGCAGGCGAACCTGGACGCGTTGACGCCCGGGACGTTGGTTGGCGGCAAGTACAAAATCATCAAGCAGATCGGCCGCGGCGGCTTTGGCGCGGTGTTTCGCTGCCAGCACATCGGCACCGGTCAGGACGTCGCGGTCAAAGTGCTGGCGCTGCCGGGCGGCGACAACGACGTCGTGTTCCAGCGGTTCTTTCTGGAAGCGCGTTCGACGGCGGGCTTGGGCCATCCGAACACGCTGCGGGTCTTCGATTTTGGCCAGGACGCGAGCGGCGCGTGCTTCCTCGTCATGGAGCTTCTGGACGGCCGTACGCTTGCGGACGAATTGCGCGAACGGCTGCGGCGCGGCGAGGTCTTCACGGAGATGGAGGCGCTGGCGATCGCCGACGCGGTGTTGCGGAGCCTCGCCGAAGCGCACGAGAAAGGCCTGATTCACCGCGACATCAAGCCGCACAACATCTTCCTGCACGAGGTCCACGGCGACGACCCGACAGTGAAAGTGCTGGATTTCGGTATCGCCCATTCCGCGGAGTTGGCGGCGCAGAACGCGCTGACGCACACGGGACAGGTGCTGGGTACGCCGTCCTACATGAGCCCGGAACAGGCGCAGGGTCTGGCGATTGACCGGCGCAGCGATCTCTACAGCGTCGGCGTGGTGCTGTATGAGATGGTGACGGGGACGACGCCGTTTGCCGGCAATACGCCCGTGTCGACGCTCTACCAGCATGTGAACGAGCCGCCGCCGCCGTTGCGCGACCGTGCGCGTGTGTTGCTTTCGGACCCGTTCATTGCCGCCATCGAACGCGCGCTGGCCAAGCGGCCGCAGGATCGCTTTGCCGACGCCGGTTCCATGCGTCAGGCGCTGATGGGCAAGCGCGGTCACGTCTCCGGGTCGCTGCTCGTCGTGCGCGTCAGTTCCTCGGCGATCCCGGCGGTGACGGTCGATGCGCAGACGATGGACGGCGCGATGCCGCACATCACGGTGAACGGTGAGACGGTTGATGCTGCGTCGCTGCAGCCGAAAACCACGCGGAGGAATACGGTTGTGGGGGCGCCGCCGCCGCCCGCACTGACGCCGCAGGATGTGGCCAGGCTGGCGGTCCGCCGGCAGCTGCTGATGTTGGGCGCGATCGCCGTGATCCTGCTGTCCTTGGCGGCGATCGCGGCGATCTATACCCAGCGGATGCAGGTGATTCCGGAGACGACGGCGAGTGACCCGATGCTGCCAGTTGCCGACGTCAAGCCCGCCACGCCTGCGTCGCCGCCCGCGCCGAAACCGACGCCTGCCCCCGCGCCGGAAGCGACGCCCGCACCCGTGATTCCGCCGCCGCCGATGTTTGACGTCCATCCCGCAAAGGCCAAAGCCAAAAGGAAAGGATGCGATCCCTTCGATCCGTACTGCCGTTAGCGGTCTTCACGGCTTGCGCCGCGCCCGTGACCGCGCCCTCTCCGGTGGCCGTCGCCGTTGCGCCTGTGGCCGCCGCCAGCGTTTGCCCCGACGAACCGCAGGCCGAGAAGGCGTACTACGAGGCGCAGCGTCTCTTCCAGAAGAAACGCTATTGGGAGGCCGCGCCGGCGTTTGTCATCAGCTACAACTTCTGCAATCACCCGCAAGTGCTCTGCGCGGCGGGTCAGGCGTACCGGCGGGCGCAGAAGTGCGGCAAGTCGATTGAGCTGCTGAACAAATGCCTCGCCAACGACGTGCCGCCGGCGGCGCGCACACAGGCGGAGAAGCTGTTGGCAGGCGCACAGACGTGCGAACGTGAGGCACCGAGTGTGGCGCTGCGCGGGGATTCGGCCGATGCGGCCGAGCCGGATGACGCAGCGTTTGGCACGCAGTCGTGGGCAGGTGCGGGCGGCAAGCCGACCGAAGGGACGCCCGGTGGTCCGTAACGCGCTGCTCGTACTGAGCCTGAGCGTGCTGCTGACCGGCCAGGCTCAGGCTGAGACGGCCGCGCCGCTGCCTGAGGCGGCGACCCAATTGCAGGCGGCGAGCGGCCAAATCCAGAATTTCCTGGCGCAAGGTCGCGCACCCGAGGCGGTGACGCTGGCGCGCGAGGCGCTGAGCTACGCACAGGAGCAGTTTGGTACGAAGTCC
>CAINLT010000505.1 GCA_903850505.1 uncultured Myxococcales bacterium | reverse complement strand
CAAACAGGCGTTACCGGTGCACAGGCCCTCGTCCGTCTTGCCGTCGCAGTTGTCGTCCAGGCCGTTGCAGACTTCATCCATCGCCGGGAGCGCGGTGCACTTGCCCAAGCCCGAGACGCCGCAGCTGCGCGTGCCGGTGCACGTGCCGGTGCTGTTGGCGACCTGGCACGGCGTGCTGAGCTTGGCGATTGCCGCCGGGACGCTGCAGGTGCACACGCCATTGTCGGGCTTGCACTGGTGCGTGGCGCCGATGACGGGATCGGTCAGCGCGGTGCAAACGTACGTGTCGGGACAGGTGCCAAGATCCGCCGGATCGCACGCCGTGCCGCAGAACGAGCCGTCCGCGCCGGAGCTGATGCAGACGTTGGCCGTGGCGCCACCCTCGTTGCACGCCGACGACGCTGAACACGGGTCGCACAAGTGGCCAAAAGGCGCGGGAACAGTGCCCGTATCGGCGTCCTCAGCGTCAGCGGCGTCCGCAGCCATCGCATCGGTCGCCGTTTCTGCGTCCACATCGTCGGCAAGCGTGTCGGCAAGCGCGGCGTCTTCGCCGGCAGCGTCAGTGGCGGCGTCGGGCGCGGCGTCCACATCGACGACGTCGTCCGCAGCGGGAACGTCCTTGGCGTCTGGGGCGTCCTTGCCGGTATCGAGCGTCGCAGCATCGACGTCCGTTTTGGCGGCGTCCGCTTTCAACGCGTCCGTTTGCCCGGTGTCGGCTTTTCCGGCATCGACCTTGCCGCCATCGTGTGAGAACCCGTTGGCGTCAAAGACCACGGAACCAGCGTCCGCCTGCGCCCCGTCGCCCAACGTCGCGGGCGTGCTGCACGCGCCAGCCAGACCGGCGACGGC
The DNA here is from genome assembly GCA_903850505.1 of uncultured Myxococcales bacterium. Lineage (GTDB taxonomy): Bacteria > Myxococcota_A > UBA9042 > UBA9042 > UBA9042 > CAIYBN01. The sequence continues at coordinate 2,161 of CAINLT010000505.1, read as the reverse complement.
GCAGAGCCCCAAGCGAGCGACCAAGTGAGAAATGGGCATGCCACAATCCCCGGCCAGCAGGCCGAATACCCCGCAAGTCTGCCAGAAATCCGCGCGTTTGCCAGCGGCGACCGGTCGCCGTCCCAAAGGCGTCAGCTACTGCGGCTTGGACCGCCAATCAGGCAGCACGCCGCGCGCCCGCGCGCTCAGCCAGGAGGCCGCAAGGAAGCCGCGGGCAAACGCTGGACGAAACAGGCGGCGGTAGACGCGACCGGTCATCGGCAGCACGGCGATCATGTCCGCGATGCTCCACATCTCCTCGTGCGCGTGGATGCGAATCTGCGGCGCCCCGTCCGCGCCCGGACTCACGGCAAACTCGTACACGAGAATCGTCCGCAGCGGATACGTGAAAAGCTGGCCCAGCGGCTGCAGGTTCATGATGCCGTCGACCATCGCCCGGCCACTCGCGCCATCGGCGGCGAGCTGCACGCTGGCCTGCGTAATGTCCAGCGTGAACCGGAACATGGCGTGGAAGCCAGCGAGGCCAAGGCGGTACTTGCCGCGCCCTTTCTCCTGCTGCCACGGGTCGGTAAAGCGGACGTTCTCGTCCAACAGCGGCGCGATCTCGGCGTCCACGATTCGCGGGTCTATGCTCGTGTCATACAACAGCGTCGACAGTTGGCGAAACTGCGCTTCCAGCTTGCCGATCAACAGGGGGCGTTCATCCATCGTCGTTCTCCACGCCCGCATCGCAGCGGTGCGGCGTACACCCTACTGCTTTTTGCCCGCCCGTGGGAATTCCTGCGGCTTGCGGCCACCCAGCCGCCGCCTAATTTGTTGCTGGCCATTTGCCCGCGGCTCAGCCGGACACTCCGGTTGCCTGTCCAACGGCAGAAGGACCACTGGAGGACATCATGAAGTTCACGTCAATTTGCCTCGTCTTCGCGTCCCTTCTGCTGTTTGTTCCGAGCATCGCGCAAGCAGACCACCCAGCTGGCCACGTCGGCGCGGTGTTTGGCGAGAAGGGCCAGTTTGTGCCCGCCGGCTCGCTGTACCTCGGCATGGGATCGACAAAAGCGCCGGGCGGCGGGTCAACGAGCGAGTTCCGGTTCTCGTTTGAGCCCCAGCTTAGCTACTTCGTGATCGACAACGTCCTCGTGGGCGCGGGACTCCTTGGCGCAGTGCGCTCGCCGGAGGGCGGAGCCGACACCAGCACGTTCGGCATCAGCGTGAACGGCGGCTACAACTTCAACCTCATGAGTCAGCTCTCGATCCTGCCCGAATTGATCCTCGGCTACGGGTCGTCCAGCATGACCATCAGCGGCAACAAGTTCAGCTCCAGCGCATTCTCCATGGAGATCTTCGTCCCCGTGCTTTGGCACATCGTCCCGCACTTCTTCATCGGCGCGGGCCCTGACTTCCGCACGGACTTGACGGCGACCGACAAGGCCGGCGACACGAGCTCGGACGGCTCCAAGGTCACGACCTTCGGTCTTGCGACAACGATTGGCGGCTGGTTCTAGGGGCGCTGAATCGCGGTCAGGCCTGCTGGATCTTGGATTCACATATCGACGAATCGTCTGTATTTTCATCGATCTGACAAAGCCTTCGGTCGTGTCCGAAGTACCCTACTCGACCACGATTCCATATTTCACCAGCAGCCCGGTCACGCCAAACAGCGAGAACTGGGCCTTCCGCAGGCGGTTGCGCTCCGGGTCAATCGCGAAGCTGTGCGCTGTCCGCAGGTCCGCCTTCTCCAGGTTGGTCTGGTCAAACAGCGCACCGGCGAGGTCGCACTCGGCAAAATGCGCGGAAGTCAGGTCAGCGCCAGAGAAATCGGCCTCGGTGAGCGAACAGCGCAGGAACTGGGTCCGCTTGATCTTCAGCCGGTGGAAGATGGCGTAGTCCAGCAGGCAGTCGGTGAAACTGAACGACGTGAAGTCGCCATCGGCCGAGAAGTCGACGCCGGTGAGCTTGCAGCCGACGAACACGGCGTCCCGCAGGACCGCAACGCCAAGCTTGACCATCGCGAAGTTGCAGTGCTCAAAACGGCAGTCACGGAAGACCGCATTCATCGCCGTGCGCCGCGAGAAATCGCAGCCAGTGAAGACGCAGAGTTCAAATTCGGACTCGTCGAGCACGAGGTCAACGGCATCCTCCGCGGTGAACGTGCGGCGGTGGT
>CAINLT010000504.1 GCA_903850505.1 uncultured Myxococcales bacterium | reverse complement strand
TCGAGCAAGCCCAGCATGTGCGTGCGGTTGCGCTGGTAGTCGGCGGAACGGGGCTGGATGTGCGTGATGAGACGTGTCATGGCGAAACAGTGTGTGCCACGACTCGCAGCGGAGCGCAAGCAGCCGCGGACCGACCAACCGGCGTGGCGTAAGGGGCAGAATCCAGCGCCGAGTCCAGCGCGGAATTCCGCCGGGCGACCGCGCCCTGCGCGACCGAAAATTTACACACTCCGACCGAAGTTCGAGACTTTCCGTCTCCGAACCGCGGCGCGTCACCTGAGGTGCACGCTCGCGGTCCCAGTGCCAAATGCAACCGGTCTGGGCGACGATGCCTGGTGTTGGCAATCGGTCAGGATGTTTAGTCGACGTGACGAGGCTTTTTGTGCCCGTGCTTCGCCGCCTTCTTCGCCGCGGCTACGGCCTTGGCATCCTTGTGTTTTGCCACCCGCGCCTCGCGTTTGGCGTTGGCCTTCGCCGCCTTCGCCGCCTTCGCGTCCTTTGCGCTCGCCATTCGCGCAGCGCGCTTCTCTGCCGCAGCGCTCCGCTTGACCTGGCCCGCATCGCCGTGACCCGCCTTCTTCGCGGCGATCGCGTCTGCCCGCGCCGCCTTCTTTGCCGCGCGCGCCTCCGCCACTGCCGCCTTCTTGGCGTGGATCGCGTCTGCGCGCTGCTTGGCCTTTTCGGCGCGGGTCAGCTTGGCCGGCTTGGTAGCTTCGGCGGGCGCAGTCGTCGGCTGGGTCGCGACCGCCGCTGCAGGCACGGGATTGGGCGCCACCGGCACCGGCGGCTTGGTCAGAGCCGGACGCGGCGGCGGCGGCGGCACTGGAATCAGCGGCGTGGACGCCAGAACCGGATGCCCGGTTGCCGCCGCTTCGACGTTCTGTTGCAGCTGCCGTTGCGCGCTCTCCGTCCGCAGGTGCAGCGTACAATGCCGTGCCTCCCGCATCTTGAGACGCCATTGGGCCATGCGCGCAGTGAGGCACGGCTTGGCGTCCGCATCCGCGTCCACGCCCTCAACGCGTCCGTCCGGCGCCACGTGCACCATCACCTGCCCGGTCGCCCCGCAGCGCTCCAACTTGCCGCTCGCCTGCCGCACCAGCTTGTGCGCCAGCGACGGCTCACATCCGCCCTGAACATCGGTCACGTCCATCGCCAGGAGCGGCGTCGGCGCCAGCAGTCCCACGAGCAACACAATCCGCTCAAACATCGCGCGTCCTCCAGTCCTCATGCGTTAGCGTCCCAGCGCCGTGGCCAGCGCATCCACAAGCGTCGCGTCATCCGGAAGCGTCGCCTTGCCGTCGCGTGCCAGCGGCGGAATCACAAGGCAGCCCAGGTTCGCGAGCCGCGCCAGGCTATCGCGCAGGATCGCATTGACCATCGAGCCGTGCATTGTCGGCGCGAGCAGCACCTGCGTCTTGCCCTGCTCCAGCAGCCCCAGGGCGCTCGCAAGCGTCGTCGTTACCGCGTTGTCGGCGACGCCCACCGCCAGTTTGTTGATCGTCGAGTACGTCGCCGGCGCCACAAGGTACGCGTCGGGATGCGTTTCCACGTGCTGCGCGCGGCCGTCCAGCGCGTGCACGACCGGGTGCAGCGTCGTCCACTCCAGCGCGTCCACCGTCACGAATTGCAGCGCGCTCGGCGTCGTGAACGCGTACACGTCCGCGCCCGCGCGCCGCAACTCGCGCACAAGCCCCGGCGTCCGGTACGCCGCGATGCCACCCGTCACGCACAAGGCCACGCTCTTGCCCGCGAGCCGCTGGGACGTCGGACGCAGCGCCCGGTCGCCCGGCAACGGCTCGCCCAACTGCCACTGAAAATCTTCCGGTATCGCCATGATCGCCAAGTCCTTTTGCGCTGCACCGTTCAGAGGCACGGCACCTGTACGCTGATGTCGTCGAGATAGACGCCCTGCCCGCCGTTGGCCACGGCGTCGACCGTGTTGAACGAGAACTCAAAGCGCACGGTCTGGCCTTGGAACGACGTAGGCAAGGCGACGTTGAACGGCGCCCACACTTTCATGGCCGCGAGCTGTGGCTTGTTCAAGAGCACGGTCGTCGTCACGGCGCCGGTCGGGCTTGTGGCGATGGCGTTGACGCTCCAGAGGTCGTAGCCGTTGCCGTTCTCCGTGTCAGTCCAGATGGAGAAGCTGAGCGTGCCAGAGGCGAACATGAACGGCGGAAAGGCGATGGGCGGCGTGCTGGCGATGCCGGAGGACGCACCAAAGTCGAAGTTGTTGGCGGACGGATTGCCGTAGTACAGCGCCGAGGGGCCGCTGCTGAACACCGCGTTGGCGCGCAACTGCCAGCCAAGCGCGAGGCTGCCGCTGCTGTTGGTGAGCTTCATGCCTTCCAGCCCGGCGGTGTCGAAGTTGTTGGCCCACAGGACCGGCGCGCAGCAGACTGTGTTGGAGGTGTGCGCGCAGGCGCTGGCGCTACAGGTGTCCGTTGTGCACGGGAATCCGTCGTCGCAGTCCGCGTCGACGCTGCAGCAGCTGGTGGTGGCCTGCGTGAGGCATTGATCGGTCGGCTCGTCGCAGACGCCGGTCAGGCACGCGCCGCCAGCGCAGACCCGTGGCGCGCCGCCCGTGCACGCGCCCGAGCCGTTGCAGGCGTCGCCGACGGTGCAGTAGAGGCCATCGTCGCAGAGCGTCGTGCTGCTGGCGTTGATGAAGACGCAGCCTTTTTGTGTCTCGTCGCACATCCCGAGCAGGCAGGTGGACGGCGAGCCGCAGGCAAACGGCGTGCCGAGGCAGTCGCCGCTGGCGTCGCATTGCTCGGCGACGGTGCAAAATAGCCCGTCATCACAAGACGTGCCGGTTGGCCTGGCCCACGCCTGGCAGACGTGGCCCTCTGCGCCGGTGGACTGGCAAATCGCCTCTTTGCACGGCTGCGCGACCGGCGGCGGGCAAATGAACGGCGCGCCAGCAATGCACTTGCCGCCTTCGCACGTGTCCCCCGTCGTGCAGCCGTCCCCGTCCGCACACGCGGTGCCGGCGGGCTTCGCGACGGGCTGGCACTTGCCGGTGCTGGCGTCGCAAATGCCGGCGTTGCACGCATCCGCGACCGCGCTGCAGTCCACAGGCGCGTTGCCAGCCAAGCATGCGCCGCCGCTGCACGTGCCGCTGCCCGGCTTCTGGCACTTGTCGCCCGGGCTGCATGTGTTGCCATCCGCGGCCTTGGCCACGCATTTTCCGGCCTGGCAAACGTCGGTCGTGCACGGATTCTTGTCGTCGCAGTCCACGTCGGCGGCGCAATCGCACTTCACGACGGAGATGCACTTGCCGCTCTTGCACACGTCGTCCGTACAGACGTTGCCGTCGTCGCAGGCGGCCGCGTCATTGACCGCGTGCTGGCAATCGGCGCTCAGATCGCACGTGTCAGACGTGCACGGATTCTGGTCGTTGCACGCCGACGGATCGCCCAAGTGCTGGCAGTCGCCGGTCTTGGGGTCGCAGCTGTCAAACGTGCACAACAGACCGTCATCGCAAGGTTTTTTGCTGCCGACGCAGGCGCTGGCCTGACACGCATCGTTTTCCGTGCACAGGTTGCCGTCATCGCACGCGCCTACCGCAGATGTGTGGAAACAGCCGATGTCGCCCGCGCATCCGTCCGCGGTGCAGGGATTGTTGTCCGCGCAATCGGCGGGCGCGGTCCCGACGCAGTCACCCGCAACGCAGTAGGACGCCGCGGTGCACGCGTTGCCATCGTCGCAGGTCGGTGATCCCGCGATCGGCAAGGTCACGCAACTGCCGCTCGTCAGGTCGCACGCGGTCTTGCGGCACGCGCCGTCCTTGGACGCGTCGCAGACTACCGCCGAGTCCGGCTTGGGCACGCAGATCCCGAGGATGCCGTCACACTTGTACTTGACGCTGCACAGGTCCGTGGCCTTGCTGACGCACTCGCTGTCGGACGCGCACGCGCAGCTGGGATCGCTCGAGGGCTTGCCTTTGCAGACGCCTTTCTCGCAGAGATCGGGCGCGGAGCACGCGTTGCCGTCGTCGCACGTGCCGATTTCAAAGCCGACCGCGGTGCAGCCGACCGCGAGGTCACAGGCGTCCTTGGTGCACGGATTGCCGTCGGAACAGACGTCCAGCTTGGGCGTGTGCTGGCAGCCGCCCACCTTGGCGCACGTGTCGACCGTGCAATCGATGCCGTCGGAACAGCCGAGTGGCGAGCCCTGACAAGCGCCGGCGATGCAGGCGTCGCCTTGCGTGCAGGAGTCGCCGTCGTCGCAGAGGAGCGCCGGATTGGTGACCGGCTCGTGCGCCACGACCTTGCCCTGATCGCAATAGTCGTTGGTGCACGGATTCTTGTCGTCGTAGTCCGCGGCAGTCGCGGGCGTGCACGTGCCCGACTTGCAGACGTTGCCGCAGGCGCCGATGCCGCACGCCGTCCCGTCCTGCTGGGATTGCGCCGTGCATTGTCCGGTGCCGTCGCAGCGGGTTTCCTGGCACGCGACGGGATCAGTGAACGGGTCCACGCACAGGTCGCCGACGGAGCGCAACTGCAGCTTGCACTGGCCCGTCGCTTTCACGCAGATCGGGTACTTGCAGGGTGTCTTGCCCTTGATGCCCTTGCAGTCGTCGTCCGTCTGGCAGCCGCCCGCGGTGTCGTTGGCGATCGCGTCGGTGCCGCTGTCGCCCGCGCTGTCGCTCGCTGTGTCGCTGCCTGCGTCGCCCGCAACGTCGTCTGGCAGGATGGCTGCGTCTTCGCCGACGATGCGAATCTGGCCGCATGCCGCGAGACCGACCGCCATCCAAACGAGCCAACGCATTGCACGCGCCATGCCTACGATCCTCCGGCCGGGGCAAACGGCACGTTCGCACATGCTAGCGCCGCGGCTTACGGGGTGCCACCGGTTCCCGACCGGCAAACCCCGGACGTCCCGGCTGCTGCGACCCAGGCTGCTTCGGTCGTCCCGGCTGCTGCGGACGTCCCGGCTGTTGCGGACGCTGTTCCTGCTTCGGCTGCTTCTGCGGGATCCAGCCCGCCTCCGTGCCGCTCCCGCGTCGCAGGTCCGCGGGCTGGCCGGGCACCACGAGCGCATCACCACGCCACGCTGTCGTCAGTTCCGGCCAGGTCCGCCCGGCATCGTGCCGCTCCGCGACGGCCACGCGCCGCCCATCGGTGCCGCAGAGATAGCGGCGGAAAGTGTCGCCCGCCGTCATCGGCCCGCCAATCACGCGGAACAACTGACGATTCACCGGCGGCGGCGGCTGGTCAATCAACACCAGGTGGCTGAACTTGAGCGTCGCGCGGCGGTGGCCGATCGCGTCGTCCAGCATGGTCACCAACCGCGGCCGCTGCCACGGCTGCTCGGAGTGACACCAGTCGCGCGTCGTGTCGGCCATCGGACAAGGCATCGAACCCATGCACGGCGAGACGATCGTCAGCCCCGACTCCGCCACCAAATGCTCGCGCACGCCGATGAGCTTGTGCGAACCGTGCCGCGTCGCGGGCTCCACCAGCACCACCGCGCCGCCCGGCGCCAGCCGTTCCGCCAACAGCCGCTGCAGCCAGTCCTCCGCCGGCCGGTTGGTCTGGCTGGG
>CAINLT010000503.1 GCA_903850505.1 uncultured Myxococcales bacterium | reverse complement strand
TGGCGATATCGATGGGCCGGACCGGAGCGTGCACGAGCAGCGCAAGCACCTGATACGTGAGGTCGCTCAAGCGTGTCCGCAGCTCTCCGGTGACGTCTTCTGAGGAGCCGGCGGCATGGTCCAGGACGCTCGTGACGCGAAACGGTCGAATTCCTAAGCTTTCAGCCTGTTCCTTCGACATGTCGCGCGCGAAGACCGCGAACGCGAGCTTGGCCGTGAGGTGCCGCTTGTAAGCAGCGTGGGCGCCGTCGTCATGGACGACCTCTGCTGTCGCAAGGTAAGTCATCTCGCCCGCTTGCTCGCAAAGTACGCCGACTCTTGCCAGGGCTGCGCGCCCATCGGGCAATTGTGCCAGTCGGCTGCAGAGGCGCTGATGAAGGGCCCGGAACGCTTGCCGAGCTCCAGGATTGCGCCGCGGATCGGGCTGCAGCGTGTCGCCCTCGAAGTCCGACCGCAGTCTGCGCAACAACGCCTCCAACGTCGCGGCGTCAGCAGTCTCAAGTTGCCGGGCGCCGAACTGCAGCGCCACATCGCGGTAGGGTCCCTCCACTACAGATAGAAATGCGTACGGCATTCGAGGCATTAGCCGCGGATCAACGTCTTCGTTGATAACCCATGCATCGCACGGAGCGGCAAGTTCGCCGGCCACTCCACGTCGCAGCACTGGCACCCACGGGGCTTGCCGCAGCTCCTCGACGAACCACGCACGGTTCCGCCTCGCTTCATGGTGCGGCGTGCGGTGGGACTTGCACTGGCGGCACTGCACGCCGAGATCTCGGTGCTGATCCAAGAACGGTAGGCTTGCGACGATGAGGTCGGCGACCGTGTTGCGCTGCTTTGGGCTCACCGGAATGGCCCATGCCGCGCGGGCATCCTCGGTCACCCATGGGTTCGCATGCGCGATCTGAGCACAGTCGGCGGACCAATGCGCCATGCGTCCCGGCACTTCCGGCCATGGTATGCGAGGGTCGGATTCCCTAACCTCTGCGCGTGCTGTCGCCTCGATCGGCAACGTCTCCCACACTCCGAGCCAGCGCGCGAACGCCCGAACGAAGGCCAACGAGGCGGCCTCAACTTCCGGCACCGCCGACAAGCCAAGGTAGTTCCGCAAGACGTTCACGTCCGCCAGCAGCCAGCCATCGCCTGGCGCCAGGCTCTCCAGGGCCAGAAGCGCGTCATCGATTGCCGGGTCTCCCCAAGCCCAGGACGGTCCGAAAGCCAAGCGTCCAGCGGGTTGCAAGCTGCCGTCTCGCGCGGGAAGCTTGACCTGAGCGACCGTCCTGCGCCGTTTCCAGGCGTCCCGCCGCGGCCGATCCGTCAACGAGTCCATCGGAGCGCGCCAGAAATAGCGGCCCGGCACACCTAGTTCTGTGCCATGTGCAAACTGGTCTGCTGCGGCACCAAGTCGCCAGACAAACTGGGCAATTGAGCGATGATCGGCGTCAGGCATATCCCTCTCGAGCGGTTCTGCCAACCTGTCTAGAACGTCGTTGACGTCAAACGGGCTGACGCCCAGCCCAGCCAACACAGGTTGATGGGCCACGACCTGGCCCACCGCGCGAGGAAGGAACGCGAACCGCAGGCAGTCCGGCGGGCCAAAGGTCTCATCGACTTGGGTCGGGGTGGCCCCCTCGTTGCCACGCCCCTTTCGGTAGAAAAGACGAACCGACGTGCGCTGCCCGACGCGGGTCAGCGCCGGCGGCAGCGCTGCGTGCCTCAGGCTGCCGGCATCGTCGACGACTGGCACAAAGGCTGGTCCGTCGTCGACGCCAACGCCCTCCACGAGCGTTTCCAAGTCCATGGGCGTCCACGTGGCCAGGATGTCCAGCAGCGCAAGGAACGCATCGGCTGATGTTCCAATAGCTTTTTCGCGAACCAGGTCAGCGAGACGACGTGCATCTAGCACCGGGCTGGAAAGCTCGGCCTGGAGGAAAGCCAGTGACTCTGCGGTGGTATCTCGTGCGAGGGCCAAACCCGCCCCGGCGAGCTGCTCTGCCGGAAAGGCTTCTTGCAACGCACTGTGGATCGTGGCGCCGGTCGGCGCCGCGAGCGCGCGAAGGGGCGTCGTCCAAGCGTCTGGACCGATTGCTGGAACCCACTGCTCATGCTTCAGTTTTTCGAGGAGTCCGCTGCGGAAGTCCTTTGCCATGCCGGAGTCCGGGCTGCCGCGGCAAGCCGCGAACAAGGCCGCCAACCCCGAGGCATCGAGACGGCGACCACCCATGTACTGCTGGGCGACCAAGTCTCGAGTCACATCCACGCACAAGTCTGCCATGGCCGCCAGCAACCGTTTGTTCCGCGCTGCATCCACCTCGGCAAAGTGTCGGCGGCTTGCATCTACCGAGAAGTAAGCGTGAAGCAGAAAGGGCAAGTGTGTCTGAATCTCCGTCGGGAAGAAGACATGAAACACGCTGCCCGCGGGAACCGGGCGCAGCCCTTCACCGTCGGCGCGCAGCCTTACGCCGACGGCAAGTTGAGCAGCGAGGCCGTTTTCGTCTTCGATGGACCGCTCGTACAGCAGCCAGTCTGCGTCCTCGCCGCCATGCACGGTCACATGTCGTGGCGCCCCAGGCACGTGCGCCCTTTGCTCGTGGTACTCGGCCGGCGCGATCCTCCAACTGCAAGAATTTGCAGGATCCACTTCATCGAGGACTACGACTTCTTTGAAGCACCCGAGCAAGACAAGCATGGCTTCGTCGATCTGGCGCAGCGCCGCGCCGATCTTCTCGTGATGCTCGCCCACTGGAGCGACCGGCAGTCGAATGACCGTGTCGAATACTCCGTACTTGCTGAGTATGTTGCCGAGGCGGGCCTGCAGTTCCTTCGCTTCCGCCGCCTTGATGACCAACGGATAGGCGAGTGTCGGAACGTGGGACTCCCTGGGGTTGGCATCTTGCAGCGCGTCGATCCACGACTGCCAAGCCGCTGGACCGAGGTCAGAATCCGCTTCGACCAGCCGACGAATCTCCGCGGCCGCTTCCATCTGGTCGAATCTCACCGCGAGCTGGAAGTTTCCCCGCGAGTCTGGGCAAGAGAACACTTGCGGCGTCGAGCTGACCTCCAGCACCGACTTGAAGCCGATACCCTTGTGCCCGATGGCTTCGCCGCGCGGTTTCGTCGATGCACCGATCTGCGTCAGCGACCCGAGCAAGATCTCTGGCTCGATGTGCGCGCCGCGGTTGGCCACCAGAACCGCATCTGCGCTCCGGTGAACAACGACGATGCCATCCCGGCTGTCCGGGTAGCGCTTCAGCCACGCATCGCGGGCGTTCTGCAAGAGTTCGATAAGGAATCTGCCCGAATAGTCGTCGCGGAACTGCGCCTCGGCGCTTGCCAGCGACCGGGTCTTGAGCAAGTCATCGAGCGAACGGTGTTGCAGCCGGTTGGTGAGCGCGTGCTCCAGCTTGTCAGCGACGCTTGTCATCGGATCATCCTTGGAAAAGCATTGGGATCAGTGAGCAATGGGCAACCACGCTGCGGCGGGACTGTGGCACGGTCCGGTTCCTGTTGTCGAGGTTGCGACGGACACCAGCAGGCTCCGGTCAAGCAAGGCACGCCGCCCCACCCCTGACCCGCCCTGCCCTCCATTGACGTCCGCTGACGCGAGACCTAGTACCTGAGATCCTTAGTTCGATCCGGGTTCCCAGGGCGTTTCGTCACGTGGCGCGAGCACCCAGCCGAACTGCTTGACCAGCGCTGTGACGAGCGGTTCCATGCCATCGCGGTAGCCAGTCGGATCCCAGCGGTC